>JAHFUS010000004.1:0-47552 GCA_023264975.1 Actinomycetes bacterium | reverse complement strand
TCCACCGGCGCCATCAGGCTGAACCAGCCCATCGTGGGCATGGCCACCACACCCAGCGGCAACGGGTACTTCCTGGTGGCCTCCGACGGCGGGATCTTCGCCTTCGGCGACGCCGTCTTCAGGGGCTCCACCGGCGCCATCAGGCTGAACAGGCCGGTGGTCGGCATGGCTACGACGCCCGGCGGGAACGGGTACTTCCTGGTGGCCTCCGACGGCGGGATCTTCGCCTTCGGCGACGCCGTCTTCAAGGGCTCCACCGGCGCCATCAGGCTGAACCTGCCCGTTGTCGGCATGGCGGCGACCGCCAGCGGCGCCGGCTACTGGCTGGTGGCGGCGGACGGCGGCATCTTCGCCTTCGGCGACGCCACCTTCCAGGGGTCGACCGGCGCAATCAGGCTCAACAAGCCGGTCGTCGGCATGGCTGCGACCCCGTAGCCCACCGCCAGCCCGCAGCAACGAGAACGTCCCCGGCTCCAAGCGGAGCCGGGGACGTTCCGCGCCAAGGCCCAGGGGGTGCGCCAGGGCCGGCCGGCGGCCGCCCACGCCGCCGAAGGCGGCCCCTCCGGCTGCCGGCCGAACAAGCCGTCAGCGCTCCGGGTGGCCGGCTCCGCCGGACTCCCGGAGCACGATCAGATTCGCCGAAGGAACCTCCGGTTCCGAGGCGAGACCGAACCGAAGGTGAGGCCTAGAAGCCGGCCATCCCCACCATGGGCTTGTTGAGCTTGATAGCGCTCGTGGATCCCTTGAACAGCGCGTCACCGAAGGCGAAGATGCCGCCGTCGGACGCCACCAGGCGGTAGCCGAGGCCGGTGACGCTGCGGCTCATGCCCACGATGGGCTGGTTGAGCCTGATGGCGCCGGTCGAGCCGCGGAAGACCGCATCCCCGAAGGCGAAGATGCCGCCGTCGGACGCCACCAGGTAGTAGCCCTTGCCCGTGGTGGTCGCGGTGATGCCCACGATGGGCCTGGCCAGCTTGAGGGCGCCCGTCGACCCCCGGAAGACGGCGTCGCCGAAGGCGAACACCCCGCCGTCGGCGGCGACGAGGAAGTACCCCTGGCCGGAGGGCGTCACGTCCATGCCCACGATGGGTTGGGCCAGCTTGATGGCGCCCGTGGAGCCCTGGAACACGGCGCTGCCGAAGGCGAAGATGCCGCCGTCCTTGGCCACCAGGAAATACCCGTTTCCGCTGGGTGTGGTGGCCATGCCCACGATGGGCTGGTTGAGCTTGACGGCGCCCGTGGAGCCCCGGAACACGGCGTCGCCGAAGGCGAAGATCCCGCCGTCCGACGCCACAAGGAAGTAGCCCTTGCGGGTGGGCGTGGACGTCATACCGACGATGGGCTGGTTCAGCTTGATGGCGCCTGTCGACCCCTGGAACACGGCGTCGCCGAGGGCGAAGATGCCGCCGTCGGAGGCCACCAGCCAATAGCCGCTGCCGACGGGGACCGGAGGCGTGACCGTCGGCTGGGTGATGACCGGGTTGGCCTTGCCCCAGAGGACCCGGACGACGTCGATGGCGTCGTCGATGGGGGCCGGCGTCCCGTCGTTGCCGCCGACGTCGAAGAGCACCTCGGAGTTGCAGACGCCGCCCGAGTCGGTGGCCTTGCCCGACATGGCCGGCGGCGTCGACAACGTCCACGCGCAGAGGAGGTCGATGCCGTCCGTCGCCTGCGTGAAGGTGATGGCGCAGGTGCCGTTCGCCCCCGTGGTGCAGGCCTTGTCGGGTGTGGCCGGCGTGTTCCCGCCCCCCGGGTCCGACACGGACGCATCGAAGAACTCGAACTTCACGGGCACGTTGGCTGCCGGGGTGCCGTTGAGGTTGTAGGCGGTAGCCGTGAGTGTGGCCATCTCGTTGAGGGCCTTGGCCTGGCTGTCAGGCACCACGTCGACGCCGCGATCACGCCAGGTGACCCGCACCACGTCGGTGTCGTCGGGCTCGGCCACCGTGCCTGCGGCGGGAACGTCGCCGGACCGACAGGCGGTCGCCTCGGTCTCGCCCTCCTCGGGGGTGATGCAGTCGGCCGTGACGCCGGACGTAGCGGAGCTGGCCAACCGGCCCTCGGTGGCGTCGACATTCGTCGAGCCGTCGAACGACGCCCGCACCAGGGACGACCCCGACACGCTCGACACCACCTGCACCGTGCACGTGGTGGCGAGCGCCGCGATGGTGCAGCTCATGTCCGGGGTCCCGGCGAGGGGGCCTCCTTCGAAGTGGAAGTTGACCTTCGAACCGACGCTGACGACCGAGGTCTTGAAGTGGGCCGTGAGCGTGACGGTGTCGCCCACCTGCACCGAACTGATCTCGGGCGTGACCTGGAGCGATGCGAGCACGATGTGGTTGGCCCGTGCCGGCCCCGCCGTGACCGCCGGGAGCAGCCCTGCCGCCACCAGCGCCGCTGCGCATGCAGCCTTCCTCGCCCACCTGGACCTGGTCATGAACGCCCTCCTGCCGCCGCTTGAACGGTCAAACTGTACCCCGGGTGCTACAACGGAACATGACCGAGGTGGGCATCTTCGCGGTTGAGGACACCTCCGCACAGGTGTGCTGGCGACGCCTGCGACCGGGGTCCACCATCTCCCTCGGCGACGCGTCGGTGGAGGTGCAGGACCACCGTCCGGGCGCAGCCAGCCTCGACGGCCTCCCGCCCTCCACCCGCCTGAGGCTGTACGTGAGACCACCTGGCGGTGGCGCGGCACGACGCGTGGGCGCCGTGCAGACGCTGGCCCCGCCGCCCGGCGAACTGCTGTGCCGCTTCGCCACCGTGAACGACATCCACCTGGGCGAGCGACGATTCGGGGTGCTGCGCCGCATCCGCGACGAGCCGGGGAGCCCCCTCGAGCCCTACCCGCTGCGATGCGCCCGTGCCGCCCTCTCAGAGGCGGTGGCCTGGGGAGCCGAGGCGATCATGGCCAAGGGCGATCTCACCTACCACGGCCGGCCCCAGCAGTGGACGGAGCTGGGGCGCCTCTTCGCCGGCGTGGGTGTGCCGATCTCGGCCGTGCTGGGTAACCACGACGTGGGGCGGCGGGCCGTCGACGGGCGACCGGAACTGGCCTCGTCGGGCATCTCGATGCCGCACGACGCCTTCAGCGTCGACCTGCCCGGCCTGCGCGTCGTGCTCGCCCATACGGCAATCGCCCACCGGCACCACGGTGCCGTCCTCGGACGCCAGCGGGACCAGATCGCCGAACTGGTGGGCGCCGCCCCCGGGCCTGCATTCCTGGGCATGCACCACTACGTCCAGCGGTTCCGGACACCGATGGCGTACCCGCCCGGCGTCCCCGGCGACCAGTCCCGCGCCCTCCTCGACGCAGTTATCGCCGCCAACCCGGCCACGTTCGTGAGCGCCGGCCACACCCACCGCAACCGGCGCCGCCGCTACGGGCCCCTGGTGCTCACCGAGATCGGCGCCACCATGCACTACCCCGGCACGTGGGCCGGGTACGCGGTGCACGAGGGTGGCATCCGCCAGGTCGTGCGGAGGGTGGCGGCGCCGGACGCCATCGAGTGGACCGAGGGCACGCGCCGCGCCCTGTGCGGCCTCTGGGGGCTCATCGCGCCCGGCCTGCGCAGCCACCGCTGTTTCAGCCACACCTGGCCGGCGCGCAGCTGAGGGACCTCGGTCCGGTCCGCCGGGCCGTCGTGTGCCCCTCTGCGACCCGGGCGTGCGGAGCGCAGGGAGCACGTCGACGACAGCGGCGAGGTCGACCCGCGCGCGAGCCCGAGGTCCTGGGTCGCTCGTGGGAACCACCAGACGCCCGATCAACTCTGGGGGACCGGAGACTCCCCCGGCCCGGCGCCGTCGCCGGCCAGGCGCTCGATGCGGGCCTGCACCGCGGCCAGACGCTCCGCCGCCTGGGCGTGCAGCTGGCCGGCCCGCTCGTAGAGGTCCACCGCCTCCTCGATGCCGATGTCGCCGTCGGCCATGCGCCGGGTGAGCTCCTCGAGCGCCTCTACCAGCTGCTCGTAGGTGAGCGGCCGGTCGCCCGACGCGCCGGCGCCGGTCGCGTCCCCCGGTTCCGGCGTCACGGGCGCACCTGGTCGACCCGCACGGCAAGACCGCCGGCGGCCAGCTGCACGTCGAGGCTCGCTCCGGCCACCACTGCCGCGGCGTCGCGGACGACCGCCCCGTCGCCGTCGCGCACGACGGCGTAGCCGCGTTCGAGGACCCGGGCAGGCGAGAGCGCATCGAGGTGGCGGCGGGCAGCTGTCAGGCGGTGGAGCTCCTGGCCGCACCGGCGTTGCGCCGGCGCCCGCCAGTCGACCCGGTCAAGCCGCAGCCCGGCCGAAGCCACTGCCCGGGCCGGGTGCATCAACCTCGTGCGGGCGCCGGCCTGCTCCAGGCGGCTTCGGGCCACGTCGAACCCGGTGCGCACGGCGCGTTCCCGGTCGACGGCGGCCAGCCTGGCGGCAGCGACGGCGAACCGCCGGCCCGCCATCTCGTCGCGCTGCAGGCGCAGGCGATCGAGGACCGTCCGAAGGTCGTGGAGGCTCGGCACGACGGCGGCAGCCGCCAGTGACGGCGTGCCGTACCGGTGGTCGGCCACCTCGTCGCACAGCGGGCGGTCTCGCTCGTGGCCCACCGCCGACACCACCGGCGTGGAGCAGGCGCAGATGACCCGGCACAGGGCCTCGTCGCTGAAAGGCAGCATCTGGGCGGCGTCGCCGCCGCCCCGGGCCAGCACGATGACCTCCACGTCCGGACGGGCGTCGAGCACACCCACGGCGTTGGCGATGGCGTCGGCCGCCCCTGGCCCGGACACATTGGTGGGCACCCAGGCCATCGGGTAGCCGGGGAACCGGACGGCGACCACCGACTCGATGTCGGCCCGCACGGCGGCCTCGGTGCCGCACACCACACCGATGACGGCGGGCAGCATGGGCAACGGGCGGCGGGGGCGGGTGAGAAGGCCGTCGGCGCCCAGGCGGGCCCGGCGGTCCTCGATGGCGGCGGCGATGGCGCCCTCGCCCACCGGCACCACCTCGTCGGCCACGAACTGGAGCTGGCCCCGGTCGTTCAGCCAGGTGGCTGTGCCGGACACGAGCACGCGCTCGCCGGCCACGATCCGCCACCGCCCCGCCCGGGGCCCCGGGCAGCGCACGGACAGCTGCGCAGTGCGGTCCTTCAGCGTGAAGTACACGCCGCCGGGGTGGGAGCGGGGCATGACGACCTCGCCCTCCACCGCCACCCGCCCGATGACCGCCAGCGACCTGGCTATCTCGGACGAGAGCCGCACCAGGCTGAGCCGGCGGACCCCGCCGTCGTCAGGTAGGGCCAGGGGCAGCTGTTGCACAGCCGGAGCCTACGGGAGGACGAGCGCCCGACCCGGTGTCGGAACGGATCAGGCCTGACCGCGCCCGGAGGGGACGGGCGGCTCGAGGTCGAGGTTGGCCAACTCGGCTTCGAGGTCGGCGGGCGCCTCGATGTGGACCTTGGGCAGCGCCTTGCCCAACCACGCCGGGAGCCACCAGTTGCGGTCACCGAGCAACTCCATGGTGGCGGGCACCAGGAGCATGCGGATGATGGAGGCGTCGATGAGGACGGCCGACGACAGGCCGAGGCCGAACAGCTTGACCACCCGGTCCGACTCGCCCAGGAAGCTCCCGAAGACCACGACCATGATGGCGGCGGCGGCGGTGATGACCCGGGCGGTGGAGGCGAGGCCGTCGGCAACCGACGTTCGGCTGTCGCCCGTGCGGTCCCACTCCTCCTTCACGCGGGAGAGGAGGAACACCTCGTAGTCCATGGAGAGGCCGAACACGATGGCGAACAGCATCATCGGCACGAACGGTTCGATGGGCGCCCCCTCGATGTTGAGCAGCGCACTGCCCCAGCCCCACTGGAACACCGCCACCACGATGCCGTAGGCGGCCCCGATCGAGAGCAGGTTCATGATCACCGCCTTGAGCGGCACGAGCAGCGACCGGAACACCACCATCAGGAGCAGGAACGACAACCCGAGCACCGCCCCGAAGAAGTACGGGAGCCGGGTGGACAGGTAGTTCGTGAAGTCCACGCCGATGGCGACGCCGCCGGCGACAGACACATCGAGGCCGGTCCCCGCCGTTGCCTTCGGTAGCACGTCGTCGCGCAGCCGGTTCACCAGCCTGGTGGTGGCCGAATCCTGCGGAGCCGTGGCCGGCACGACCCGGAACAGCACGGCGGTGGGATCGGCCTCGTCGTTGGTTATCGGCGGACTTGCGAAGGCGACACCCTCGGTCCGGCCGAGCGCCGCCGCGACGGCGTCGAACTCGGCCTGGTCGGTGCCCGCCGGGACCTTGGCGGCCAGGATCAGCGGGCCGTTCACGCCCGGGCCGAACCCTTCCGCCAGCAGATCGTACGCCTTGCGTGTGGTGGTGTCGGCCGGGTAGTTGCCCTCGTCGGAGAAGCCGAGCCGGAGGCCGAAGATGGGCAGGGCGAGCACAACCACGATGGCGCTGCCGACGAGGACGGCGGTCCACGGCCGGTGCTGGATTACCCGGCTCCAGCGGTAGGCGGCCGTCTCGCGCAGCGGCTTGGGCGGCTTGTCGAGCACCTGCTTGCGCAGCGGCTCGAAGGCGAAGCTGGCCAGGATGACGACGACGGCGACAGGCAGTGCGATCACGAGGGCCCCGATGCCCAGGCCGGCGCCGAGGAGCGTTATGGCCACCAGGCCGGCGGCGATGAGGCCGCGGCGCCGTGTGATCTCCACCCGATGGGCGGCGAAGCCGAGCAGGGCGGGCAGCAGGGTGAGCGACGCCAGCATCGTCATCAGGACGACGGCGGCGGCCCCCACGGCCAGGCCGGAGATGAAGCCCAGCTGCATGATGAGCATGCCCATCAGCGAGATGACGACGGTGGTGCCGGCGAACAGCACGGCCCGGCCCGCCGTCTCCATGGCGATGAGGGTGGACGCCTCGACGCCGTGGCCCTTGTGCAGGTTCTCCCGGAACCGGGTCACGATGAACAGTGCGTAATCGATGCCCACGCCCAGCCCGATCATGATGCCGATCGTGGAGGCGAAGTCGGGCATGGTCATGATCTTCGACAGGAGGCCGGCGATCAGGGTGCCCGACGCGATGCCGGCGAGGGCCACGCCGATGGGCAGGCCCATGGCGAGCACCGAGCCGAAGGCGATGATGAGGATGATGATGGCGAAGCCGATGCCGAGGGCCTCCGACGACGGGACCTCGAACTCGGCGAAGGCGGCGCCACCGATCTCGATGCGCAGGCCGGCGAGCTTCGGCATGGCGTCACGGATCTCGGCGCCGATGGCGACCGTCTCCTCGAAGCTTGCGTCCGACGGCGCCTCGATCTCGGCGTAGGCGATCTTGCCGGCGTTGGCGCCCCGCTCGGCGATCTGCCCCTTGTTCGCCGGGTCGTACGGGCTCTTGACCGACTGGATGCCCTCGACCTCGGCCACTTTGGCGAGGTAGGCCTCCATGGTCGACTTCACCGCCGGGTCATCCACGCCGTTGTCGGCCTGGAACACGATGTTGCCGACCTGGCCGGCACCCTGACCGCCGAAGCCGTCCTCCAGGATGTCGATGCCGGTCTTGCTCTCCACGTCGGGCAGCGTGAAGTCGGACCGGTAGCCGGTGCCCGCCGCGGCGGTGATGGCGCCGAGGACCACGATGCCGAGAACCCACGCGATCAGCACCCGGCCGCGTCGCCGGAAACACCCCTGGGCCAGCCGCCTCATCGCACGAACTCCTCTCCGGCCAGGGCGACGCGGTCGGTCACCTCGGCCACTGCGAGTTGCTCAACCGGTCAGACCGGCGGTCGACCGAAACTCATCGCACGTCCGTCGGGGCCCATTCCCCTCCAGTCTGCAACAACGCGGCGGGAAGTGCAGACACGTGAGCGCGTCGGTCGTCAGGGCTCCGACAGGCGGCGAACCGACGCCAGGACCTTGTCGTGGCCGGTGCGAGCGGCCTCTTCGGTGGTGTAGCGGCGCTGGTACTGGTCCATGCGGCCACCGAAGACGATCGTCTCGAACAGCAGCGGCACCCGGCCCCGGAAGCTGTGGTCGAACCCCAGCCACACGGTGCAGACCTCGGTCCTGCCCACGAAGTCCCTGGCCACGACCCGGTACTCGTGGTCGCGGCACAGCCGCACCATGTCCGCAACGCCGATTGCCTTGCCGTCGCGGTCGTACCAGAGGCCTTGGTGCAGCACCGCCCGATTTTCTATCGCGTCCCGCCGCCCTTGTAGGATGCGGCCACCATGCGAGGAGCACCATGAACGTCTGGATCGACGCTGATTTGTGTACCGGCGACGGCATCTGCGCCGAGATCGCCCCGGCCGTGTTCTTCATGGAGGACGATGGCCTGGCCTACGTGAAGGAGCCGAAGGAGCACTTCTCCGACCTCTCCGCCGACAAGAAGTTCAACGACGCCCTCGGGCAGGGCGGCACCGCCAACGGCGTGGGCCGCATCCCCGACGCGCTGCTGGAGGACGTCATCGAGGCGGCTGAAGAGTGCCCTGGGGAGTGCATCTTCATCGAGCCGTAGCCCGACCCCGCCGCTCTGGAGCAGATGGCCCTCGGCTTCCGAGGGCCATCTACTCGAAGCAGTGGCTCCTGGCTACTCGGAACCGTGGCCCCTGGCAGGCGGCGACGCCAGGTCGGCGGCTCGTGCCCGAAGGGCGCGCTCCAGGCCGTCCTTGCCCTCCACCAGGATGCGGCGCAAGGGGCCGGGCACCTCGTCGCCGGCCAGGGCGGCGTCGACAAGCGCCACCGTCCGGGGCTCGATCAGGGTGGACGGGAACAGGCCGCGCGCCAGGCTGATCACCTCGTCACGGGTGCGGTGCTCCCACCATCTGGCCAGCGACGACAGATAGCGGGGCACGTACGGGCGGAGCAGGTCGCCCTGGGAGTACTGGCCGACGCTCGACGCAATGGCCCGCAGGAGGGCGAGGGCCAGGCCCACCTCGTCGTCCAGGCGCTGCCACGCCTCCTCCTTGGCTTCGACCGTGGGGCGCGAGGCAAGGGCGGCGGCGGCCCGCCGCTCGCCGATGTCGGTGGGGTCACGTTCCAGCTCGGCCCGCACGAGTGTCCGGTCATTGTCGGCGCCGCCTGCCGCCAGGGTGCCCACCGCGTGCCAGCGGAAGTCGGTGTCGACATCGAGCCCGTCAACCACGACCGTGCCGTCGAGCAGCCCGGAGGCGTAGGCGACGGCCTCGACGCCGTCGCCCGCCGAGACCACCTGACGGGCCCAGATCAGCTGGCGGTCGCTGCCCGGCTCGGCCGCCACCAGGCCGTCCCGGGCGACCGCTGCGATCCGGGCACGGGCGGCCACGCGATCGGCCGGGTCGCCGTAGGCCTCGACGGCGTGGACGGCTTGGAACAGAAGCCGCTGCAGGGTGGCGTCGTCGCTCTCCCGGGGGGCGTGCTCGCACACCAGCGCGACCCAGCGGCGGGTGGACAGCTCGGCGTCGCGGGTCATGTCCCAGGTGGCCGCCCAGCACAGGTTCCTGGCCAGCGGGTCGCGCACGTCGGCCAGGTGGGCCTCCACCGTCGCCAGCGAGCGGGGGTCGAGGCGGACCTTGGCGTAGGTGAGGTCGTCGTCGTTGAGCAGCAGCAGGTCGGGGACCTCGTCGCCGGCCAGGTCGCCCACGGCGGTCTGCTCCCCCTCCACGTCGAGCTCCACCCGCCGGTCGCGCACCAGCCCGTCGGCGCCCAGGCGGTAGAGGCCGACGGCGACACGGTGTGAGCGGAGCGTGTCGTGGCCGGGCTGGCCCTCCTGCACGACATCGACCGAGGTGAACCGGCCGTTCTCCTCCCCCAGCCGGGCCCGCAGCGTGTTGATGCCGGCCGCCTCCAGCCACTCCTTCGACCACGAACCCAGGTCGCGCCCGCTGGTCTCCTCGAGCACGGACAGGAAGTCCGCCAGGCGGGCGTTGCCCCACTCGTGGCGCCAGAAGTATGTGCGCACGCCCTCACGGAAGGCGTCGGCGCCCACCCACGCCACCAGCTGCCTGAGCACCGAGGCGCCCTTGGCGTAGGTGATCCCGTCGAAGTGGAGCCGCACGGCGTCGGTGTCGACGATGTCGGCGGAGATGGGGTGGGTGGACGGCAGCTGGTCCTGGCTGGCGGCCGCCGCCTTGGTGCCGGCCGCGAACCGCACCCATGCGTCGGTGAAGCGGGTGGCCGACGCCAGGCCGTGGGTGGCCATGTAGGTGGCGAAGCTCTCGTTGAGCCACAGGTCGTCCCACCAGCGCATGGTGACGAGGTCGCCGAACCACATGTGGGCCATCTCGTGCAGCAGGGTGGACGCCCTCCCTTCGCGGGAGGCGTCGGTGACCCGGGAGCGGAACACCATGTTCTCGTTGAACGTGATGCAGCCCGGGTTCTCCATGGCGCCGAAGTTGAACTCGGGCACGAACAGCTGGTCGTACTTGGCGAACGGGTACGGGTAGTCGAACTCGGCGGTGAAGAAGTCGAGGCCCTGGCGGGTGAGGTCGAACAACTCCTCGGTGTCGAGGAACGGGGCCAGCGACTCCCGGCAGTACAGGCCCATGCTGATGTGACCGTGATTGTCCCGGACCTCGTGGTACGGGCCGGCCACGATGGCCGCCAGGTAGGTGGGAACCGGTGGCGTGGGCTGGAACGTCCACTCGCCCCCCTCCCGCTCGATGGCCCGGCCTACGGAGATCACCGTCCAGTCCTCGGGGGCCGTGACGCTGAAGGTGAACACCGCCTTCAGATCGGGCTGGTCGAAGCAGGCGAACGCCCGGTGGGCGTCGAACGGTTCGAACTGGGTGTGGAGGTAGACCTTGGCGTCAACCGGGTCGACGAAGCGGTGCAGGCCCACGCCCGTGTGCTGGTAGGCGCAGTCGGCCACGATCCGGAGCTCGTTGGTGGCCATCACGCCCCGGACGGGGAAGCGGCCTTTCTCGGCGTCGTAGGCCGACGGCTCGAGGACCTTGCCGTTCATGGTGGCCTCGTGGACCGCGACCGCCTCGAGATCGATGAACGTGTGCTGGCCCGTGAGGCTCCCGGAGAACCGAATGGTCGTCTCGCTGCGGAAGGTGTCCTCGCCGGTCGTGAGGTCGAGGTGGACCTCGTACGAGACGGCCCAGATGAGGGTGGCACGGCGCTCGGCATCGGCTCGCGTGAGGTTGTCGTCCACAGTCGAACAGTACGACTCCGGGCGCCGCCGCCGGTGCACGCGGCGGCGAGGTCAACCCGGAGCTGGCGCCGCCTTGGGCTTACGGGGCGGCACGCCGACCTTCGGGTCGGGTACCGCCGTATCCGGCCAGCGCCGGCGGCTCACGATCGACAGCTTGCGCAGCAGGGCGATGGCGCCCGGGTCGTCGTCGCCCGGGCGGCCCTGGATGGTGCCGTCCTGGAGCATCTTCACGATGATCTCCCGGCCCAGGTCGGTGCGGATGACGGTGAGCGTCCAGTCGTTGAAGGCGCCGATGCCGCCGGTGGAGATGTCGGCGTGCTCGGCCGCGAAGTCGGGGCACAGCTTGCAGCCCTCGCGGGTCCAGGCGTGGCACTCCTTCAGCGGGACTTCGTGGTAGTCGCCGTTGCGCATCCAGATCTGGAAGACGCCCTTGATGTTCATCTTCACCATGTCCTGCTTCTTGAGGCCGTACTTCGCCTCGAACAGCTCCTCGAAGATGGCGTCGTCGAACGTCTTGGAGCACAGCAGGCCGATGTTGAGGGCGAATCGCCGGGCCGGCTTGCCCGCCTTGCGCAGGGAGAGCACCGGCGGCACCGACGACTGGCAGCTCATGCCCACGAGCGCAAGCTTCTCGGCCCCGCCCGCCACCGCCTCGGCGTAGGCCATGGTGTTGGCCGAGTACGTGTAGCGGCTGCCGGCCGATGCCAGGATCTGCTCACGGGTCGTGGCCACGCCGGGGATCGCCTTCCAGCTGGTGCCGTCTCCCTCCAGGTACGACACGAGGGCGGCGTCGATGTAGCCGTGGTCGAGCGCCCACAGAAGGATGGCCGACACGAGGCCCCCGTCCTGGCCCTTCTCGTGGACCTCGGTGTCGGTGGCCCGGGCCAGGATGATGTCCTTGGACACGCCGTCCATCTCGTCGGGGAGCCGGGTGCGCCCGAAGAGATGGTTGTCGATCTCGGACTCCCACGTGCGGAAGCGGGGGCACGCCCGGGTGCACGACGTGCAGCCCTTCTCGCCGTGGATGCAGTTGTCCGGGCCCAGCTCCTCTTCGAGGTGGAAGGGCCTGTAGACGCCCTCGGTGTCCTTGTACGCGAGGACATCGTGGGGGCAGGCCACCACGCAGCCGGCGCAGCCAGTGCACAGGCCCGAGGTCACGACCTCGGAGAACAGCTCCTTCCACTGGGCGGTCCAGCGACCCTTGACCGGAGTGTCAGTCACCTCCCGACTCTAGGAGAGAGCGCGCCTTTCCCGGCTCCCGAGTAAATAGGGTGTCAAAATGACACCCTATTTACTCGAAAGACGGGAAAGGTGGCGGGCGCGGGCGAACACGGCGTCGAACATGGGCTCGGTGAGGCGGCGAGTGAAGGTGTTCTGCTGGCTCGGGTGGTACGAGCACACGAGGTGGCGGCCGTCCGGAAGCGTCGCCTCCACGCCGTGGCCGAAGGGGGGCCGGGGGCGCAGGCCGGCCAGGCGGGCCACCGCCTCGTAGGCGAAGCCGCCCAGGGCCACGATCACCTGCACCGAGGCGAGCTCGTCGAGTTCTCGGCGCAGGTACCCGACGCACGTGTCCCGCTCCAGGGGGGTGGGCTTGTTGTCCGGCGGCGCGCAGCGCACCACTGCAGCCACGTAGGCGCCGTCGAGGGCCAGGCCGTCGTCGGCGCGGACGCTGTCGGGCTGGTTGGCGTAGCCCGCCTTGTGCAGCGCCCGGAACACCCAGTCGCCGGACCGGTCACCGGTGAACACCCTGCCCGTCCGGTTGCCGCCGTGCGCTGCCGGCGCGAGGCCGACCACGAGGAGCGAGGCGGCCGGGTCGCCGAAGCCGGGTACCGGCTTCCCCCAGTACTCCTCGGCCGCGAACGACGCGCGCTTCTCGTCGGCCACCCGCTCGCGCCATGCCACCAGGCGTGGGCACGCCCGGCACGACACCACCTCGTCGGTGATGGCGGCGAGCCCGGCTGCGGGAAGTTCCGGCACGGGTTGAGAGTAGGTTGACGAACAGATGCCGAGACGTCCGAAGCCGACCCCGGCGACCGTCGCGCTGTTCGTCCGCCACGGCGTCACGGCCACCACCGGCAAGGTGTTGCCCGGCCGGGCCAAGGGTCTGCACCTGGCCGACAGCGGCCGGGCCCAGGCAGACGTGGTGGCCGAGCGCCTCGCCTCGCTGAAGAAGATCGACGCCGTGTACGCGTCGCCGCTGGAGCGCACGCGGGAGACGGCGGCCGCCATCGGCACCCGCCTCGGCCTGAAAGTGGGCGTGGAGAAGGGACTGCTCGAGTGCGACTTCGGCGAGTGGACCGGCGCCGAGCTCAAGGACCTCAACCGGCTGCCGGAGTGGGGCACCGTGCAGCGCTACCCGAGCGGCTTCCGCTTCCCGGGCGGCGAGTCGTTCCGGGAGATGCACACCCGGATCAACGAGACGGTCGCCCGACTGCGGGGCCGCCACCCGGGCCAGACGATCGTGCTCGTGTCGCACGCAGACCCCATCAAGGCGGCGGTGGCCGACGCCACCGGCACCCCTCTAGACCTGTTCCAGCGCATCGTCATCTCGCCGTGCTCGGTGTCGGCCATCGCCTACGGCGACGGCGGCCCCATCGTCCTCACCGTGAACTCGGTAAGCGACCTGACCCAGTTGCGTGCCTCGTGACCGGCCCGGGAGGACGGTCCGTCAAGCAGCTCGACGTGGGCCATCCCAATGGGATGGTCCGCCGGTGACCCGGACTGCGCCGTTCTGGTCGGCGAACCGGTGCGAATTTCACGACGTACTGCCGACCAGAACGCCAGGAAGGGCGGCATGAGCGAGTCATTCGAGCTGCTTGACGTTGACAAGGTCACCGTGGGCGCCGTGGGCGAGCCGGGCCAGCGCCTGTTCCTGCTCCAGGCCCGGGCCGGCGCCCAGGTTGTGACCCTCAAGATCGAGAAGCTCCAGGTCGCCGCCCTGGCCACCCATCTGGGCACCATGCTCCAGGAGCTGCCCCGCCCGGGCCACCTGCCGGAGGACCTGGAGCTGGAGGATCCGGCCGAGCCCGAGTGGGTCATCGCCAGCCTGGGCGCCTCGTACGACGCCGCCCTGGACCGGCTGCTCCTCGTCATGGAGGAGGCGGTCCCCGAAGGCGAGGCGGCGGCAGAAGCCCGCTTCAGCCTCACCCGCGAGCAGGTGGCCGCCCTCGCCGTCCACGGCACGCGCCTGGTGGAGTCGGGCCGGCCGCCATGCCCGCTGTGCGGGTACCCGCTCGACCAGCGGGGCCACGCCTGCCCCCGGACGAACGGGCACCGGCCGCCAGCGCTGTGACATCTGCCGCGCCGGGGCCCCAACCCGGCTTCCTCGGCGCCGTGACGTGCTGACCTGAGCGATGGACGACGCCGCTCCGGGCCGGCAGGCGGACGACCCGTCCGGTACCCCCCGTGTGCTGGCCCTGCTCTCGAACGGCGAGGTCGAGATCCGGGGCCGCATGCCGTGGAGCTCGAACGCCACCTTCCTGGTCGACGTGTGCCACGACGGCGCCACCCTTCCCGCCATCTACAAGCCGCACCGGGGTGAGCGGCCCCTGTGGGACTTCCCCGACGGCCTCCACCTGCGGGAGGTCGCCGCCTTCCGGCTGTCCGACGCCCTGGGATGGAGCATCGTGCCGGCGACGGTGGCCCGCACCGAGGGACCGCTCGGCCCGGGCTCGCTGCAACGATTCGTACCGGCCGATTTCGCTCAGCACTACTTCACCCTGCTCGAGCGCCCGGAGCTGCACGGCGCCTTGCGCACGATCTGCGCCTTCGACCTCGTGGCGAACAACGCCGACCGCAAAGGCGGCCACTGCCTCTATGACGAGGACGGGCACGTGTGGGGCATCGACAACGGGCTGTGCTTCCACGTCGACCCGGGGTTGCGCACGGTGATCTGGGAGTTCGGGGGCGAGCCCATCCCCGAAGCCCTCCTGGCCGATCTCGACCGCTTCGCCGGTGGTGACGGTGACGACGCCGGGCTCGGCGCGCTGCTGCAACCCGAGGAGGTGGCGGCCACCCTGAGGCGGGCCGCCGCCGTTGTGCGGTACGGCCGGTTCCCGGACCCGGGTGAGTCCCGGCGGGCCTATCCGTGGCCGCTGGTCTGAGGGTCAGACAACACATAGAGGACCGAATGACCCATGGCGCGGCCTACGCCGGACTGCTACCCTTTTCTACTGAGAGCGATTATTTAAACACTCTCCGCGGCCACGGCGGCGCGTGGTCCTACCTTGGGGGCTGGGACAGTGACGACCATCGACAGCACGGACACCGCACTTCGCCTCGCGATCGTCCGAAGGGCCTTCAGCATCCGTCGGCGCGGCTATGACACCGCTGAGGTCGACGAGCTCCTCGACACCGTCTCCGGACTGACCGACGACCTCCTGGGCGAGATCGATGCCACGTCGCGGCACCTGATCGAGGCGGAAGCGGAGCTGGTGGGGGCCCGAGCCGAACTTCGCGAGTTGCGCGAGGAGCGCACGGCGTCCGAGCAACTGCTGGCCACCACCCGGGCCGAACTTCGCGAATTGCGCGAAGTGCGCACGGCGTCCGAGCAACTGTTGGCCACCACCCGGGCCGAGCTGCGGGCGGCGCGCCAGGACAGCGCACGAGACGGCGAGGCGGAGGAGAAGCTGGTTGTCGCCGAGGCCGAGCGCCGCCTCCTGCGGGCGTCGGTCGAGCACGCCGAGGCGGCTCTCGCGGAGGCCCGCGAGCTGTTGAGCCTGGAGCAGGCGGCCCGGGGGACCGTGGAGGCGCAGCTGGCCGAGATGACGACCCAGCTCGACGCCGTGTCCGCCCAGCTCGCGGTGGCAGCCGGCCAGGAGGCCTGTGACCCCTTCGCCGAGGTGGGCGCCGAGATCGCCGGCCTGTTGCGGGCAGCGGCGTCGTCCGCCGAGGACGTGCGCCGGCGGGCCCGCGAGGAGGCCGACGCCATGGTCGCCGAGGCCGAGGAGCTGGCCACCGCCCTGCTGGAGGACGCCGAGTCGAGTGCAGTGGTGGCCGAGGCTCGCGCCGCCACCGGTGCCGTGCTGGAGCAGGCGGGCGAGGCACTCGACAACCACGAACCGTTCGCCATGGAGATCAACGGGGCCGACGGGGACTGACACCGGGTCGGTCCCGGACGGCCCTGTCAGCCGACCTCCACGACCACCTTGTCGGCCACCATCGGGGCGAACGGGATCTCGTCGCCCCGCACCAGCACGACCCACAGTTCGTGCTCGCCGCCGCTCAGGTCGGCGACGCTGATGGTCTGCTCGCCTGTGTGGACGATGCCGGCCTCGCTCGGCACGGCCTTTTCGAGCGCTGTCGGCTCCCGGTCGATGAAGACGTCGAAGTGGCCGGTGCCCGAGGCCGAGGAGCCGTCCGGGGGCTGGGCCCGCACGCCGTCAACCGCCACGCTGATGATCACCGGCTGCTTGGCCGGCGACTTGGCCAGCGCCGAGGCCACCAGGGTGGGGCTGGTCACAGTGAACGAGGCGGTAGCCGCATTCGTGCCCATCCGGCGGTTTGCCCCATCGGCCAGCACGAGCGAAACCGTGTGCGGCCCGGCGGTGAACCCCGGAATCGTCACCTCGCCTTCGGTGGTCTCGATCACGCCGCGCCCGGTGGGGATCTTCGCCCCGAGGGCGACCGGCTCCCGGTTGACGAACACCACGTAGTGACCGGTCCGGCCGGACGTGTCGCCGTCCGGCTCGACGATCTTCACGCCCGCCCCGGACAGTTCGACCTTGGCCACATTCCCGACCAGCCGCCCGTCCTCCGGCAGGCCGGCGATCCTCAGGTCCTCGCCGGCCGTCTCCCGCAGGTGCGAGATGGCCAGGGACGAGCTCTCGTCGCCCCCGCACGCGGGCACCGCGGCCACCATCGCCACCGCCGCCACGACCCACCGTCGGCCAAGCCTCACTGCGTTCCTCCTCGATCGTCGCGTGCGTCCAGGGCCTCGAGCAGTCGAGGCAGGACCTTGGTCACGTCGCCCACCACACCGAGGTCGGCGACGCCGAAAATAGGCGCATCGCGGTCCTTGTTGATGGCGACGATGTGGCGGGCGCCCTTCATGCCCACCAGGTGCTGGGTGGCGCCGGAGATCCCGCACGCCAGGTACACGGTGGGCTTCACCGTCGTTCCCGTCTGGCCGACCTGGTAGGAGTAGGGCACCCAGCCGGCATCGACGACGGCCCTGGTGCCCGCCGGCGCACCGCCGAGGCGGCGGGCCAACTGCTCGATGAGCCCGAAGCGGGACGGGTCGCCCAAGCCACGACCGCCCGCCACGACCACCGACGCCTCGTCGAGGGCGGGGCCGGCTCGCTCGGCCACGTGGCGGTGGACGATGGTGGCGGCGCCGGCCGCGCCGGTATCGGGGACGGCCAGCACCTCGACGTCGGCCGGCGGCCCACCGGCCGCCTCGGCCGCGAAGGTGCGGGGGCGGAAGACGAACAGGTGCGGCGGCGGGGCGGTGATCCGGGCCCGCACCACGGTGGATCCACCGAAGGCGGCGTGCTCGGCGAGCAGACCGTCCGCCCCCTCCGTGACGCCGACGGCGTTGGTGAGCACGGGGCGGTCGAGACGGGCGGACAGCCGCCCGGCCAGGTCCCGCTGGTCGTAGGAGGCAGTGAGGAAGACGGCGTCGGGCGGGCCGGACGCCTCGATTCGGGCGGCCAGGGCGGCGGCCACGGGCACGGCCGGAAGGGCGCCCTCGAGATCTCCGACCGTGAGGATGCGGGTGGCGCCGTGGCCGCCGAGGACGGCGGCCACCTCGGCCGCGTCGCCGCCCCAGTGCACGGCCTCCACCACCGGCGCCAGCCGGCGGGCGGCGGCCAGGAGCTCGAGGCCCGCCGGCGAGGCCACGCCGCCGGACGACTCGGTGACGACCCAGATCCGCCCGACTGCCACTAGAGAACCTTGATCTGCTCGAGAAACCGGATGATCGCCTGGTGGGCGTCGCCTTGGTCCTCCACCACCTCGCCCGCCCTGCGCTGCTCCGAAGGCGCCACGTCGACGATCACCTGACGGGCGCCGGACCATCCTGCGGCCGCAGGGTCGAGCCCGAGGTCGGCCACCGTATGCACGTCGACCGGCTTGTTCTTCGCGCCCATGATCCCCTTGAACGACGGGTACCGGGGCTCGACGACACCAGCGGTAACGGTGACCAGTGCGGGGAGCGGGCAGGTCACCTCGTCGTAGCCCGCCTCTGTCTGGCGCCGCACCCGCAGCCCGCCGCCCTCGAGCTCGACCCGCTTGGCGAAGGTGACCGACGGCAGCCCGAGAAGCTCGGCCAGCTGCACCGGCGTGGTTCCCGTGTAGCCGTCGGTGGACTCGGTGGCGGCCAGTACGAGGTCGGCGCCGAGTGGGCGGATGGCGGCGGCCAGGACCTTGGCCGTGCCCAGGGCGTCGGAGCCAGCGAGGGCGTCGTCGCTCACCAGCACCGCCCGGTCTGCGCCCATCGCCAAGGCGGTCCGCAGCCCGCCCGTCTCGCGGTGCGGGGCCATGGAGACGAGAACGACCTCCCCGCCGCCTGCTGCGTCCACCAGTTGCAGCCCCATCTCCACCCCGTACGCGTCGGAGTCGTCGAGGATGAGCTTGCCGTCGCGGACGAGGGTGTTGGTGGTGGGGTCGAGGCGGCCCGGTGTCGCCGGGTCGGGGATCTGCTTGACGCACACCGCCACCTTCATCCCCGCATACTCGCCCACCCATTCCATGCCCACCAACCGGGAGGGGTTGATCCGGCCTCACCAGGCGCTGGGGTAGCGTCGCTGTCCGACCGGGGTGCGAGGAGGATCGGTGGTGACGCAGGACGAGGTGCGCGACGAGATCCGGCTTGCAGTCCCCGCCACGCCGGAGTTCCTGCGACTGGCGCGTGTGACCGCGTCGGGCCTCGCCAGCCGGCTGCAGTTCAGCTACGACGAGGTGGAGGACCTGCGCCTCGCCATCGACGAGCTGTGCTTCGCCCTCATCGGCAGCCGGGGCCGGTCGGGCACGGTGGACATCAACTATGCGGTGCACAGTGACGCCCTTGAAGTTGTGGGCGTCGGCAACTTCGACGACGACCAGACCGACCCGATGCTGGCGTCGTTCTCGGAGCAGATCCTCACCGCCCTGGTCGACGACTACGCGGTCTACCGCGACGAGCGGGGGCGACCGGCCTTCCGCCTCGTCAAGCGCCGCCAGCCGACCACCGACGGGTCGTGAACCGGCCCGGGGGACGGTCGCTCCGGTGACACTCGACGCCTCACAGCGCGACGAGTTGCGCCGCAAGTTCGTCGAGTTCGCCGAGACGCGCTCACCGAGGACACGCGACGAGCTCATCGAGGCCCACCTCGGGCTGGCCGAGTACCTTGCGCGCCGGTTCAGCAACCGGGGCGAGCCGCTCGACGACCTGACCCAGGTGGCGTCGGTCGGTCTGCTCAAGGCGGTCGACCGCTTCGACCCCACCCGCGGCGTCGAGTTCTCCACCTATGCCACCCACACCATCGTGGGCGAGTTGAAGCGCCACTTCCGCGACAAGGGGTGGGCGGTGCGGGCCCCCCGCCGCATGCAGGAGCTGTACCTGCGGCTGGGCCGGACCGTCAGCACGCTCAGCCAGGAGCTGGGCCGCTCCCCCACCATCCCCGAGCTGGCGGCCGACGCCCAGGTCTCCGAGGAGGAGGTTCTCGAGGCCCTGGAAGCGGGGCAGGCCTACCGGTTCGCCTCCCTCGACGCGCCCAGCCCGGGCGAGGACGACGGCGACACCATCAGCTCCCAGCTGGGCGCGGAGGACGCCGGCATGATCGACGCCGAGCACCGCGTCGTCCTGTCGCCCCTGCTGGCCCAGCTGCCGAAGAGGGAGCAGGTCATCCTGCACCTGCGCTTCTTCGAAGGACTGACCCAGTCGGGTATCGCCGAGCGGCTCGGCATCAGCCAGATGCACGTGTCGAGGTTGCTGGCCCGGAGCCTGGCCCAGCTCCGCTCGGCGGCCGAAGGCTCGTAGGAGCGGGCTGCATGGGGCGCGGCGGGGAGTGAAGCTCCTCCTCGTCGTGAACCCGGTGGCCTCGAACGTCACCCCCCGCAACCGGGAGCTGGTCGAGCAGGCGCTGCGCGAGCACCACACCGTCACCGTCACCGTCACCAGCGCCCGCCGGCACGCCCGCGCTCTGGCGGCCGACGCCGCCGCCTCGGGGGTCGACGCCGTGGTGGTGCTGGGCGGGGACGGCACGGTGAACGAGGCGGCCAACGGCCTGGTCGACACGGGCACTGCGCTGGGTGTCCTGCCGGGCGGGTCCACCAACGTTTACGCCCGCACCCTCGGCTTTCCCAACCGGCCCGTGCCCGCCGTGCGCCTCCTGGTCGACGCCATCGCGGCGGGCTCCATCCGCCGGGTCGGCGTCGGGCAGGCCGGCTCGCGCTCGTTCCTCTTCCATGTGGGCATCGGGTTCGACGCCGCCGTCGTGGAGCAGGTCGAGAAGCGCGGCGGGCTGAAGCGGTGGCTCGGCCAAGGCCTGTTCGCCTATGGCGCGGTCACCACCTGGCTCAGTCACTACGACCGCAGCCGGCCCCGCTTCCGCGTCCACCTACCCGGGGGCGAGGTGATCTCCGACGGGTACTTCGCCATAGTCGAGGAGACCGACCCCTACACGTTCCTCGGTCCCCGGGCGTTCCGGGTGGCGCCGGGCACGGGGCCGGGGACGGGCCTGTCGGCGGTGGTGCTGCGCGACCTCAGCGTCGTCACCCTGGTGGGGGCGGGCCTGGCCGCCCTGGCCGGCGGGCGCCGGTTGGAGGGCATGGCCTGCGTCGCCGTCCACCGGGGCCTCGAATCCGTGCGGGTGGAGGGCGGGGGCCCGTTCCCCTGGCAGGTCGACGGCGACTTCATGGGCGAGGTGGACACGCTCGAGATCACGCACCGTCCGGACTGCCTTCGGGTGATCGTGCCGTCGCCGCCCGGCCACGCCGCCTCCTGACCGAGGGCGGGGCGCCTCAGCGCCCGAGTGCCGCCCGCGCCACGCCCGGCACGTTGGTGATGAGGGCGTCGACACCGAGTGCGTCCATCAGGCGGATCCGGTCGGGGTCGTCCACCGTCCAGGTGTGCACGGCCATGCCCCGCCCGTGGGCGGCTCCAACCAGCTCCTCGGTCACCGCCTCGTGGCGCGGGTGCAGGGCGCTGTGGCCCCGCTCGGCGGCCAGGGCGAGGGCGTCGAGCTGGTCGTAGCCGGCCAGGGTGAGCCAGCCGGTGGCGATGTCGGGCGCAGTGGCACGAGCGGCATCGATGGTGGTGATGGCGAAGGCGGAGATCAGGGCGCCGGCGCCGGCACACATGCGGACCACCAGCCGGGCCGTCTCGACGGCGATGCCCTCCTCGGGGTCGTAGCCGACCTCGGTGGGCAGGTTCTTGACCTCGATGTCGACCCGGAGGCCTGCGCACTCCTCGAGGGCCTCCTCCAGGGTGGGGAGCCAGGCGGGAAGGTCCCTGGCCGGTCTGTGGGCGATGAAGCGGCCGTCGTCCAGGGCAGCATCGTGGTGGACGACGAGCACGCCGTCGGCCGCCGCCCGCACGTCGAGCTCGACGCCGTCGGCGCCCGCCGCCCGGGCGGCGGCGAAGGCGGCGAGGGTGTTCTCCCGCCCGCCGGCGGTGTCGCCCCGATGCGCCCATACGGCGGTCACCGGACGTGCCTAGCCGGTCCGGACAAGCTCATCTGCCCGGCCTGGGCACCCACCCGTTGCCATCTGCATGCGTCGTCACGGTACGCGGTCGGTGGCCCACAAGGTTTCCGGCAACCAACCCCTTGCTTTCACCTGCCCGAAACCGTTATCCTCCCTTCTACCGGAGCAGTTCGCGCCGCTACACTTTGGTGTACCTTGTGAACAAAATCACAAAGGCGACGCCGTCGCAAATCGAGGAGGACATCGCACGTGGCTTTGATGTGGAGCCGCAGCATCGACTGGGACACCGACGACTGGCGGGATCATTCTGCCTGCCGTGACACGAGTCCCACGTTGTTCTTCCCGGTGGGCACCACCGGCCCCGCCGTCGATCAGATCGAGGCGGCCAAGTCGATCTGTCGCAGCTGCCCGGCCCAGTCGCCCTGTCTCGAGTTCGCCCTCGCCACCAACCAGGAGTCGGGCGTGTGGGGCGGCACCTCCGAGGAGGAGCGCCGCAAGCTCCGCAAGGTCTGGCTCAGCCGCCAGCGGCAGGCGGCGGCCAGCTGAATCGTTCCGGAACCGGAGGTTCCGGAACGAGTTGAGCGTGCTTCGGACGGCCGGCGGAGCCGGTCGTCCTTCGCTCTGAACGCTCATTCAACCTTTTGCCGGCAGCCGGGTGGGCCGCCTTCGGCGGCGGGGGGCGGCCGCCGGCACCCCCTGATCGGCGCGTCCGCTGCACCCCTGCCTGGTACACAGCCGCCCGTCTGGTCAGGCGATGGAGCGGGTTCGGTCGAGGGGGATGTGGAGCTCGACGACGGTGCCACCGTCGCTGTGCATGGCGATGGAGCCGGCGAGCTGGCCGACGACCAGGTCGTGGACGATCGAGAGCCCGAGGGTGGCGGCGCATTCGATGGAGAAGGCTTCCGGGAGGCCGATGCCGTTGTCACGCACCTCCACGGACAGCGAGGTGGCGTCGTTGCTCAGGATGACCTTCACGTACCGGTCACGCGCCTCGCTGCCATCGGGGAAGGCGTGCTCGACGGCGTTCTGGAGCAGTTCAGTGATCACCATGGCGAGGGGCGTGGCCATCTCCGCCGGCAGCTGGCCGGCGTCGCCCTCGGCCGAGAAGGCCACGACCCCCTCCGGCGAGATGGCCGCTTCCTTGGCCATGCGCAGGAGCGGGCTGATGATCTCGTTGAAGGGGACCTGCTCGGAGGGGTCCCGCGACAGGATCTCGTGCACGAGGGCGATGGACCGGATCCGGCGTTCGGCCTCGATGAGGGCGGTCTTGCCGTCGCCCTGCGGGAGGCGGCGGGCCTGGAGGCGAAGCAGCGACGAGATGGTCTGCAGGTTGTTCTTGACCCGGTGGTGGACCTCGCGGATGGTGGCGTCCTTGGACACCAGCAACTGGTCACGCCGGCGCAGGTCGGTGACGTCACGCAGGAGGACTAGCCCGGCTGAGACATCGCCGTTGTCGAGCAGCGGGATGCACCGGAGCAGCACGATCACGTCCGGGTGACGGCCGACCTCCTCGGTGACCGGCATGGCCTCGAAGAAGGCCTTCTGGATGGCGGTCTCCTCCACGCCCAGCTCGTCGAGTCGCAGCCCCTCCGCGTTGGAGTAGATGCCCATGCGGTGCAGTGCGTTCACCGCGTTCGGCGACGCGTACTCCACCCGTCCCGACGCATCGAGGGCCAGCACGCCGTCGCCGACGCGGGGGGCCTCTGCAGTCGGTGCGTCGTCCTGCGCGAACGGGAAGCGGCCGCCCACGATCATGCGCGCCAGCCGGTCGAACATCTCCACGTACACCCGCTCGAGCTCGCCCGGGCGCCGGCCGCCCACTGCCAGGGGCGACTCGCGGGTGAGGACCGCCACCAGCGCCCCGTCCCAGCGCACGGGGATTCCCTGCACGCGTGCCCGCTCCCCCCGACCGGCGGCCGCCTCGCCCTCCACGATCTCGCCCAGTCGCCACGCCCGTACCACGAGCGGCCTGTCCGCCTCGGTGACCACCTGACCCACGAGGTCCTCGTGGTAGAGCGTCTGGCCGGTGGTCGGCCGCATCTGGCCATGCACCACGAAGCGGGACGGATCGCCCGGCGTGGCCGGCACGAAGAGCACCAGGTCGGCCCGCGACAGGTCGGCCAGCATCCCCCAGGTGGCCATGAGGCGCTGGAGGTGGGCCTGGCCCTCGTCGAGGGGAACGATCGGTTCGGGTTCGTTCCCCCGGGCGGGCGGCGTCACCCGTCGACCATGGTGGACGCAGCCAGCGGCACAGGCCGGGGCACGCGCCCGGTGAACGCGGTCAGCTCGGTGTAGCCGGCCGCTTCCACCAGCGCCCGCAGGTCGGCGGAGCGTTCGGCCACCTCGGGCAGGGTATGGGCGTCGGACGCGGTGGTCACCGGCACGCCCCGCTCCTTGAATCGGCGCAGCAGGTCCGGGGCCGGGTAGGCCTGGCCGACCGGCTTGCGCCACCCGGCCGAGGAGACCTCGGCCGCCATGCCGCTCGACGCCGCGGCCTCGGCCATGCGGTCGTAGTACTCCCCCGGCACCTCGGGGAACCGGCCCGTCACCATGCACAGGTCGGGATGGGCCAGCACGTCGCACACGCCCGAGGAGGCCAGTTCCTCGAGGGCGGCGGTGTAGCCGTCCCACGCCGCCTCGGCGCCACGGCGGTCCCACTCGGCCGCCACGGCATGATCCTCGTAGCAGTCGAAGCCCCATGCGCCGAGCCAGTGCACCGAGCCGAGCAGCACGTCGAACGGGAAGCCGGCCAGCAGCGCCCGCACGTCGTCCATGCGCCCGGCGTAGTGGTCCACCTCGAGGCCGAGGACCACGGGCAGACCGGCCGCCTTGGCCGCCAGGCCCGCCTCGACATAGGCATCGAGGTCCTCGTGGGCGTGGTCGGCCCAGTAGGCGGCCATGAAGGCCCGTAGCGCCGGGTCAGGGTCGTCGTCCCAGAACCCGCCCAGCACGGCGTCGGCCTGGGAGAAGCGGAACAGGTGCTCGGTGACCGCGATCTCGGAGACCCCGGCCGCTCCCGCCCGCTCGCAGTAGGCAGCCAGGCGGTCGACCGTCTCGCCCTCGGACCGGCGGCCGTGCGGCCACAGGTGCAGGTGGTAGTCGAGCACGGCGAACCGAGTCAGGCCTTGGCCAGGAGGGTGACGCCGTCGCGCACGGGAAGCTGCACGCACACCACCCTGGCATCGTTCGCCACCAGGTCGTTGAACGCCCGGATGGCGACGGTGTCCACGCCGTCGTCGGTGTCGTCGAGCACCCTGCCGCTCCACAGGGTGTTGTCGACGACGATGAGTCCGCGGTCGGCCAGCTTGGGCAGCACCGCCTCGTAGTAGGCGGCGTAGCTCGTCTTGTCGGCGTCGATGAACACCAGGTCGAAGGGGCCGGCGAGGTCGGCGATGGTTTCGAGGGCGGGGCCGAGGCGGATCTCGATGCGGTCGGAGAAGGCGCTGTCGGCCACAAAGCGCCGGGCCACCTCGGCGTGACGCGGCTCGATCTCGCAACTCACGATGCGGCCGTCGGGCGGGAGGCCGGCCGCCATCGACAGGGCCGAGTATCCGCTGAAGGTGCCGATCTCGAGGACCCTGCGAGCCCCTGTGATCCACACGAGCACCTGGAGGAACCGGCCCTCCACCGCGCCCACCATCATCCCGGGGGAGTCGAGCGACCGCTTGGTTTCCGCTTCCAGTTCGGCCAGCAGCGGCGGTTGGGCGGTTGTGTGGGCCTCGGTGTAGGCCTCCAGGGCTGGGTCGACCACGGGCACCCGCGAAATCTAGGCCCTCTCCCCCGCCCAAGCCCCAGCCTCGGCTCCCACCGCTCTAGGTCCAGATCTGCTCGCCGAGGCGGAGGAGGCCGGCCAGGTCGCAGATGTCGGTCTCGAAGTAGGGGACGGGTGCCACCACGTCGGTGGCGACCGACAGCTCCGAGCGCTGCTCGGCCTCGCGCTGGGCCACCACCTGGAAGCGCAGGAAGCTCTCGGCGATCTCGGTGAGGACACGCGCCACCTGGGCCTCGTCGCCCGTGCCGTTGGCCAGGGCGGCGGCCGCCGCACTCGGGTCGCCGGCCAGCGCCCCCGCCACCAGGCCGGCCTGCTCGTCGAGCAGGTACGACGGCAGCACCCGGTTGAGCACCACCGCGCCCAGGTGGAATCCCTTGGCCGTGATCGCCTCGACGAACAGCCCGGCCTCGTGCAGCGGCGCCGCCTCGAGGGTGCTGACGACCACGTACGTCGTGCGGTTGTTGCGGAGCAGGCGGCTCACCGCATTGGCTCGCTCCACGAAGCCGGGGGCCATGGTCTGGAACAGCGAGAAGAACTCGGCGATGTCCTGGAGGAACTGCGAGCCGAGCACACGGTCGGCCACCGTGAAGAACGGCTTGGAGGCGAAGCTCACCACTCGCGAGCGGGCCGGCGCCGTGAGCACGCGCAGGAACCTGCTGGAGAAGAACTCGGCCATGCGCTCCGGCGCCTCGAGGAAGTCGAGGGCGTTGCGCGTCGGCGGGGTGTCCACCACTATCAGGTCGTAGGTGCCCTCGTTGTGGAGGTCGTAGAGGCGCTCCATAGCGATGTACTCATGGCTCTGCACGAACCGCCCGGAGATGTTCTCGTAGAGCTTGTTGTCCAGGATTCGGCGGGCCGTGCGCCTGTCGGGCGCGTGCTCGCGCACGAGGTCGTCCCACGACTGCTTGGTGTCGAGCTGGGCCGCCCACAGCTCCCCTCGCGCCGGGTGGCCGGCGTCGGTGAAGGCGGACGCCGGCACCCGCCGGGCGTCGTTGCCGAGAGCCTGCACGCCGAGGGCGTCGGCCAGCCGGCGGGCCGGGTCGACGGTGAGCACCAGCACCTTGCCCCCGTGGCGCGCCGCCGCCATCGCCGCCAGGGCGGCGGCCGTGGTGGTCTTGCCCACCCCGCCCGAGCCGCAGGTGACAACGATCTCCTTGGCCGCCAGCAGCTGCTCGATCGAGGCCTGGCCGCGGGGCCGGTCCATCAGTGCCGCCCCATCAGTGCCGCCCCATCAGTGCCGCCCCATCAGTGCCGCCCCATCAGTGCCGCCCCATCAGTAGCCCAGCTCGGCGGCCAGCGCCTCGGACACCTGGTGCGTCGCCCTCAGCCCGTGCGAACGCAAGAACAGGTACGGCACGTAGAGCATCGGAACGGCTGGGTCGACCTCCGCGCGCAGGCGCTCGATGTGGTCTGCCCGGGTGCGCCGCAGGGTGACGGCCAGGCGGGCGGCGTCGACGATGGGGCCGACGTCGTCGCCCGCCGCCTTGCGCAGTGCCGGCAGCGCGTCGGGGCGGGCCAGCCGCTCGAAGATGGCCTCCTCGCCCCGCCCGAACAGCTCGGGCAGGACGCGGTTCACCACCACCGCGGCCAGGTCGACGACGGTGTCCGAGCGGAGCCGCGCCGCCAGCTCGATGGTCTCGTTCACCGGCATCTCGTCGGGCGTGGCCACGATCACCATGCCGGTCTTCTCCGGGTCGGAGAGGATGTCGAGCATCCACCGCGTCTGCTCGCGGATGATGCCCACCTGCACCAGCTCGTTGATGGCCTGGGGGGCGGCCAACTGCCCCACCACGTGGCCGGTCGCGGCGCCGTCGACCACCACCAGGTCGTAGTGGCCCTGGCGCACCTCGTAGGCCAGCTTGCCGATGGTGAGTACCTCGCGCACGCCGGGCGCCGCAGTGGCCACGAAGTCGAACATGCGGGCCAGGGGCCCGATGCGGGCAGCGGCCGGCAGGTGCAGCTGGAGGGCCAGGTACTCCTTGAGCGACGCCTCGGTGTCCATGGTCATTGCCCACAGGCGCGGCTGGACCTCGCGCTCCGCGAAGGAGGTGGGGCCGGTCTCGAACACCGATGCGAGGGCACCTTTGGCGTCCACCTCGCAGGCGAGGGTTCGCATGCCCCGCTGGGATGCGAGGAGGGCGAACGACGCGGCGACGGTCGTCTTCCCCACCCCGCCCTTGCCGGTGACGAGGAGCAGCTTGCGGTCGAGGAGGTCGCCCACGGGTGCGGCTAGCGCTAGTGGGCGCCGAAGCCCACCCGGCGGTCGTCGCTCGCACTGCCGATCTCGACATAGGCGATCTTGGCCGCGGGCACGCCGACGCGGCGGCCCTTGCGGTCGGTGAGCCACAGCAGGGTGTCGCCCGCCGCCACCGCCGACTCGACGGCCTTCTTCACGGCGTCGCCGTCTTCAGCCACGTCGAGCTCGATCTCCCTCGGCGTCTGGGTGATGCCGATACGCACGTCCATTGGCTAGTCCTCTCGTTCGTGTGGTTCGGGTCGGGGTGCGTCCGGACGGACGTCCCCGGCATCGTCGGCGGCGGCCGCGTCGCCGGCCGGTTGGCGGGCCAGCTCTGCGTCGTCGAGCGCCCCGAGGGCGTCGTCCGACTCGTTGTCCTCATCGAGGTCGTGCCCCGCGTCGGGACCGGCGCGGCCCGGTGGGAGCTCGTCCCAGCGACCCCATCTCGGCGTGTGGCGGGCGAAGGCCAGCCACGACAGCGTGACCGTGACGGTGGCCAGCGCCGTCATCTGGCTGCCGGTGAGGCCGAAGCGGCGGATGTCCTCACGCAGGAAGTCCTCGAGGATCCGCTGGCAGCCGTACCAGGCACCGAACACCATGATGAGGAAGCCGTCGAACCGAGTTCTGCGTCGCAGCCACAAGAGGGCGAGGAGCAGCGGGATGGTGAGGATGAGGTCGTAGAACGCCGTCTGGTGGACGACGGTTCCGGGGGTGCACGGCGAGGCCGTTTCGACGCTGTTGGGCGGGCACAGGTAACCGAGGAAGAAGTCGGTGGTCTTGCCCAGGTGGTCCCCCACCACCAGATCGCCGATCCGGCCGACCACCACGCCGAGGGCCATGCCGGGGGCGCAGCCGTCCATGAGCTTCCAGAACGACAGCCGGCGCCGGCGCATGGCCGGCACCGTGAAGCCGATGGCGCCGAAGAAGCCGCCCAGCAGCGAGATGCCGCCCTCCCACACCTTGAACACGTCGATGAAGGAGTCGAAGTCCGAGGCGTGGTTGACCACGTAGGCGATCCGGGCGCCGAGGATCGCCCCGATCGCCGCCCGGCTGAGCATGGAGTAGACGTCGTCGTCGTGGATGCCCAGCCGGCGGGTACGCGGGAGCAGCAGGCGGGCTCCGATGAGGAAGCCGGCAGCGATGCCGATGCCGTGGGGCGAGATCGACAGCGGGCCCAGCTCGATGTGGACCAGCGGGTCGTAGGAGATGGCGCCCAGCACCCTGCACGTTCTAGTCGCCACCGCCGCTTTCGAGCTGCGGCGGAGCAGGCCGGCGCGCGCTGCGTGCCACAGATGGGGCCCCTCGGCCCGGGATGGCGTCGACCCGGGTCAGCCCGCTCGCCGAAGGGCGCCGATGGACGCCTCGGGCGGATCTTTCGCGGAGCTGCGACCTGTCCGTCCGTTCGACCGCGACGCGGGTGTCAGGCCGACGCGGGCTCGGCCACGATGTGGGTGACCGGGATGGAGAACTGCCGCTGCGCCCGGTGGGGGAGGTCCTGGTGCAGCCAGCGGGATAGGCCCGGCGGGTGCGTGAACAGGAGGATCTCGTCGAACGGCGGCCGCTCCCGCACGGCGTCGGCGATGGCGTCGAGGGGGCGGGCGTCGCCGACCTCCCCGTCAACCGCCGCGCCGACCTCCCGGAGGCGCTCGAGGGTCGAGGCCAGGCGTTCCCGGGCCACCGCCCGGTCATGGCCCTCCGTCCAGGTCAGGTGCTCATGCCCGTGGGTGGCGGGGACGACGACGTGGAACTGGCAGGGGCCTTCGGCCTGGCACGAACGGACCTTCTCACCCAACGCTTCGCTCGAGAGCGTCTGGTTCGAGACAACGAGGTAGCGGCGCATGGGCCTCACCCGCTTTCTTGCCTGAGGCAATGGTACGCCCGCCGCACACACAACACGAGCAGTCGTTGCGACAGCGCCGGCGCCAACTCCACCACCGAGGGCCTGGCCATCGCCATACCGAGGGGGAGGCCCAGCGTCGCTACGGCCGCCACCCGCTCGGCCCACCGGGCCGCAACCCCGCCCTCACCGAGCGGCGCCAGGGCCGCCGAGTGGCGGACGAGGTCGAGTAGGCGCTCGCCAGCCGGTCGCCGTGGAGGGCTTCGATGGCCGAGGCCGCCCGGCGGTGCAGGAGGGCGCGCTCCCCCGTAGGGACTGCCGCCTCGACGGCGTCCCGGACCAGGGCGTGGACGCCTCCTGCATCCAGCCGGCCACCGCCGTCTCCCCCTTGCGGCCAGAACAGTTCCCGTCGCGTGCGGGCCACGCTACCGATCCAGGGGTGGCAGCATCGGGTGCATGGGAGTGGGCGCGGACGACGTGATCGGACGGCTGGGACTCGAGCCCCACCCCGAGGGCGGCCACTTCCGCGAGACGTGGCGCCACGAGCCCGACGGCGGCGGGCGGGGGGCCGGCACGGCGATCTACTTCCTGCTGCGGGCCGGCGAGCGGTCGCACTGGCACCGGGTGGATGCCGACGAGCTATGGCTCTTCCACGCCGGCGCTCCCCTCCTGCTCCGGACCTCGCCGGACGACGCCACCCCGCCCACCGGCACCCGCCTGGGCGCCGACCTCGGCGGCGGCGAGGAGCCCCAGCGTCGCGTGCCAGGCGGGTGGTGGCAGTCGGCGTCCCCGCTCGGAGACTGGACGCTGGTGACCTGCACGGTCTCACCCGCCTTCGAGTTCAGCGGCTTCGAGCTGGCGGGCCCTGGCTTCGAGCCGGGCACCGCGCCGGCGGGCTGACCGTGGACGCTCCGGTCGGCCCGCGCCGGCTCGTGGTGGAGCGTGGACTGACAGCCGCCGCCATCACCGCCTTGACCAGGGACGCGTTGGGCGAGCTGCCGTTCGAGGCGCTGGGACCGGTGAAGGCGCTGCTCAAGCGGTTCTTCTCGGCCCAGGACTGGGGTCCCGCCGACCGCGACGCGCTGGCCGACGCAGTCGGACCGGGCACGGGATGGTGGACCGAGACGCTGGACGACGGCCTGGTCCTGGCCTTCGGCTGGGAAGGGCCGCGGTTCGGGCTCCGGGTGGAGGCTACGGGAACGGACGATGCAGTGGCCGCGGCCGACGGCCTTGGTCGCGCGGGCCTGGAGGCCACCTTCGACGGCCCGATCACGCCGGAGGCCACGCCGAACCCGCGCAGCCTCGTCTTCCGTACCGGCACCCTGCACGACGGCGACAGTCGCTCCTACCGTTCGGCCGAGGAAGCAGCCGACGATCCGCGCGTGGCCCGCCTCTTCGACCGTTTCCCCGACCTTGCCACCGCCCTGGTTGCACGCGACTTCGTCGCCCTCACGTTGCGCCGGGCCGACCGCTGGGAGGCGCTGCTGGCGGCGGTGCTGGCGGCCGTCACGGACGAGTTCGCGGACGCCGGCCCGGACCGGAGGCCGACGCCCGGGCCGCCAAGCGGCGTGACCGGTGCATCGGTGCAAGCGGCCGGCGCGGCCAGTCCCTCGGGCGAACGGCGGGAGACCCGCCTGGACCGGGCGTGGCGTGAGATGGGCGGCCTGCGGGCGGGCGAAACCGCCGATCTCGACCTGATCGTCGCCGCCTCCACTGACGACGATGCCGGGCGGCGCCAGGTGGCCGCCGGCCTGGTGGGCGGCGGCCCGGCCGAGACCGCTCGTCGCGTATGGGAGACGCTTGTGACGGACTCCAGCCGTTCGGTGCGGCGGGCCGCCGTGGACGCAGTGGTGGACGCCGGGAGGGCGGACCTGCGCCCGTTGCTGGAGCAGTCCCTCGGCGACGGCGATCCCTGGGTGCGCTGGAAGGCATTGCGAGGTCTGGCGGAGCTGGGGGCGGCGGCCAGCCGACCGGCCATCGCGGCGGCGGCCGAGGACCCGGACTTCCGTGTCCGCCTGGAGGCTCAGGCCGCACTCCGGACGCCACCGTGACGTGTCCCGACGAGGACCGGCTCCTCGATGACGCCTCTATTTGCTCGCCGCCCGACCGGACAGTTTCGTGGGCAGATGCTCACGGGCCGGGAAGCGATGAGCCGGCGGGCTCATCGACGTAGCCTTCGATGTCTTGGGCTCGTGTTGGCGGCGCGCAGCGAGCGCTCGAAGGACGGGACGAGAGCGGCCAGGTCACCTACGCTGGCGGGAGTGCCGCTTGCCATGCTCGCCTCCTCCCCGTTTCCCTTTTGGGTGACTTTTTCGGCATCAGCTGTGGTTAGGAAATCGGTTCTAGGGCACTTGTGCGAGCGTCGTCAGAGGGCCCGGCGCACAACCGCTGGTCACAGGCCTTTTTTGCCCCTGTAGCTCAGTCGGAGTAGAGCGGCTGCCTTCTAAGCAGCGGGTCGCAGGTTCGAGTCCTGCCGGGGGCGCCGGTAAAACTGCAGGTCAAGGCCCATTTCTGGGGGGGGGGGGGGGGGGGGGGTTCTGGTGGTCCGGCGTTGTCCGCCAGACCCCCCGATTTACCGCCATATGACACGCGCGCTGTGTCATGGATGTGTCATGGACGAGCCCGGCGCGGCCGTTGACGGCCGCCGGGCCTGTCAACTGTGCCGGTTGGCTCTACACGCCCCCGCGCGGAACCGACAAGCCCGTCTCGCGGCACCACGCCGACGTTCTGCCGCGCCTACGCAGGATCGCCCGGTGCCGCTGCTGGCCAGCTGTTCCAATTCCCCGATGGACCAACCAGTCGCCGAGCTGCTGCGCCGTCGCTGGTGGCGACCCAGAGCGTGGGCTGGTCCGTGGGCTGACCGAGTCCTACGTATCCGAGCACGACGTGCTTCCCATCCGGCAGCCAAGCCGGTGCTGCGACATGACCAGAAATGACGTGAGTCGGCTGTCCTCCATCGGCAGAAACCATCCACAATCCGGCCCGGTAGGGATCTGATGTGGAACGGCTTGTCAAGCGGTCCACCGGACTTTCCTCCGCAGGGTTTCAGGGCGCGTTGAAGCAGACGAGGGCGGTCAAGGCCGGCCGCAGGCCGCCCGAAGGGGAAGCCTTGAGGGCCCGGCAGTTGCCGCCAGCACACTGGATGAAGGAGGCCACCAGGCCTTCTTGTGGGCGCCTTTGCTGTGGCGCCCGATCGATAGGAGCGGGTGGTGATCTGGCTCCGAGTGTTCGACGATGCGCCGGCGGACGGTGGTTCGGCTGGCCGCCACTCTGATGTTCGCGGGTCGGAACCGCATGTCGGTTATCCGCAGGAAGGTGCCCCTGACTAGGTTCGCCTCGGCTCGGCCGAGGCATAGATCCAACGGGGATCGGCCCTGCAACGGCGGTTCGCCGGCGCATCGTGGAACGCTCGGTTACCCGGCCAGCCGGCCCAGGCGCCCGACAGGAAAGGTCATCTCAGGCCACCATCTCCGCCCACAAGAACCCGGCGAGCTCACGGGCCACGGCGGCTGCCACCACGCTCTTGGTGTTCTTTCGGGCGGCGAGGTGGCGGAACCGCCCGCACAGGCGCAGCTGTGCGGCCCACGCTCGGGCCACCACCTCGGGCGGGAGGCCATCGTGGCGCTTGGCGATCTGGGACCCGACGTTGGGGCGGTGCTGGTAGGCCCAGGCCGACTCCACCAGCTGCGCCCGCAGGTGCGTGTTTCCGGCCTTGGTGATGTGGCCCCGGCGGGTCGAGCCACCGCTCGAGTACTCCGACGGCACCAGGCCGACGAAGCCCATCACCGCCGCCGCTCGCCCGAAGCGCCGCCAGTCGCACACCTCGGCCTGCAAGGCCAGCGCACCCATGCGGGTGACGCCCCGGTAGGCGCCCAGGCGGTGCACCCCCTCGGCGAAGGGCGCCCTGTCGAACCACGCGACGAGATCGGCCTCGACCGCAGCCAGCGCGGCGTCACGGGCCAGGACCACCGCCCGGTAGTGGCCGAAGGTGGTGGCCAGCGCCGGCTCGGAGAAGCTCTGCGCCGCCAGCCACGCCTCGTGCTTGACCGTCCAGTTCGACCCGCCCCTCCACACCCGGGAGTGGCGGAGCAAGAACTTCGTGAGCCGGTTGCGGGCCCGGGTCAGATCCTCGACCATGTCGGCGCGGGTCCGGCACAGGTCCCGCACCGCCTCCTCGGTCGGGGTGGGGATGCGGATGGCCACCAGCTCGCCGGCCCGGTGCAGGCGAGCCAGGCGCCGGCAGTCCCGGGTGTCCGTCTTGACCCTGTCGCCCGGCGCCTTGGGGATCATCGACGGGGCGATCACCTCGCAGCGCACCCCCATCGACACCAGCAGGCGGGCCAGGTCGTAGCCGGTGGGGCCCGCCTCGTAGCACGCCCGCACCCGGCGGGGATCGGGGAAGCGCCCAATCAGGCGGCGGACCGACTCCTCGTCGTGGAAGATCTTCTCGACATCGGGGGTCTCATGGCCGGGGTTCAAGATCCCCGCCGAGATCGAGTCCTTGTGGACATCGAGACCCAGATGGATCGTGTCGGGGTGGAGAATTGGCACGGCTGGCTCCTTTCCGTATGTTGGCTCTGCCTCGCTCAGCGTGGCGGATGATCCACGCAGATGCGGAACGGAGCCGGCCGTTCCATGCTGACTATGCAACCAGCATTGAGGAGCACTTCGGTTCCGTCTGGACTGGCTCTCGCCAGCCCCACACTGCATCCCTCAACAGCGGCGAATGGTCGCATATCGCCGCCGTCCGTACTCATCAGATACACCTGAACGTCCTGGGTGGTCGGATCGCGTTGAAGAACAAGGAGCGTGCGCTTTGTTCAGGTACTCGCCGCACGACGACGTCCGAAACGGCACTTCTCTGGTGAGATTTGTGATCGCACCACTGCCGATGTCGACCCGAGCGCCGGGCCGGAGACGTCTGCTTACGACAAGCTGCGTTGATTCGGGCGACCAAGCAGGGCATACCCAGTACTCCCCGGCAGGCGTGATCGGCCGCGCACCCGACCCATCGCTCGACGCAATCCACACCGTGCGGCCGTCCTGATAGGCCAGCTGGCTTCCATTGGGGGAGAAGGCTGCAGCTGACAGCTGATGCCCCCGCGATGAATGGGTTTGCGTGAGACGACGGTCCCCTCGGCGGTAAGAATTCCGCGAACCAACGTGCGGCGCGCCGAGACGAAGACAACCTTCGACCTTGGCCATTTCAGAGACTTGCGGTTGGCCAGGAGTCGCCACCCCGCGGGTGGGGGCCGACACGTCTGAGCGAGCCGATCGAACATCTGGCTTGAGTCACGGACGTACTGCTCTTGATCGGACATCGTCCCGTCGGCGAGACGGATGCCGTCGCGGGCGATCCACGCACTGAGCGAGTTGAAGTCGTTCGCGTCCACCTCCGCAAGCAGGTCGGTCCCGTTGGCACCCCATGCGCCCAGGAGCAACTCTCCCCGGGCGTTGTCCTCGGCGGCGAACCTTCGCACGATCCTCGAAAGGCCTGGCGTTGTCGAGGCCACGACAGCGGCCATCGAAGCGCGACGACCGCTCACAATGGTGACGACTTCTCGTTTCGACATCGGTGGAGTGAGCCGCCGGACATCCCTCGCCTGCGCCTCGAGGCGCGTAAAGGCCGCGCACATCTCCGAGCGCGCCTCGGCGGCTCCAGGACTGTCAGCGGGACGCTGCGGAGATTGGCCGCCGGAGCACCCCAGGAGGACCACCGACAACGCGATCCCTATGCCGATCTGCTTGATCCCCGGATCCATCATGGTCAAGTTACCGTCGGACGTCGCAAGAACCGTGGGGTGAGTAGCGGCGGTTGAGGGGGCAGCGAGCTGCCGCCGGCAGTCGGCGCAGCTTGACCACGGTGGGTACCGAACGGCGGTGACGGCAGGACAGGGACGTGGTCGAGCAAACGAAGCTCGACATTGACGGCACCGAGCATCGGCGTCGACTACCTGCGAACTGGACCAAACCGACTGCCATCGCCCGTCGAAGAGTCGCAGTTCAGAATTTCCTCGCGAGATCCAGAGCTGCCGCAGGCGTAGTCCCTCATCGACAAGAAACTCCGAATTCAACAGACGGGTGCATTGCGCCGGGCGGGATGCCGGCCGTGATGCGGGTGACGACCATCAAGGCCCGCACCCACGGCGTGAAGGCCATGGTCGACTACTACGCCGGCCTGGCCGCCGACCAGGCGCACCGGGACGGCGCTAGCCGGGGCCCGGTCGACTACTACCTCGACCCGGCCGAGCCGCCGGGGCGGTGGTGGGGCGCGGGCAAGGCAGCGCTCGGCCTCGGTGACGAGGTGGCGCCCGAGGAACTGGAGGCGCTGCTGCTGGCCCGCCACCCGGTCACCGACGCCCGCCTGGGCCGGGGCTACGGGGTCGACTCGGCCCGGGCCTTCGACGCCTGCTTCTCGGCATCGAAGTCCGTGTCAGTCCTGTGGGCTCTGGCCCACGACCCGTTCGTGCGCGCCGAGGTGGCCGCCGCCCACGACACCGCCGTGGACGCCGCCCTGGAGTGGTTTGCCCGCCACGGGGCCGTCACCCGCCGGGGCCGGGACGGCGTCCACCAGGTCGACACGAAGGGCGTGGCGGTGGCGGTGTTCCGCCAACACACCAACCGCAGTGCCGATCCCCAGCTGCACACCCACGCCATCGTGGTGGCCAAGGTCCAGGACCCGACCGGCAAATGGCTCTCCCTCGACGCCGGTTTCTTGAAGCACCAACAACGCTTCATCGGCTGGATCTACGCCTCGGCCCTGCGCGTCGAGCTCACCGCTCGCCTGGGCGTGGACTGGGGCGCCGTGACAAACGGCCGCGCCGACATCGACGGCGTGCCCGCCGAACTGCTGAAGGTCTTCTCGGCCCGTGCCGCCCAGGTGAAGGAGAAGCTCGGGGAGTTGGTGGCCGGGTGGGTCGAGGCCCACGACGGCGTCGAGCCCGACGCCCGCACGCTCTACCGCCTGGAGCGGTGGGCGGCGCTGGAAAGCCGGCCGGCCAAGCTGCCCGTCGGCGATGCCGAGGCCCTCCGGGCGGACTGGCGGCGCCAGGCGGCAGCGGCCGGCGTGGTGGGCATCGCCGTGTCCACAACCGCACCGGAGTTGCCGGGGATGGCCGTGGTCAACCGGGAGGCGGTGGTGGCCGAGGCCATAGCACGGGTGACGGCAGCGTCCTCCACCTGGCTGCATGGCGACTTGAGCGGGGAGATCGCCACGCTGCTGCCGGCCGGCGCCACTGCCTCCGCCGAGGAGCTGGTGGAGCTGGTCGACGAGCTGACCGCTCTCGCAGCCGAGCGTTGCATCGAGCTACAGCCCGATGTGCAGGCCGACGTGCCCCGGCGCCGGGACGGCCGCCCGGTGACCGAGCACGTCACCGATCGCCATCTCACCACCTCCGCCATCCTCGACCAGGAGACCCGACTGCTGGACTGGGCCCATTCGGCCGCCACGCTGCCGGCCGGCCCGGCGCCCGAGGACGATGAGGCCCAGGCGGCGGTGGCCGAGGCGGTGGCCGGTCACGAGCGTCTGGTTCTGGTGGTCGGACCGGCCGGCGCCGGCAAGACCACCACCCTGGGCACCGCGGCCCGGCTCCTGGCCGGCCAGGGCCGCCACGCCGTCGGCGTGGCGCCGTCGGGCAAGGCGGCCGACGTGCTCGCCGCCGAGACGGGCTGGCCGACCACCACGCTGGCCAAGCTTCTCGTCGACCACCGACGTCCGGGTGTCCGGCCGGTGCCGGCGGGCACCTCGGTCGTCCTGGACGAGGCCGGAATGGCGAGTACCGACGACCTCGACGCCCTGGTGGGTCTCGTCGAGCACCACCACTGGCGGCTGGTGTGCGTCGGCGATCCGGCCCAGCTACCGGCCGTGGGGCGGGGCGGGATGTTCGAGCTGTGGTGCGAGCGGGTGGGCGCCCACCACCTCGACGCCGTCCGGCGCTTCGACGACGACTGGCAGGCGGCCGCCAGCCTGGCCCTTCGTCGGGGGGAGCGGGCGGCGGCGGCTACGTACGCCGCCCACGGGCGCCTGGACACCGTCCATCCCGCCTTGGTGGCCGACCGCGTTGCCCGCATCCACGAGGTCCAGGCCGATGCCGGCCGGGCCGTGGCCATCACCACCGCATCGGCTGGCACGGCCCGGGACATCAACGTGGCCATCCAGCGCCGGCGCAACCCGCGGCGGTCCGGGCCGTCGGTGGTCCTTGCTGACGGATCTCAAGTCTTTGCTCGCGACCGGGTGGCCACCAGGCGCAACGACCGCACGGTCACCGACCGGGGAAACGCCGTGCGCAACCGCCACACCTGGGATGTGGAGGCGGTCGGAGACGACGGCTCGCTGGTCGTCTCCCATCCAACGCGGGGACGGGCCCGGCTGCCCGCCGCCTACGCCGCCCGCCACCTGGAGCTGGGCTGGGCTGGGCTGTCACCGGCTACGGCAACCAGGGCGACACGACCGACCACGGCATCTGCGTCGTAGAGCCGTCGAGCACACGAGCCGGGATCTACGTGGGCATGACGAGGGGCCGGGGCCGCAACCTCGCCCTCGTGATGGACGCCCGCGGCCTGGCCGACGCCGAGGAGGCCTTCGCCTCCGTCATTGCCCGGCCGGCCAATGCCCACACGGCATTGGCCACCCGGGACCGGCTGGGCGAGATGCCGGTGGAGCAGGCCGTCCGTGGTCGATCGGCAGCCTCGGCCCCTCGGTCGCCGGTGCCCGACCGGCCGGGACCGGCGGCGCCGAGAGGCAAGGACACCGGCTTGGAGAAGGAGCCCGACCGACCGCCGTTCGGCCGCACAGCAGACGTCGATGCCGACGCGTTGGAGGCGGCGGAGGTCGACGACGACAAGGTCGCGCGCGCAATCCGGGCGCTCCAGCGGCTCGACGGCCGGCGCCCGCCGGCCCGTGCCCGGCGACGTTGACGAAGTCCCTCGCGAGACTGGCGGCCATCGGCGGCGTAGCTGGGGTGATCATCGACAGAGGAGGACTCATGCCGACCGACCCGTTCGCCCGCCCACTCATCGACCTTTCCGCTGTCGCCATCTGGCTCGGCGTCTCCGAGCGCCATGTGCGCCGGCTGGTCGCCGAGCGGCGCATCCCGTTCGTGAAGTGGGGCCATCTCCTGCGCTTTGCCCCGGCCGACCTCGAGGACTGGCTCGACGAGCGCCGTCAGCCGCCGGCCGCGTGATCACCCCTACACTCGATGTCGTCATGTCCTCCCCGGCCTCCCACGCCAGCCAGCCGTCCGAGCACGGCGAGTTGCCCGTCGACGAGGTGCTTCGCAACGCCAAGCCGTACCCGTCCCGGGACGAGCTGGTCCTCGAAGACCTCACCGACGAGGAGGAGGACGCGTTCTGGGAGGCCATCACCGCGTAGTGGGCACGGCCCGCGCCCCGGTCGTGGTGGTCGACACCAACGTGTTCGGTGCTGACCTCGTGCGGCGAGGGGCGGCGCTGGCGACGCTCTACCGTCCGTTCCTCGAAGGTCGGTCGTTCGTGGTGTCGTTCCAGACGGTGGCCGAGCTCACGTTCGGCGCCGCCCGCAAGGACTGGGGCCCGGTGAGGCTCGGCCGCCTCGGGGAACGGATCGCCCGGGCGGAGGTGGTATGGGCGGGGCCGGAGTTGCTTCGCACTTACGTCGAACTGCGGGAGCGCTGTGAGCGTGCCGGCCACGGTCTGGCCCACGCCATCCACGACAGCGACCGGTGGATCGCTGCGACCGCCATCCGGCTCGGCGTCCCGCTCGTCTCCCACGACTCCGTCTTCCGCGCCGCGCCCGGGCTGACGCTGGAAACGGCGCTCACGCCGTAGCGGCCGCGTACCTGTTCGAGCGCCACGGCGCCTCGGGGCCTGTGCCCCCTTCCGGAAGCAAGTTCCGAAGGAGACACCGTGGCGTCCATCACCAAGCGGGAAGTGACACGAGGCGTCGTGTTCGACGTGCGCTACCGCGACCCGAACGGTCGGTCCCGGCGCAGGACGTACCCGCGCACCGCCGACGCCCGCGCATTCGCCAAGACCGTCGAGGCAGATGTCGTGCGGGGCGAATACCTACAACCCGACCTGGCCCGCAGCAAGTTCGACCGTTGGGCGGCAGCCTGGCTGCGCACCACCGCCGACCTCCGCCCGAAGACCCAGGTCGGCTACGAGTCGATGCTACGGGTGAATGTCCTCCCTCACTTCACGGGCCGAGCCGTCGGTCGCATCGAGCCCGTCCACGTCCGCCAGTTCCTCGCCGACCTGACTGCGGCCGGCGCCGGACCCGGCACCGTGCGGTCGGCTCGCAAGGTGCTGCGCCTCATCCTGGCCACGGCGGTCGAGGGCGGCGCTGTGCGCGCCAACCCATGCAACGGCATGCGGCTCGCCCGCTCCGAGCCCGTCGAGATGGCATTCCTAACCATGGACGAGGTCGTCGCCCTGTCCGCCGCCATGCGCCGTCCCGAGTACGGCCTGCTGGTGCGCTTCGCCGCCCTCACCGGGTTGCGGGCGGGCGAGATCGGCGCGCTGCGGATCGGCCGGCAGGACCTTCTCCGCCGGCGGCTCGAAGTAGCCGAGACCGTGTCGGAGGTGACCGGCCACGGTCTCGTCTACGGTCCGCCCAAGACCTGCGAGCGCCGGGGTGTGCCCATCCCCCGGACGCTGGCCGACGAGCTGGCTGCCCACCTGGCCGGCAGCCCGCACGACCCCGAGGCGCTGGTGTTCACAGCTCCCAGCGGCGGGCCGCTGCGACACCACAATTTCTATCGGCGCCACTTCAAGCCGGCGCTGGCAGCGGCCGGTCTCCCGGACCGCGTTCGATTTCACGACCTGAGGCATACCTGTGCCGCCCTGCTCCAAGTTGAGGCCACCGGCGGCAACACCAAGGCCGTGGCCGACGAGGGCGGCTGGTCGAGCTCTCGCACCGTCGAGGAGACCTACGCCCATCTGGCCGGTGACCCGGCGCTGGAGGCGGCGCTCGGGCGGATCTGGGGCGAGGCCCGGTGAGCGCCGCCGCCCGCCCGCTGGCCTCGGTCGACGAGCTGTTCCGCCTCGACCCGCTCGGTCGCTTCCAGGCGCTGATCGCCGGCCCGAACTTCGACGACTACCTGCGGGCCGAGCCGATCAGCTTCGAGCGGACGCATCCGATCTACGGCAATTGCTGCGGTGTCCCGCACTGCCCCATGCACAGCACCCAGGCCGAGTGGTGGTGCACCCAACACGCGGATCACCGGCGCGACGCGCTGCGCGGCGGTGTCGGCGAGGCCGAGTGGCTGGCCGGTGCGATACCCCTGGCGCCGAGGCGCAAGCCGAGCGATGGCCGGCGCCCGGCCTGTCGGTTCTGCCCGGACCTCGACGCCGCCGCCCGGGAGCTGTGCCGCCGGCACGAGGCGCGCCTCCGCCACGCCCGGCGCGGCCCGGCGTTCGACGAGCAGGAGTGGGCGGCCCGCCAGGTCGCGTTCGCAGGCGTCGGCGACTGCCGGGTCGAGGACTGTCTCCGGCGGTCGGAGGCCGAGCCGTCGCTGTGCCCGAACCACCGCATCGTCTGGTTGCCTCCGGGCGGCCCGACGGCGCGGAGATGGACAACTGGCTGGCGAGGCGCAGCGGGAGCCCGGTCGCCGGCGTCGTGAACCTCGTCGGCCTGCCCCCGCTGGTCGACGCCGAGATCCGCTACGCCCTGTGGGCGCACACCAAGAACGCGGCGCCGGCCCGGTGGCACCCGATGTGGCTGCGCAGGCTGGTCAAGTCCTGCCTGGCGACCGGCGCCGCCTCGCTCACCGAGCTCGACCCGGGCGACGCGGGCTGGACGCCGCAGCCGGCGGCGGTGAACCGGATCCTGCGCGAGATGCTCAAGGACGTCCGCCCCATCCATCACACCCGCGCCGACACACGCGAGCTCGGTTACCTCGACACGAACTACTGGGGCTTCCGGTTCCCGGATCGCCGCTCCGCCTTCGACCTCACCGCCATCTCCCAGCGGTGGCTTCGCGACCTGACGTGGGACTACCTGGCCGACCAGCTCGACGGCCCCCGCCACCCCCGCACGCAGGGGACCTTCGAGACGCTGCGGCGCTCCATGGTGTGCTTCGCCACCTACCTGTCGGAGTGCGATCCGCACCACGGCGCGGCGCCCGGCTCGCTGTCGGCGTCAACGGCCAAGGAGTTCACGGCCGACCTGAAGCGGTGCGTGTCCAACGCCGAGGCGGTGCGCGGCATCTTCAACGTCAACGGCCAGCCCTCGCGGGCGACGGCCACGACCATCTCGCTGACCCTCAACGCGCTGCGCCGGGTCATGCGCTGGGCGATGGACTCGGGCGCGGCGGCGACCATCAGGCTCCCGCGCCAGTTCATCGTCGCCATTCCCTTCGGGGGCGGGGGATCGTTCAAGAACCCCCGGCCGTTCACCGATCCGGTCCTTCGGGAGCTGAGCGACCCGGCGAACATCGCCCTGCTCGACCGCATGGACAGCCACGACAACGGGATCGGCGACATCTGGTCGATCCAGGTGCAGTGCGGTCGTCGCATCGGCGAAGTGGTCAAGCTCCGCTTGGACTGTGTGGGCGAGCACCTCGGGCGGACGTGGCTGTGGGTCGACATGACCAAGGTCGCCAAGCTCGACTACGCCATCCAGATCCCCCGGGACGTCTACGACCTGATCCGGGTCCGCCAGGCCAAGACCATGGAGCGGTTCCGCCTCAAGCACGGCGTTGCACCGACGGCGACCCAGCAGCGGTCCATCGCCCTGTTCCCCAGCCGCGTCACCAACCCGACGTTCGAGCGGTCGCTGTCACCGTCGAGCTTCGCCGTCGCATTCAAGGCGTGGCTGGCGACGGACCAGATCGCCCTGCCCGGCCACACCACCCACCAGGCCCGCCACACCCTGGCCACCAGGCTGGTGAACGCAGGCGCCAGCATGACCCACGTCAAGCGGGTGCTCGGTCATGTGTCGGAGCGGATGAGCGACTCCTACGTCCTGATCGCCGGCTCCCAGGTCGAGCCCTTCTTGCAGCAGGTGTGGGTCAACGGTCCGGGCAACGCCAGGCCGGGCCAGGTCGTGCTCACCCCGAGCGACGCCGAGGCGAGCACGGCCGAGCGCCTGATGGTCGACCTCGCCGCCATCCCGACCGAGCACGGCCTGTGCACCTTCAAGCCCGTCGTCGGCGGCTTCGAGTGCCCGTTCGGGCGCAGGTGCGACTCGTGCGAGCACTTCGTGATCACCGGCGCCGACTACTCCTACTGGAAGCGCCAGGAGCAACGGTGGGCGGCCATGGCCGAGGGCGCTCCCGACGAGGCCGCACGTGCCTACATCTACGGGGGCTTCGAGCGCAGCTCGTTGGCGCTCGCCGGCCTGGAGAAGGCGCTGGTCGCCCTCGGCCTGCTCGGCCAGGCCAAGGAGCTGGACCTGCGCAGCCCGCACCAGGACTTCTTCGACCCCGTCTGGGCCCAGGGATGGCGAGCCGGCGACCTGGTGGAGATGGGCGGCGGGACGACGGCAGCGCAGGGTTCCCCGCCGTTGCTGGAGGTCTGTGACGACGACGAGACCAGGGCGGCGTCGTGAGCACCACAACTCCCGCGGCCGAGGACCGGACGCGGCCGAGGCCCGAGCGGGCCATCGAGGCCCGGAGGCGACAGGCCACCACCAAGCTCGCCTCCGTGCACAAGTCGCTCAAGGCGCTCGGTCGCACGGGGGCCCCGATCACCCGGGCGGCGGTGTCACAGCTCGCCGGGGTCTCCCGGTCGTTCACCTACGAGAACGAACAGGCCCGCTCGGCCGTCGCCGCCGCCCAGCAAAGGACCCAGGCCCGCGCCGAGGTCCGGGTCGAGACGTTGACGGCCCAGCAGGAAGCGTCCTGGCGCGAGCGAGCCCTCAACGCCGAAGAGGAGGTGCGCAAGCTCCGCAATGAGGTAGCGACCCAGCGCCGCCTGGTCGGCGATCTGATGGGCCAGCTGAGAGAGCCCGACGGCACCTGGATCGAACACGACCGGGCCCGGCTCCGCCGGGAGAATGAGCAGGTGCTGGCCGAGCGCAACCAGCTCCTGCGCGAGCGCGACGACGTCCAGCGTCGACTCGACGGCGCCAGGGCCAACGTCTCGCGCCTCAACGAGCGCCGGGTCACCGAACTGTTCCCCAACGGCCCGGGAAGAACGAGGCCGTGATGGCGGAGGGCACGAGGGACGGACCGCAAACGGGTGCTCGGCCGGTGGACCTGTTCGAGGACGGGCTCGAGGAGAGGCTCCGATCCCGGGGGCCGTTGGCGGCCCGGCTGCGGCCGACGACCTTGGACGATGTCGTCGGCCAGGACCACCTTCTCGGGCCTCGGGGCGCCCTGCGGGCCCTGGTGGACGCCCGCAGGCTCACCTCGGTCATCCTGTGGGGACCGGCGGGCACCGGGAAAACGACCATCGCACGGTTGCTGGCCGACGCCGTCGGGGCCGCCTTCGAGTCGCTCAGCGCGGTCAGTGCGGGCGTGAAGGACGTGCGGGAGGCGGCCTGCCAGGCGAGACGGCGACTGGCCGAGAACGGCGTCTCGACGGTCCTGCTGCTCGACGAGGTGCACCGGTTCTCCAAGTCCCAGCAGGACGCGCTGTTGCCGAGCGTCGAGGACGGCACCCTGACCCTGGTGGGCGCCACCACCGAGAACCCGTTCTTCGAGGTGAACGGCCCGCTGCTGAGCCGCTCAACCCTGTTCCGTCTGGAGCCGCTCGACCGCGAGTCCCTCCGCACGCTGCTCGACCGGGGCCTGGCGGCCGAGGGAGGCACCATCGAGGAGGAGGCGGCCGAGGCGATCGTCGACTCCGTCGATGGGGACGGCCGCGCCCTGCTGACGACCCTGGAGGTGGCGCTCGCCGTTGCCGGCGAGGACCAGCCGGTGACCCTCGACGACGTCGAGCGGGCCCGGACCACCCGCGCCCTCACCTGGGGCCGCGACGACCACTTCGACGTCATCAGCGCCTTCATCAAGGCAATCCGCGGCGGCGACCCCGACGCCGGCCTGCACTGGCTGGCCCGCATGATCGTGGCCGGCGAGGACCCCCGCTACATCTCCCGCCGCCTGGTGGTCCTCGCCAGCGAGGACGTCGGGATGGCCGACCCGACCGCCCTGCTCGTCGCCACCGCGGCGGCCAACGCGGTGGAGTACGTCGGCCTGCCCGAGGCCCAGCTCAACCTGGCCCAGGCCGTCGTGCACCTGGCCACCGCCCCGAAGTCCAACCGCACCGCCCTCGCCATCTGGAAGGCCATCGACGACGTGCGCTCTCGGCCAGCCGGCCCAGTGCCCCCACACCTCCGCGACAGCCACTACCGCAGCGCCGAGCGCATCGGCCACGGCGTCGGCTACCTCTACCCCCACGAGGACCCCCGGGGCTGGGTCGAGCAGGAGTACCTGCCTGAGCACCTCGCCGGCACCCGCTACTACCAGCCCTCCGAGCACGGCCAGGAGGCGGCGATGAAGGATCGGCCTTCGTTCGGGAGCCAGGAACTCCCCCCGGATAGCCTCGGGCAGTGACCTCGATCGATGCCTGGGTGGAGGACGGGGAGGTCGGTTGTTGCCGGAGCGTCCCGGCACCGGGCGAGCGATGGAGCGCAGTCCTTGTCTTCAGCGGCGTCCTCGAGCCGAGTGGCTCCGAGCGACTTGAGAGGCTTGCCTCCGGCGCCATGCGCCTTGGCGGCCCGGTGGTGCAGCGGCTCCCCGGCACGGGTCAGGCCATGGCGATCCTGAGGTGCGGGCCGATTCAAGTTTTTGTCGCCGATCCCCCCGACGGCGATGGCTTTGAGGGGGAGGGCCGGCTCTACGAGGACAACCACTTCGACTACATGGACGAAGGTGGTTTCGAGCGCTGGAAGACGAGCGGCACCGTCCGGCGACTGTGGGTCGTTCCTGGGAACGATGGTAAGTATCGCGATTGGCCCGACGAGACGGGTGGGCTCTTGAAGGGCGATCCCAAGGAGGTCGCCGCAATCGATCCTCGATGGGTCGGTCCGCACAGTTGGGAAGCGCGGCTCGAAGTCGAGGTCGATCGGTGACGAAAGATGATGCGATCGAACACGCCGAGCGGGCAGCACGTGAAGCTGGCTACCGTCTCGATGAGTACGAGCGGGCCAGCGTCACGAGTGACGATCATGGTTGGCGAATCTTCTTCCGCCTGAGGCCGCCTGGGCGGCCGGGGGGCCATTTCACGGTGCGGGTCGAGGGTGCGGGCGGCGTCTCGATCACCCCGGGACGTTGAGCGAACTTCGCGAAGGGCGAACGTCACCCACATGTCCATCACACTCAGCAAGCCGGTGATCTGCCTCTTTGGCACTCCGTCGCCCACTCGGAGCAGTGAAATTGACGAGGCACAGGCCTATAAAAACCGACAATTCGCCACCCGCATCCAAGGAGTCGGCGGGGCCGGCTCGATGCGGGCAGAGGACCTGGAACTCAAGCTGGACTACCTGCGAGGTCGCCACGGGACCCGGGTGGCCACCTTCGCCACCGCCACGCCCATCTCCAACAGCCTGGCCGAGATGTACGTGATGCAGTCCTACCTCCAACCCGAAGCGCTGGAGCGGTCCGGGGTGGCCCATTTCGATGCCTGGGCGGCCACCTTCGGGCGCACCCTCACCGCCCTGGAGTTGGCACCCGACGGCGCCTCCTATCGCCTCACCAGTCGCTTCGCCCGCTTCCGCAACGTCCCCGAGCTGTTGAGCATGTTCGCCTCGGTGGCTGACGTTCGCGGCGCCGACGCCCTCGCCCTGGTCCGCCCGGCCCTTGCCGGCGGCCGGGCCGAGACCGTGGTGGTGGCTCCCTCCGACGGGCTGGCGTCCTACGTGGCCGGACTGGCCGAGCGGGCCGAGCGGGTGCGCTCCCGGTCGGTGCGGCCGGAGGAGGACAACATGCTGAAGATCTCCGGGGACGGGCGCAAGGCGGCCCTCGACCTTCGCCTGGTGGGCGAGGTGGCGGACGGCACGACCAAGGTCGCGGCCGCCGCCGAGCGCATCGCCCAGGTGTTCCACGACTCCCGCCACTTCGTCTACACCGAAACAACCGGTGAGATCTCCGACCAGCTCGGCGGGTTCCAGATGGTGTTCTGCGACCTGGGCACCCCCGGCGGTCACGGCGCGTTCAACGCCTACGACGAGCTACGGGACCACCTGGTGCGCTGCGGCGTGCCCGAGGGCGAGATCCGCTTCGTGCACGAGGCCGGCGACGACCGGGCCAAGGCCGAGCTGTTCGCCGCCTGTCGGGCCGGCACGGTAGCGGTGCTGGTGGGCTCGACGGAGAAGATGGGAGTGGGCACCAACATCCAGACCCGCCTGGTGGCCCTCCATCACCTCGACTGCCCGTGGCGGCCGGCCGACATCGAACAGCGCGAGGGCCGGGCGCTGCGCCAGGGGAACCAGAACGCCGAGGTGGCCATCGTTCGCTACGTTACCGAGGGCAGCTTCGACGTGTTCATGAAGGCAGACGGTCGAGCGCAAGGCGGGCTTCATCCACCAGGTGATGACCGGCAATGTGGTCGAGCGCGAGGTCGACGACATCGGTCACCAGGCCCTCTCCTACGCCGAGGTCAAGGCACTGGCCAGCGGGAGCCCGCTGCTGCTGGAGAAGGCCGGCGTCGACAACGAGGTGGCGCGCCTGGTGCGGCTGCGCCGGGCCCACCACCTCGACCAGCGCCGCCTGGCGCAGGTGTTGGAGACGGCCGAGAGCCGGGTCCGCCGGCTGGAGGCGGTGGTCGCCGAGCACGACGACGCCATCGCCCGGCGCATCGACACCAGGGGCGAACGCTTCGAGATGACGGTGGGCGAGCGGTCTTTGCGCGCCCGCGCCGATGCCGGCGCCGCACTGCGCCATGCGGCTGAGTCCGCCCTCGCCGAGGGACCCAGGGGCAAGGTCCGCCCGTAAACAGTCAGGTCCTCTAGCGCGCGGAGCGCGCGATATCCACCACTGGGCGCGCGCCATTAGGTAGACCATCGGTGTGACCACGGCCGAGCGCATCGCCGAGCTGGAGGCGGGCCTG
>JAHFUS010000057.1 GCA_023264975.1 Actinomycetes bacterium | reverse complement strand
GCTGACCAGCACGCTCATGTCGGCCGAGCGGCCGAGGCGGCTGCGGGCCAGCTGGGCATACGGCGCCACCAGGGGGGCCAGGCGCCGGGTCGGGCGCACCACCAGGCCGACGAGGCCGGCCGTGGCCAGCGCCGCGCCCATGGCCGCGCACAGGACCTGGACGCTCACCGGCCCGCCCCCGCCGCCACCTACGCCTCCTCCACCATGGCCCCGAAGACCCGGTCCTCGCCCGGGATGCGGGCCTGGCGGCGCACGATGGCCATGCCCCCGAAGCTCAAGGCCACCCCCACCGCTAGCACCAGGACGCCGCGCCCGGTGCCGTAGTACGTGCGGTACTCCGGGACGCTGGCGCACAGCACGACGAGCAGGAAGTAGGGCAGCACGAGCACGCCCCGGGCGCTCAGGCGGTCGAGGAGCTGGCGGCTCTCGATCTGCTCCACCAGCACCAGGTCGAGGCTGGTGATGCGGGCCTGGTCGGCGAGCAGGTCCATGACGATGGCCGGGCCCTGGTCGACCGCGGCGATGAGCACGTCGAGCACGCGGTCGGAGACGGCGTCGGCCAGGTCCTCCCGCACCGCCTGCAGGGCCGCCCGCTGGTCCAGGGCCGCGCTCAGCCGGGCGTAGCGCTCGAAGGCGGGGCGCAGGGCCAGTGGCCCGGTGCGGCCCAATGCCACCAGGGCCTGGTGCAGCGACACCGGCGTGGCCAGGCTGGCCGCCAGGTGGCGTAGGGCGTCGGGCCAGGCCCGGGTGCGCTGGCGGGCCCGGTTCCGCCGCACCGCCGCGTAGTAGGTGCGGGGCAGGCCGGCCACGCCGATCGCCGGCAGCAACGCCACCGTTACCGTCCCGGTCACCCCGGCCACCACCAGGAAGGCCAGGCCGCCGCCCAGGACCGAGACGGTCCAGAACTGGGTGGGGTTGACGTCGGCCCCGGCCTGGTCGAGCCAGTACTGGGCCCGAGGCCGGCGGGTCCTCCGGGGCCGGGCCCGTAGCCCCGGACGCGGTGGCGCCTGGCCCAGCAGGTAGCCGACGGCCAGGTAGGCGAATGCAGCGGCGGCCAAGGCCGCGGCCAGCCTCACCGGGTGGCCCTCCTCACCAGCGCCCTCATTCGGCCCTCCGCAGCCGGCCCTCGAAGACCTTCTCCAGTGACGTCCCCTTGGCCTTGAGCGCCCGCTCCAGGCGGGTCCGCAAGGCTCCCGAGGGGAAGGCGCCGGTCCAGCGCAACGGGGCCCCGATGTGGTCGCGGGTGAACAGCGGCTCCATGGTGAAGCTGCGCTCGGAGCCCTGCAGCGGGGGCACGGCGGAGATCTCCATGACCTGGCGGCGGATGTGGCCGCCGTCGGTGGCGTCGCGGAAGGCCAGGTCCTCGCGGTCGAGGTGCACGACCAGGTCGATGATGTCGGCGAACACCGCGCTGATCTGGGCCGCCGGCACGTTCTCACCGGCCAGCAGTGCGGTGTTGACCAGGGCGTTCATCGCCTCGCGGGGGCCGTTGGCGTGGATCGTGCAGAGCAGCGCGCAGCCGGCGTTGCCGGCGCGGGTCAGCTCGTAGGCCTCGGGGCCCCGGACCTCCCCGACCACCAGGGCGTCGGCCCGCATGCCCAGGCACTGGTAGACGAGGTCGCGCAGGCTGATCTCGGTCTCGCCCTTGGACCCCACGCCCACCTGGCGGGTCTGGTAGTAGTCGCCGTGGAACAACGGCGCCGACAGCTCACGGGTCACCTCGCAGCCCAGCACTCGATGCGCGGGTGGCATGGCCCGCACCAGGGCGTTGAGCAGGGCCGTCTTGCCCGCCCCCATCGGCCCGCTGACCAGGACGCCGGCCCGGATGCCCACGATGGCGTCGAGGATGACGGCCGCCTGGCGGGTCAGCGAGCCCCGCTCGACCAGCACGTCGAGGGTCTCGTTGCGCAGGGTGTACTTGCGGATGGTGGCCGACAGGGCATCGGCGACGGGCGGGATGATGACCCCCAGGCGGGCGCGGCCGCCGAGGACCTGGGTCTGCACCATGGGGACGCGCTGGTCCACCGTGCGCCCGGCCGTGCGCAGCAGCCGGTTGACGATGGCGGCCAGCTCGCCCTCGGTCGTGGGCTCCTCGATGTTCTGGAGACGGCCGGTGGCGTCGAGATACCAGACGTCGCGGCCCTTGATGAAGATCTCCTCGACGTCACGCCGTTCCAGCAGATCGGTGAGGACACCCCAGTTGATGACCGAGCGGATGAGCCGGGCCACCATGTCCGGGGGGTTGGCCAGGGCCAGACTGCCCAGCCCGGAGCGGGCCTGGCGCTGGTAGCGCTCGACGACGTCGGCGGCCAGATCGCTGATGGGCTGGGCGTGGGCCTCGTTGTCCGCGTCCAGGCTGCGCTCCTTGAGCGCGTCGAGCAACTGGTGACGCAGGTGGTCGTAGGCGTCGTGGCGGCCCTTGCGGGCGGCGGCCCTAGGCACCGACCAGCCTCGGCGCCGCCCGGCCCGGTCGGCGCCGGCGCGCCGGAGCCGGCGCCAGCACCGCCACCATGTCGGCCACCGACCGGAAGAAGGGGCCCCGGCGCAGCGGCGCCGCCTGCCAGGCCGCCTCCTCCACCCGAGGGTCGGCGGGCAGGAACCACACGCCGCCCAGCTGTTCGGGGGCGACGTTGGCCCGCAGGGCGGCGTCGAGCTCGGCCTGCTTGAAGGGCGAGCGGGGCACGCACTCCAGCGCCGCCCACAGGGCCCGCGGGCCACACAGGTCGGTCACATTGGCCGCCCAGTCCAGCCAGGACAGGATGCCGAGGCGGGTGGCCGGCGCCACACCGACGATGGCGTCGGCCGCGCCGAGTGTGGCCCGGGTGGCGTCGAAGCGCCCGGGGCCCAGGGCGCCGAGCTCCTCCAGGTGGGGCCCGGTCACCGCCACGACGCGGTCCCACCGCCCCCGCAGCTCCTCCAGCAGCCTGAGGAGGTCGGCGTCGCGCAGCTGGTCCCAGTCGGCGGTGTTGGCCAGCCCGACGATGGCGTCCCAGGTCACGGTGCCGCTCGCTCCCGGGCTGCGCACCGCCAGGGGGTCGGCTCCTACTCCTGAGCCGTGGCGGAGAGCGTCGAGGGCGCTGAGCAGGTTGGGCTCCAAGGCGAAGGCGAGGGATCGGGCCAGGGTTGGGTCCACCTCGTTGACATCGACGACGATCACCCGCTCGCCCCGCCCGGCCAGCACCGTCGCCACGGCGGCGGCCACCTCCACGCCCGCCGGCCCGCCGGTGACGCCGGTCACGGCCATGAGCCTCGGACCCCCCTGGCCGGCCTCCGCCCCGGTCGGGCTCGTCGTCGGCTCCAGGTGGTCGAGGTACTCCTGGACCTCGTCGTGGAATGCCGCCGCCGGGCCCAGGAGGGCGATCTGATCGAGCAGTTCCTCGGCGCTGGCGCTGGCGGGGACGGTCACGTCCACCCCCAGCTCGGCCAACCGGCGGCCTCCGGCGCCGTCATCTTCGTCGGGGTCGTAGACGCCCACGATGGCGATCCCCCGTTGGCGCAGCTTGCGGATCGTGAGGCGGTTGAGCAGGGAGGCGACGTCGTCGATGACGACGACATCGAAGGCCTCGTCGAGCAGGGCTCGGGGCTCGCGCAGCACGATCATGCGCACGCCCGCCACGTGATTTCGGATATGGGCCTGCAGCTCGCTGCGCCACGCCCGGGTACTGGCCACCACGCCAACCGTGAGTTCGCTCATCGGCCCAGGTCGGCCCCGGTCGAGCGCAGGATCTCCAGCTTGCCGGCCCGGATGGCGGCGGCCAGGCGCAGGGCCGGATCCGCCTCCACCGCGATGGTGACGTAGAACTGCCCGGTCGACGACGAGGACAGGCCCCCGCTCCCCCGGCGAGGGGCCACGCCGATGACCTCGGCGTTGCGCACCACGTAGCCGGGCTGAGGACCGTCGGCGCTGATCACGTCCACCCGGTCGCCGACGTCCACCTCGCCTCCGGCCGCGTGGTCGGGTGCCACGGGGATGCTCATGGCCCGCAGCCCACCGGGGGCGGCGGCCCGGGTCAGGGCGCTGCGGGCCAGTGGCTCACCGGCCACGATGCGCCGGGCCGCCACCCACCGCTCGGCCCGAAGCAGGTCGGGGCCGACCAGGCTGTCGCGCAGCGCCGAGGACGCGGGCAGGGCCACGGCCCGGGTGGCCGCCGGGTCGACCACTGCCCCCGAAGCCACGTCGGTGGTGGCCACGACCACCTCCACGGTCGCGTCACGCGAGCGCAGGGCGTTGGCCACCAGGACGAAGGTCAATACGCCGGCCAGGACCATGAGCAGGTGCCCGGACGCCAGGCGGGTGCGCAGCGGCCGGCGCCGCCGACCCGCCGGCCCGATGGCCAAGGTCGGCGCCGGTCCCGACGCTGCCGTCCTTTCGTCCGTCATTGCCATTCCCGCCACCTCCACCTGTTCTCAGGGATACCTATAGCAGTTCGTTCGCACTCGATGAGGGATAGTGATTGCAGCTTCGTGCTAACAGCGGTATCCGGGTACTGTCTGCGCCATGACGAGCAGCGAACCCGCCCCCGGGCGGAGGCGCAAGGCGGGCGACGAGACATCCGTGTCCCTCGGTCGCCCCGAAGACGACCTCCTCACCACCGCCCAGGTGGCGCAGATGCTGCACGTGTCGACCCGCAGCGTGCTCAAGTTCATCCAGGACGGCGTGGTCCCGGCCCACCGTCTGCCCGGGACCAGGCAGTTCCTCTTCTGGCGGCGGGACATCATCGGCGTCATCAACGCCAGCGTGGTCAACCCCTCAGACGTAGCCGACACCGACGCCGACGACCGGAGCGTCACCGGCGCCGAATGACGAAGCCGACAGCCGCCCGCGGGATGACCTGCTGGCTGGGGCGCCCGTCGAGCACCAGGTGATCGCGGGCGGCGACGCTGACCCGGCCCCGCACCGGCGGCAGGCGGGGTCCGCCGAGCTCGATCTCGCGGCCCGTCGTCTCCAGGCCTTCGAGGCAGTCGGCGAAGGTGGCCGGGACCGTGCTGCGCCGGCCCCGGCCGCTGCCCGGCACCAGAGCCTGGATCCAGAGCTCGTCCAGCGCGTCGATGCGCACGTCGACCTGCGCCCCCCGCCCGTCCTCGATGATCACCACGTCCTCGCCCACGTGGACGACTGACCCCTCGAATTGCGACGCGCCCACCCGCACGCGCAGCGGGCGGCCCCGCTGCATGGCGTCGAGGACGAGGTCGACCAGGTCGGCCTCCTTGCGGGCCAGGTGCTCGGTGGCCTCCTCCTCGATCTCCCGGGCGTCCAGGTACTCGGCTCGCACCGCCCGGCTCACCTGTCCCAGGTCAGCTGCCAACTCGTCTCCTGTCATGGGTGGATAGTAGCCCTCTAGCGTAGTTAGATGTGAACAAGCGTTATCCAGTGAAAGGCGGTCCCATGCGAACACGAGTCATCGCCGGCGCCCGACTGGTCGGGCTGGTCGCCATGGAGGTCGCCGCCATCCCGCTGCTGCGTGGCCGTGGCGACGGCGCCTCCGCCGGCATCGACTGGAGCCACCTCGGTCGCTGGGCCGCCGACACCGCCCCGGAGGACGCGGTGGTCGCGGTGGTCCGTCTACTCGGCCTGGGCCTGGCCGCCTGGCTGCTGGCGTCCACCGTCCTGTACCTGCTGGCCCGGCTCACCCGGGTTCCCGCACTTGTCCGTGGCGCGTCCTGGGCCACCATGCCGGCGGTGCGGCGGATCGTCGACGCCGCCGTCGCCGCGTCGGTCCTCGGGGGCGCCGTGCTCGGACCCCACCCCGCCGGCGCCCAGGTCCCGACTCCCATCGTGGTCGAGCTGAACACCACCACGACCGGCTCCCCCAGCCACCGCTACGTCCCCATCCCCGCCGGGGACCGCATCGCCCCGGTGCCGACCACCGCCCGATCGGCGCCCACGACGACGCTCCTGCCTGCGCCCCCAGCCCCGCTTGCCCCGCGCTCCGAGCCCGCCGCCCACGTCCACACCGTGGTTTCCGGCGACAACCTTTGGACCATCGCCGCCGCCGAGCTCTCTCGTCAGACCGGCCGCACCGCCGAGGCCGACGTTCGCGACTACTGGCTGCGGATCATCGAGACCAACCGCAGCCGCCTCCTCTCCGGCAACCCCGACCTGATCTACCCAGGCGAGTCGATCCTCTGCCCACCGGTCGCCTGATCGGGACCATCGCCGGTCGAAGGACCGGTCACCACGCCCGCTTCGCCGCACGGATTGGGCGGGGAAATCTGGCAACCCCCATGAGTCCATAAAGCCTCCCGTTCCGGGGACAGTTCAGCGGACCATCCTTGCGGGACACCACGGACCCGGTGCCTCGGTTCCTCTGTCCCTCCGTCCTCCGGCAGCGTCGGTCGTCGTTCCTCCTGCGGGCCCAGGTTGAGCAAGGTGCGACGTGCGACGGGGTCGTCCGCCAGCCGGAGCAGGGGCGCCGAGCAGGCAGTTCGACTCCTTCTGGTTGCCCCGCCGCTGACACTCGCGAACGGTGACCACCGTACGATCGTCGTCCGGGAAGCGAGCGACGGGTTCCGGCTAGGCACCCACGTGCTGGCGTACCCCTCGGGGCCTGACAACGAGCCTGACTACGTCGCCTTCGCGAACGTTCCTGCGGGCGGTGCGGTGAATCTCTGGCGCCGCTTCCACCGGCGTCAAGTGCTGGCGAGACGGCCGGATGTGCGGCTCCTGCGGATCGCCACTTCTCAGTGACCTCGCGAGCGCCGCCGCCCGCCGGTGCATCACTCTCCTCGCTGGCTCCCGACCGGGTCTTTGGTAACCGGGCTACCGGTTCGCGGGTGCTGTAGCGAAGCCGCTCATCCCGTCACGACGGGTGATCCGCCAGTCTGTGGCTAAGGGGACGCCGAGAGACGAATCGCGGCCGGCAGCGGAAGAGGTACGTCGCCGCTCGCACCGAAGAAGGTCGTGGGTGCGCCGTTGCGGTACCAGCCACCCACCGAGGGCCGGTACACGGCGATGTCGGTGGTGCCGTCGCCGTCGTAGTCGCCGGGCACGGGGATGTCACCCGACAGCCCGAAGAAGGTCGTGGGTGCGCCGTTGCGGTACCAGCCACCCACCGAGGGCCGGTACACGGCGATGTCGGTGGTGCCGTCGCCGTCGTAGTCGCCGGGCACGGGGATGTCACCCGACAGCCCGAAGAAGGTCGTGGGTGCGCCGTTGCGGTACCAGCCACCCACCGAGGGCCGGTACACGGCGATGTCGGTGGTGCGGTCGCCGTCGTAGTCGCCACTGGCGTTCGGACCTACGAGCAACCTCAGTTCCACACCCGAGATGCTCGGCCGCCAGCGAAGGGACGAGCCCGTGATCGAGGCGCCGGTCACGGTCCCGAACGAGCCGGTGACCGGCCCGCTCGCGGTCGCGACCACAAGGGCAGTACCAGGTCCCGGCTCATAGCCATCCGCCGTGTCGATGTCCAAGGTGCCACTCAGGCCCAGTGGTCCACTCGGATGCTGCAAGGTTCCGCTGAATGAGGGGCCGACAGAGACCCTGAGCACGGACGTGGACCCGAGTGTGAGCGGCTCCCCAACCAGGACCGTCCCCGGCCCCACGTCGATCGTGCCGTTGTTGGTGAGGGGGCTGTAGAAGTAGAGGGTCCGACCGGTGGGTGCCGAGACATTGCCGGTGGCGCTGTTGACCACGCCGGGAGCGTTGTTCACGGCGTCGATGCGGCCGTCCCGGTTGTCGACGCTGGTGATGAGTCCGTTGTTGGTGAGCAGGCCGTCGGGCGTTTCGAGATAGACGGGCCCGTAGTTGTCGGAGCTCAACAAGATCGTTCCGTTGTTGGTCAGGGGGGCGTGCACCTTCGGAGAGCAACAGCTTGCCTGGGTCAGGATGGCACCGGCGGGCACGGTGAACGAGCCCGAGCCGGTGCGGGCCAGGGTGCCGCTGTTGAGCTCGGTGGAGTGCGGCAGAGTGGTGGCGCCGCTCGCCGTCAATGTGCCCGTGAGACGCAAGGTCGCCAGGCCGGTGAGGTCGGCACCCGCGATTGTGCTGGAGTCGGCGAGAGCCAGGGTGCCACCGCCAGCCCAGATGCCGTTCGTGAGGTTGGCGTCCTGGAGCTGGACGGTGGCGGGACGCGGTATGACGATGCGGCCCAGGTTCTGGAACGGCATCTGCACAGCAAAGTTGCTGGTGGGGGTGAGCGTGCCCGAGGGGGCGTTCACGAACGTCGGGGCGGGCGCAGTGCTGCTGTGGATGCAGCCGTCCACCTCGAGGCTGCCCTCGTTGGTGAACGCTGAGTTCAAGATGAGGCCGCGGCCGGATGAGCAGCCGCCCTGAACGCGGATCGTGCCCTGGTTGACCAGCGGGGTGGCCAGGGTGAGACCGTCAGCGAACAGGTAGCTGCCGGGGGCGACCACCGTCGTCCCCGCACCCTGTATCTGGTTGCCGATGGCCTGGTTGGTGTAGGGCGAGTCCGCTAGGGCGAGGGTGGTCCCGGCGGCCGGCTCGACCCTCCCGCCCCCAGTGAGGCCCTCGAGGTGGCTTGTCCCCGATGTGATCGTCAGGTGGCTCGACACGGTGAATGTGCGGACGTCGCGGACGCGCAGGGTCGCCACCGTGACGGGCTGGCTCACGGTCACCGTCAGCGAGCCCGAGCCGTCGATGCAGGCGTAGTCGCCGGGGCCGGGGACTCCGGAGGGCCGCCAGTTGGTGGCCGTGTGCCAGTCCCCGCCGCCGGCAGCGCCCCACACCTTCGTGCAGGGGGCGATGCTGGTCACCGTCAAGGGGATGGTGACAGAGTCGCTCACGCCCCCGGCGGTGGCAGTGAACGTGGCCGGGAACCCGCCCTCCTGAAGAGCTTCGCCGCCGAGGTGGCCCGTGTTCGCGTCGAACGTCACTCCCACGGGCAGGGCGCCCGCGGTCATCGCCCACGTCACATCGCCGGTGCCACCGACAGCCCGCAGCTGGATGTCGACGGGGGTTCCGAAAGGAACCGACCGAGGGGCGGGGTTCGGGTTCGCGCCGTCGAAGGCCGGGTCGATGACCGAGAAGGGCACGGCAAGCGGAACGAACGCCGAGAAGTCGGCTGAGAAGGCATCCTGGCCCGCCTCGTTGGGGTGGAATGTGGCGGTGCTGAGGAGGTCGAAGTCGAAGGCCAGCCGGATGGCGTTCACGTAGGGCTCGGGCCGGCCGTCGTCGCCGCAGGTGATGGTGTTGTGGGGGTTCAGCCCGGCCAGGTCCACGAGGCGGATCCGGGTGTCGCCCACCTGATTGCGCACCCGGTTCACGGCGTTGCGGATCGTCTGGTTGAAGGTGGCCTGGCGGCTGCGGATTGCGTCCACCACCCATTCGGGGTAGCCGACATAGATGTTGTCGACCGGCGATTGGGGAAGCTCCACGTTGGGCAGCAGGTTGATGATCCGGGCATCGTGTCGATGTCAATGTTGGCGCCCTCGCAGAAGCGGTGGCCCTCATCGTCGGTCGAGGAGCCAGTCCACGACGACGGGAACAGGTTCGGGTAGGTGCCTACCAGCAACTTGGACCCCCGAACAAGCCCTGACTGGCGCTCTCCAGGGCCCTCGAGGACGGTGAGGTAGGTCTGAACGAGCCGGTCCTCCATCTGGGCGATAGCTGTGTCGGCCTTGGCCAGCCAGCCGGGGCAGTTCTCGTTGACCCACCTTTCCGACGGCGTCGTGCTGTAGACCTCGCCGTCGACGTAGCCGGTGGCACCTTCCCAGGTGCCCAGGCTGACGCCCGCCTTCACGAAGTTGACCGCTGTGCACGCCTTGATGACCGAGGCGAATCCGACGTCGTTCCCCCCAATCGTGAGGGTCGACACCAGCCAGTCGCTGCCGGTGTCGTAGGACTGGGGTAGTTCGCCGTTCTTGGGGCGGTAGAGGACGTCGGCGGTCAGCGCGCCTGAGCAGGCTCGGAAATAGTGTCCGTAGTCGGGTAGCACCCCGGCCGAGTATGCCCACGCCGAGCGGTGACACTCGTTGGAGCCCGTGGCCGTGCCCGGCTCGTAGCAGTTGGAGACAGTCCCGCCGAGACCCTCTCCGGCTGAGTAGGAGTCACCGAGGGCCAGCACGCCGTGGACGCCGGTGTTCGGCGGATAGGTGCGCGAGCACGGCCCGGTGTCGGCGGGGACCACGATGACCTTCTCGTCGGTTGGGCCGTGCTCGCGACCACCGCTCGCCTCCAAGGCCCCGACCAATCCCACAAGAGCGAGCAGCAGGAACAACCCCCGCAACACGCCGCGACCATTGCTGGCCCGAGCCACGCAGCATTCCACGCCCACCGTCCCGCCCCTTGACCCTCTGGCACTCGAAATCGATCATGCTAGCTGGGCGGACAACGGACCACCGGGTGTGACTTGACGTTGGGCGCCGTCGTTCGCAGCAGGATCTGCCGACCCGACCTCATGAGATCGAGGTGGGCGTCCATCCCGTTCGTCCAGCCCCTACGCGCTCACCGCTGGACCTGTGAGGCCCGCGTCGACGCTTGAGGGGTTCCGAGCATCGCATCGACCCTCGGGGATCCGCTGGCGCGTCGGGCGGTAACAGACCTCTCGTCTCGACCCTGCGTGCTCGCCAAGAGCACTCGGAGCCCGGGGGGCGACACTCCGCCCCCAGGACGTGACAGTTGCCGAAACCCCGCTGAGCCGCCACCTGGGTCGATGTCAGAGCTGCGGCAAGCGCCGGAGGTAACTGGGAACCGAGGCGCGTCTCAGCGAATTCGCTGAATGGTCGACCCGTCGGGGCTGATTTGATGCGTATCAGCCGGATCGCAGGGTGAGCCCGGCGACGACGCCCGGGACGGGCGCCCGGGCCAGGTTGACCGGTAGCCGATCGGTCGACGCCTTGCTGATGCGCGGTGCGCAGAAAGGTCATCACTCTGGGTCTGGGCTCCCGGGTCGGTGCGGTTGACGAGCGCGGGCTGGATGCCCTGCTCGCCCTGTAGTTGGTGGCGTCGACGCCGTAGTCCGCTAATGCTGGGACCCGGACAGCACGCTCCAACCTGATCGGCCCTCCTCGTCGAGCCGGTCGACCTGCCTACGTGCCCGGCGCGGCCGATCTACCCGTGGGCGACGATGGTGGCGATCGGGATGGCCAGCGGGACATCGCCCGCGGCCCCGAAGAAGACCGGTGTCGGCGTCGGACCGAGGAGGTACCAGCCTCCGACCGGGGGCCGGAAGACGGCGACGTCGGCCGTCCCGTTGTCGTCGAAGTCGCCCGGGACCGGGACGTCGCCGCTCAGCCCGAAGAAGGTGGTTGCGGCCCCGTTGCGGTACCAGCCGCCAACGTCGGGTCGGAACACGGTCAGGTCGGTGGTGCCGTTGGCGTCGTAGTCGCCGGGGAGGGGAACGTCGCCCGCAAGGCCGTAGAACACGGTCGGCTGGTCCTTGACGTACCAACCCCCGACCGACGGCCGGAAGATGGCGACGTCGGCCTTGCCGTCTCCGTCGTAGTCGGCTGGGACGGGGATGTCGCCGGACGCGCCGTAGAACACGGGCGGGATGCCACCGATGTACCAGGCCCCGATCGACGGCCGGAACACGGCGATCTCGGTCTTGCCGTCCCCGTCATAATCGGCGGGCACGGGGATGTCGCCGGAGAGACCGTGGAACACGGTGGGCCGGTCCTTGAAGAACCACCCTCCGATCGACGGCCGGAACACGGCGATCTCGGACCTGCCGTCGCCGTCGTAGTCGGCCGGCACCGGCAGGTCGCCCGAGGTGCCGAAGATAACGACCGGCTGATCCTTGACGTACCAGGCTCCCACTGAGGGCCGGAACACGGCGATGTCGGTGTCACCGTCCCCGTCGAAGTCGGCCGGTCCGCGTCCGACTGCCCACCTGAGCATCACCGTGCCCGCCGCGCCGCCGTACCCGTCCACGGCGATGATGTAGGTGGTCCCCGCAGAGGCGGCGAACCACAGGCGGCTGGTGAGGTCGCCGCCACCCGAGTCGTCGTTGGAGGCCACCGTGGACAGCGACTTGACCAACCCGCCCGTGTAGACGCCGAGCAGGGTGTCGAAGCTGGACCCGGCTGTGTCGATCGTGGCCATACCACTGGCGGGCGGGGTCCACCGGTACCAGAGCGACCTCCCGCCGTTCGTGCCGGCATGGGCAGGCTCGTCGACCTGGCCCGACGCACCGGCGTTGGTGACGGGTGTGATCCGACCCCGCGCACCTGGGACCAGCTGCGGATTGGCGAAGTCGTCGTTGGGGGGAGCGGGCGCTGGCGTGTCAACCGACCAGCCCAGGTACGCAGTCCCCGATGCACCCGCGGATCCGTCGACGGCGATCTGGTATATCGAGCCGCTGGTGACCGCGAAGGTGACCGTGCTGGTGAGGCCACCCCCGGGGTCGTTGTCGTTCGAGGCGACCGGGACCAGGGCGTTGACCGCCGCCCCCGTGTACACGGCCAGGACGGTGTCGAACGTCGAGCGTCCCGTGACCATCGTCACGTTCCCGGTGGCCGGGGCCTGCCATCGGTACCAGACCGACTTCCCGCCCGGGTTGCCGGCATGGTTGGGCTCACCCGGCTCCTTGGTCGCGGTTGACGTGGCAACCGGGACCGACCAGCCCTCGGACCCGCCGATCGTCTCGGCGGCGGCGAAGGGGTCGTTGGTCGCGGCGGCGACGTAGTTGATGGCCAGCACGACGTCGCCCGACGCGCCGCCGAAGCCGTCCACCGCGATCTTGTACATCGTGCCGGCGACGACTGGCAGCGACACCCTGCTCGTCGTGTTCCCGCCGCCGATGTCGTCGTTCGAAGCGATGGTCGTAAGCGCGTTGACCGCTGTCCCGGTGTACACACCCAGCAGGGTGTTGAATCCGGAGCCGGCCGTGTCGAAGGCGGCGGTCCCTGCCGCCGGGGCCTTCCACCGGTACCAGACCGACCTCCCGCCCGGGTTGCCGGCGTGGTTCGGCTCACCCGGCTCCTTGGTCGCGCTCACCGATAGGAGGGGGATGGCCGAGCCCTGCGAGAACCCGATCGTCGCCGCGGTGGCGAAGCGGTCGTTGAACGGCGGGGGCGGGAACCGGATGTTCAACGTGACGCCGCCCGATGCCGCGCCGAAGCCGTCGACGGCAAGCCGGTACGTCGTGCCCGCGACAACAGGGAACTGCACCCGGCTCGTGGTGTTCCCGGCCCCAACGTCGTCGTTCGATGCGATCGTCGTGAGGGCGTTGACCGCCGTGCCCGTGTACACGCCGAGCAGGGTGTTGAAACCCGAGCCCCCGGTGTCGATGGTGACGGTCCCGGGCACCCCGGCCTTCCAGCGGTACCAGAGCGACTTCCCGCCCGGGTTGCCGGCATGGTTCGGTTCACCCGCTTGCTTGGTGGCGGCCGCGTTCGTGCCCGTCGCCGTTATGTCGGTGCCGCTCACCATGACCGCGCCGGCGAAGTCGTCGTTGGGCAACAGCGTGGCCGACACCGACACCCCGCCCGGGCCCTCGGCCCCGACCGAGATGCGCCAGTTATCCGGGGACACCCATGAGGTGTTGAAGAGGAGGGCGGCGTCGGAGAAGGTGACCGAGGGCCCGGGCCGCTGGTCGAGGAGCTCGGATGCGGGGAGGAGACCGTTGGCGTCGTAGAGGTGAACGAGCACACCGTCGCATGCGCCCGGTGGCAGCGACGAGTCGAACCCGATGGCCTGCCGGTACTCCAGCCAGTAGGCGCGGCCAGCGGACACATTGACGCGGGCCGCGACCGCGCCGACGGTATTGGTCTCGAACGGCGGGAGGGTGACCGAGGCCCCCGAGCTGAGCGTGGCGACCAGCGCCCCTCCGAGCCACCCGAGCGCCTGCTTCTGGTAGGCGCTGAAATGACCCACGAGGCCGGACGCGCCCATGGCGTCGAAGGGGTCGCCGTACTCGTCGATGGTGCACTGGCTGTGGTCGTCGAGGACGATCTGGGTGGCCGCGGCGTCCCGGCAGATGTAGGAATGCGCGTGCTCGAGGCCGAAGTTGTGGCCGAGTTCGTGGACGGTGACGCGCCGGTCCATGAAGCCGTTGATCCAGATCCGCTCGTCGCTGATGCCGGCCAGCCCCGCGAACGGGCAGTCGCCGGTGTACGGGAAATACGCCATCGTGTGATCGAAGCTGGCGATCGTAAACCCGGCAGCTGTCGCGGCCGATCGGGCGTTGTCCATGATGTTGTCGACGTTGCAGGGCGTCGAAGGCGCTGGGATCGGCATCCAGTTCGTGACCGAGCCCGTCAGGTTCAGCTGGCCGTAGGAGGCCTCCTGGTACCAGCTGTTGTCGTCGGTGAAGAGCTGGCTGTCGGCCGACGCGGGCGTGACCGAGTCGGGCGCGGTCCACCGCACGAGCATCACGAGGACCCGGCTCGTGCCGGTCGTCAGCGGTGGGGGCGGGGCCTCCGCCGGGAAACGGTCGACAACGATCTCGATGCTCGACACCTCGACGATCTCGTTGCCGAGGTCGCCGATCCGACCGCTCAGCACGCCCGTCACCCGCACCCGACTGCCGGTGGCCGGCCTCGTCCCGGGCGGCAACTCGAGCTCGTACACCCGGTCGCCGACGTCGAGCACCAGGATGTCGCGGTGGGCGAGGGCGCGCCCGGGCGCGGGCGTGGCGGCCAGAACCCGGAACCGTCCTTCGAGCGTGGTCTGTATTGTGACGGCACGGGCCCCCGTCGCGGCCGCCGTTCCGGGTGTCACGATCGCCGGTGTCAGCAGCGTCGCCAGGCCGCACAGCAGCGCGACCGACGACCGTGCCGGCTTCAGCGCATGGCGCAGCACAGACACTCCCCCCGTTGTCCCCCCGTCGACGAACTGTACCATCGACCTCCAATGCGGGACTACGAGCAGTGGCACGGACAGTACGAAGATCCCGGTTCGGACCTTCCTGGCGGTCGCGGGTCGTGCGACGTCTCATCAACGACGCCATGGACCGCCACGTCGGGCCGATGCGGATCCTGGGCAGCTGCGCCGGGGAAGGCAGGGACATGTTCGGCGTCCTGTCGGAACGCGACAATGCCCAACGGCTTACCGCCACGCTCGTCGAGCTGCACCCCGATATCGCGGAACGGGCCCGAGCGGCGGCGTCGGCATTCCCCGCAACCCACGTCGAGGTGCGCATCGTCAACGCCGGGAACACCGATGCGTACGTAGGTGCCGTGCCGGCCGACCTGGTCCTGCGGGTCGGCATCTTCGGGAACATCAGCGACGTCGACCTGTGGCGGACGATCGCCGCCACGCCTTAGCTCTGTCAGCCGGGCGACAGCCTGCCGTGGACCCGTACTCGTGACGGGGGCGACAGGAACGACGAGGTCCGCGGCCTCATGGGCGGAGATGAGCCCCCAGTTCGTGACGTCGAAGCGTGTCGCCCAACTCGTCGGTCCCTCACCCTCGATGGCGTCGTAGTCCTTGACCCACGGCGTCTTGAATCGGACTTCGGACGCAGCCGGCGTTGGCCTGTTGCGCTGTTCTGGGTCAAGGCAGCAACCCGATCTGCGATCTGCTCTCAGGACCGTCACGTCGGCGCCGGCCACCGCCGCCTCGCCCCTCACGACGCCGGCAACTACAGCATCCCGCCGGCATCAGCCCGTTCGCCGGCACAGCGACAGCATCGCCCCTCGTCCCATGGCCGGCTCCGAAGCCACGCCAACAACTCGCGCGACGGCCCCCAACCCGGTTGCACGTGCCGCCCCACGACCACCGGCCCCACGATCACCGCCCCGGCCTCCCTCAGCGCCCCGACCGCGCTGAACAAGGTCGGGCCTCTGGTGAAGGTGTCGTCGAGGACCAGGACCCGCTCGCCCTGCACGGCACGCAACACCTCGAAGCGATCGGTGCGCAGCTCGTTCTTGGATCCGACGCCGGTGGCCCGGAGCGCCGGCCGGTACCCGCCGACCAGCGATCGCACCCGTCGCACCACCGCCTCGACGGCCACCCGGCCGGGCGACGGCACCGTCACCACCGAGTCGAACTCGCCGACACAGCTCCGATGGTGCTCGATGAACACCGACACCAACGCGGCCAGGCGCAGGCTCATGCGGCCCCGAACCTGGGCGCTGCGGTCGTCCTTGTAGCCTCGCAGATGGCGGTGGAGGAGGTCGCCGTCGACCGACATCGAGATCGGGAGGATCTCTACCGCCCCGATGCTGCGGACCGCCTCGAGACAAGGGAAGCACTGCTCGTAGTTGGGGTCACAGGCGCCGTGGCAGTACCGGCACACGCCGGCTTGTCCGGCCGCGGGCACCGGAACCAAGCCCGGGCGCAGCGGGATGAGCAGCTCGGCGGCGGTGGCCACGCCGCTGCCCCCCTACACGACGACGTCAGCGTGCAGGTCGAGCTCGGCCTCCACCACCCCGACGACGTCCTCGACGTCCTCGATGGCGACGACGCCCGGCCGCTGCATCAGGTCCCGGGCCCACGGCTGGTGCTCGACCAGGCGGCGCAGAAGGAACAGGCGCTTGCCGTGGCGGAGGGCGTGGTCGGCTTGCTGGCGGGCACCCGACGTGGGCCCCGCCTCCACCACCACGGTGCCGACGCCGAGACCGGACGTGACGATATTGCGGGCTGGGAAGCTCCATCGCGAGGGTGTCATATCCGGCCAGAACTGCGACACGGTGGCCCCCGACTCCGCGATGGCCCGGGCCAGGGAACGGTTCGACGCCGGGTAGACGCGCCTGATACCGGTCCCGAACACGGCCATCGTCCGGCCTCCAGCGTTGAGGGCCCCGGCGTGGGCCGCGGTATCGATGCCCTCGGCCAGGCCCGAGACGACGGTGATGCCCCGCTCTGCCAGGGCCGCGGCGATCCCCATTGCCGCGCGCACCCCGTCCTCGCTCGACCTGCGGGTGCCCACGACGGCGACGGCGCGGTCGTCGGTCGGCCCGAGCGTGCCCCGGACGAACAGGAACGGCGGGTGGTCGTGGATCATGCGCAGGTTGGCCGGGTAGCCGTCGTCGAGGACGGTGACGAGCTGGGCATCGAGCCCCTCCAGCGCCCGCCGCCAGTGCTCGACCCGGACCGGCTCCAACCCGCCCAGCGCCTCGGCCGTGGCCGCGAACTCCCCCAGATCGCCGCCGGCATCGACGGCCTCCAGGAACGCGGCCAGCCGGAAGGACGCGGCCCCGTTGAGCGACGGGCACACCGCCTCGGCCAGGGCCAGCACGACGGCCGGCTCGCCGAGGTCCTCCCGGAGGTTCGTCGCCGTGCGCTCCCATCCCACAACCCCCAAAGCTACGACAGCCCCACCCCCCGCGCACGCACCCACGGCTCGAACCTCCGTTCGTCCCACCCTCTCTTCATGCAACGAGGACGACCCCGCTCCGGTCCCCGCCAGCTCACGCTCCGGCGTCCACTGCCGATTCAGGCAACGGCTCCGCCGCGGCCCCCGTTGACGGCGCCCCCACCGTGGCCGCCCGCCGGCGCAGGCGGGCGTCCTCGAACCAGGGTCGCAGGCGCAGGCGGGCGGGAGGGAGGTGGCCGTAGACGAGCACGCCCTCGCCGGGGACGACCCGGCGCAGGGCGTCGGCCGGGGCCAGCCGGCGGTATTGGCTCGACTCGGTGCTGGAGCGCAGGCCGGAAGCGTCGCGGGTGGTCGAGTCCCTCGACACCTCCTCGTCCCCGCACAGGCGGCTGACGTAGTCGAGGGCGCTGGGGTCGGAGATGCCCGACAGGAGGACCTTGGCCCGGTGGTTGTTGATGATGGTCTGGGCCCGCCGGCCGTAGCGGGCCTCGATCTGGGCCAGGTCCTGCCAGACTGTGACCAGTTGCACGCCCAGGGCGGCGGCGGTGGAGGCGAGCAGGTCGAGATTGCGCAGGGGGGCGATGTTCGCCGCTTCGTCCAGGACGACCAGCAGCGGGGGGTCGACCGGGCGGCCGGACGCGGCCCGGCGGCCCACCGCGGCCAGCACCTGATGGACCAGGGCGCCGAATAACGGCCGCAGCTGATCCTGGTCATCGGCAGGCGCGGAGATGTAGAGGGTGTGGGAGCCGCCGTTGAGGAGGCGGTCGGGCTCGATGTCGGAGCGTTCCGCCGAGGCGGCGACGACCGGGTCGGCATATGCATCGAGCAGGATCTCGGTAGTGGTGAAGATCGACGAACGCTGCTTCTCCTCCCGCCGCCAGTTGGCGTGGGCGGCCCGGAGGGCCGCCGCTGGCGCGTGGGCGCCGAGGATTCCGGCCACCTCGTCGACCTCCTGGTTGTCGATCCACTCCACCACCTGGGCCATGTCGGCGCCCGACAGCTTGGCGGCCAGGAGGTAGGGGGCGATCAGCTTCTTGGCCGCCCGGTCCCAGAAGGCCGAGTCCTCTACCCCTCCGGGTGCCTCCGCCGCGCTCACCAGCCACGCCGCCACGCGCCGGGCGCTGGCCCAGTCCTCCACACCGCTGAGGGGCGTCCAGCCCGCCGCCGGTCTCCCCGTCGCCTCCGTGGGGTCGTAGATCCACACCTTGCCCTGGCTGGCCCGCCAGCCCACCGTGTCGGCCACCAGGTCGTCCTTGACGCTGGTGGCCAGCACCGGGCCCTGCCACTCCAGGATCGCCGGCACGGCGAATCCCGTCGTCTTGTGCGTCTGGGTCGGCCCCATCACGCACACCGAGTGACGCGACTCGGTGGCGACCAGGTGCCCGCCCGAGTGGCCGAGGACCAGCCGGCCGCACCCGGGGCCGTGCACCTTGAGGGGCCGCAGGTCCCGGACCTCGGCCCAGGTCGCCCCGTCGCCGGCCCGCTTCGAGGCGAACACCCGCCGCAGACCGCCCGCCACCCCGCCGCCCAGCGAGGCCAGCAGCGCCAGCACCGGGTAGAAGGCCCACGGGCCGGGGATCAGGGCGGCATCCGACGGTGGCCAGGCCAGGGCCGGCTCCCCGGGGTGGCGGATGACCCCGGCCAGGATGGCGCCCGCCTGCCCGGCCCCGGCCTGGGGCCAGGCCCCGCCCCACAGCCGCCCGGCCAGCGTCCCCGCCGCCCACAGGGCCACGCCGGCCCCGAACGCCACGAACACGGCCACGGCCAGTGCCCCGTCGTTCGAGCGGGGCGCCGCGGGCGCCGTCATGCCGGCGCCACCTCGCTTGACTCTGATGGGTTGAGTTCGATCAGCACGGCGGTTCCCTTCGGGCCTCGAAGTGATCCGAGCCTCCCGCCGCCCGAGCAATCGGGGCGCAGCTCCGCACCACGCGCTGTGTAAGACGTCCTGCGAGCGCCGCTGTTGAACCAACGGGGATGGCAACCTTGAAGTCATGTCGCCCAAGGACGGAGGTCAGCGTCCAAGCAGTAGGGGTCGATGGGTCCGGGCCTCGGTAGGCGTCGGCGCTCCACGCCGATGAGACTGCTCTCGGCTGAACGACCGATGCCGTGCGCGCGCTAGCTTTCGCGCTGCTCATGACGGTTGTGGCGGCGTTGCTGGTCGCCCAATGGTGGTTATTCCGACGCGACTGGCTTCCGCAGATAGAGCGCCCGGCCCGAGGCTGGATCTGGGAACAGCCCTGGCCTCGACAAGTCGTCGTGTGGGCCAGTCTGCCGGTCGCCGCGGCCGTTGGTGTGGTGCTCGCAATCAGGGTTCCGCCTGACAGTGGATGGAGCGTGCCGGTCAGAGGCCTGCTTCTTGCGCCGTTGGTCGTTGCCGGGATCGTCCAGAAGCGTCGTAACCGGCGACGTGGAGAGCCTGCTCCTCGACCGTTCATGGAGTACGGGCCTCCGGGTTGGATATGGGATGGCGAGTCCTCGACCTGGCGGCCTCCGGATTGAAGACCATGAGCGTTGGCGATCCCGTCGACCGACCTCGCCAACCGCCTCGCTCGATAAATCTCGTCGAGTGCCTCAGCCCGCCACCCGTTGAGGGTGTGCTGGCAGCCTGATTAGAAGTCACACACCAGACTTGGGCGATGGCCTTGGTTGCGGCGTCGAGGCCGGCTACAAACCGCTCGACCTCAACAGCTCGCTCGGTTCCCGAACCCAACGAGCCGCGTAGGCTTGCGACGAGCTCCGACCCTTGGGTTCGATCCCGAAATTCCTTTAGTGTGCGTGAACCCACGGTCTTAGCGCCGCATGCGGGCATCGGTGTCGATGATGTCCCACTCGTCCTCGCCCACCCGGTGGTCGACGAGGTGGGTGTGGTGGGGCCCGACCTTCCAGAGCCCGGCCGAGGGCTCCAGGTTGGGCAGGAGGCGGGCCTCGGTCTCACTCAGGCCGAGCAGCTCGACGGCCCGCCCGATCTCATCGGGTGGCTGCCCGTAGATCACACGGGTCTCGGTGTCGGCCAGTAGTCCTTGGGCCAGGCGGATCTGCTGGGAGCCCTCCTCGCCGGCCGCCAGCAGGTCGCCCAGGCGGTGGATGACCACCACCAGCTGCAACCCCCACTGGCGGGCCAGCTTGGCCAGCGCCTGCAACCACCGGGCCACGCCCAGATTGGCCAGCACGGCCCATGCCTCGTCGACGACCACGATGCGCTTGCCGCCCGCCGGTCGGGCGATGGCCGACTGCAGCCACGAGGTGGCACACGTCATCAGCAGGCCCAGGGCCTCGGAGTTGAACACCTCCAGCAGGTCGAGCACGACCGCCGGGCCGTCCCAGTCGATCTCCACGTTGGTCGGGCCGTCGAACATCCCCTGGAGGTCCCCTTCGCAGAGGCGCCGCAGCTCCAGGGCCACGTCCCGGCTGGCCTGGGCCAGCTTGGTCGATGTGGTGCGCACCGACGTGGCCGCCGACGTCGACGGCGACAGCAGGGCGTCGACCACCTCGACCAGGGTGGCCACCCGGCCGGCGCCCTGGTTCACCGCCCGCAGCGCGAGGTCGCACGCCGTGCGCTCCTCGCTGCCGAGGGGGCGCGACAGGCTGGCGCTGGCCAGGGCCTGGAGGAGCACCAGCTGTCGCCGGCGCACCTCGCGCTCGCCGAGGTCGGCCGCCCCCGGGCCCGGGTCGAGCGGGTTCAGCCGCACCCCTCCCCCCGGCGCCACCCTGATCGGCTCGACGCCCAGGGCGGCGGCGAGGGGGCCGTACTCGCCCTTGGGGTCGAGGATGGCCAGCTTGCGCCCGAACACGTGCTGGCGCCAACAGTAGGTCTTCACCAGGCTGCTCTTGCGCCGACCCACCTGCCCAGCCACCAGCATGTTGGGTCCGGTGAGGGCGCCGGCGTAGCCCCGCCGCCGGTCGGGGTACAGCTCCCAGGGATCGTAGGAGAACGAGCCCCCCAGGCGGTCCGAGCCGATGTAGACGCCGTTGCCGCCCAGGCCGCCGGCGCTCAGGAACGGGTAGGCGGCGCGCAGGTTGGCCGTCGAGCACCGGTGAGCGGGGACCCGCAGCTTCACCACCTCAGCGCAGCCCCCGGGCCAGAGGCAGGGCGCAGGCGAAGCCCAGATCCTGCTGGCCATAGAGACGCCACAGCCGCAGCCGGCACTGGGTGGCCAGGCGGACGACACCGGTGGCCGCCGTCTCCAGGCTGTCGGCGTCGGGCGCGCTGACGGTGAGGTAGGCGCTGAAGCGGTACTCGCCGTGGCCGGCGGCCAGGTCGGCCTCCCGGCGGTCCAGCGCCTCGCCCGCCATCAGGCGGAAGTACGTGGGCAGGTACCCGGCCCGGTCCCGCAGGGCCTGGTCGGCCAGGAAGCCGGTCCTGGCGTCCTGGACTTCCTGGGCCGCTCGCGCCGGGGAGACGGCCTCGGCCACGATGCTCAACGTCCGGCTGCATCGGCTGCGCAGGAGCAACGGGCCGAGGAAGTCGGCGCCGACCGGCACCCGGGGCCACTCCTCGACCCAGAACGTGGCATGGCAGACGCCGTCGGCCTCATAGCGTGACCAGGAGGTGGTGACCTCCCCCGGCCAGGCGTCGCCCAGGCGGGCCGGCCGGTCCGGCCCCGGCACCCAGGTCCCCGGGCGGACGGCGACGTCGGGATCGAAGCCGGCCCGCAGACAACGCACCACCTCGGCCGGGCCCAGGATGCCCTCTACGACGACCTCGGCGGCCCGGGCCCTCTCGGCCAGGTTGACCAACTCCTGCGCCAGGGCTTCGCACGCGCCGAGATCGCCGCCGCCGAGGCGGCGGGCCGCGGGAGCCGAGTGCGACACCGCCACCACCAGGAAGGTCTCGTGGCGCTGACTGAGCGGCTGGGCGCCGGCCAGCAGCCGCCGGTAGGAGGCGAGGGCGGGCGAGCCCTCGGGGACGGCCGCCGCCCGCTCCAGGTAGGCGGCCAGGGCGTCGCCGTCCTCGGGGAGGGTGCGCTCCAGCACCTGCAGGCGCAGGATCGACTCGTCGTCCACGCACCAGCCGTTGAGCACGTCGCCCCAGGCCCGCAGCAGGCGGTCCTGGTCGCTTCGGTCGACCAACCCGAAGGGCCCACCCCGGCAGCGGAGCACGCCGATGTAGGTCCCGCTATGCTGGTCGAGGACCACGCCGGCGTCCCCGCCGGCCAGGGCCACGGCGAAGAACTTGAGGTGCTCCAGCCCCGGGGGAGCGTCGGGGCGCCGGGCCCCCGCCGCGGCGTCCGCCGGTCGTTCCCAGTGCCGAGCCCGGCGCCCCTGGCGGCTGTACCAGTACCGGACCGGGAAGGCCCAGTCCTCGACCAGGCGGCCCCCGATGCGCACGAAGCCCACCCCGAAGCCCAGGCCCAGGAGGGCGAGGCCCACCACCATGCCCGCCGTGGTGGGCAGGCTGCGCATGAGGCCGACGCCCAGCGCGCCGCACGCGGCGATCACTCCGACCTGGAACCACGACATGCCGCCCAGGGCGGAGGACTTCTGTAGGGGCCCGAAGTGGTAGCTCTGGCCCTCGGCCTCAGCGCCCATCGCCACCCCCCGGCGCGGTCGGCGCGACGGGAGGCGTGGATGCCGTCTGGGCCAGCTCCGCCGCGCCGTGGGCCGCCCCGCTCGCCGCCTCGGCCGCGCCACCCGCCACCGCCAGGGGCGCCGTCGCCGCGCCGCCCCCCACCGGGCCGCCCCCCACCGGGCCGCCGGGCGGCGGAGGGATACCACCGCCGGCCGAACCCTCCGCCGGCGCCGGTTGAACCGCGGCCCCGCCGCCCGACCCCAGCAGGGCCTGTCCCCAGTACAGGCTCGACATGGCCGACGACCCCGCCTGGAGCGGCCGGCGGGACAGCCCCTCGGCCACGGCCATGGTGCCCAGGGGGATGATGCTGAGCAGCACGTAGGGCGTACAGACGGCCACGGCCAGGATGCCGGCGCCCAGGATGAGGGCCGCGGGGTGATCGCTGCCGGCGGCGATGGCGTTGGCCCCGACGGCCACGATGGCGGTGATCACGAACTTGGCCAGGATGAAGGCGAGCAGGCCCTCGGCCAGCTTCCGCAGCCAGTGCGAGGTCGACTCCCAGACCAGGCCGGCGAAGCCCAGGGGCAGGAACAAGGTCGCGGCCAGCACCGCGGCCTGACGGACCACCAGCTCGATCCACAGCAGCAACGCGAACAGCGCGATGACCAGCGCCACGAGGAAGCCCAGGAACCCGCTGACGACCCCGTTGCCGGTCAGCAGGCCCGCCTCCATGAGGTGGACGATGCCGGTGGCGAAGCGCTCACCGCTGCCGCCGATGGTGCTGCCCACGAACGCCGACAGGTTGTCGGTGATGGCGACGAGCATGTCCACCACCCAGGTGGCCAGCACCATGCCCATCGCCGCCACCGGCACCTTGACGGTGACGATCCGCACCACCCCGGCCGCGTCCTGGCGCAGCAGCGAGGACAGGGCGGCCACGATCAGTAGAGGCAACAGGAAGGCGACGCCCACCGAGACCATCAGCCGGTAGTTGGGCTCGAACCAGCTGGCGTCGGGATCGGGCCTGGTCCCCCCGTCGATTGTCTCGCCGATGTAGCCGACCACGCTCGTGGCCCCGGCCACCACCCACTCGGTCGCCTGGTCGAAGATCCCTTCGGCCGCGGCCTCGACACCGTCGGCGGCCAGGTTGGGCGCCGCGGTGGCCACCGAGCACACCTGGTGCAGGACCGGGGTATCCGGGCAGGTCACGAGCGGATCACCGTGCGCCGGCGTCACGGCCAGGCTCAGCGCTCCAACCCACAACGAGGTCGCCGCCAGCAGCCTGGCAACGACGCGCCGGCGGTCAGGACGGCCCATAGCGGTAGCTCGAAAAGCCGGCCAACGCGCCGATCAGCTCATCGGTCCCGGCCACGGGCCCCGATGTCGTGGCCGGCGTCGGCCCCTCCCGCGACGTGAGCGACCACAGCCGCCAATCCCCGTCCACCCACTCCAGCTCGACCGCGGTCGTGGTCCAGGCCTCGCCGGGCCCGCCGACGCCGGCGATCGACCACACCGCCGCCGCCCACACGCTCACCCGGGCCCGGGCCTCGGAGAAGGCGTCCACCCGGTAGGCCACCGGCAGGTTGCGCAACACGGCGCGGGGCGTCCCCGCCGTCGAGGCCGCCTTGCGCACCCGTTCGAGCAGGGCGGCGCTGCCGCCCACCGCCTCGCGCGTCTGGGCGCTGGCGCCGGGGACGAGCATCCGAGCCAGCGCCGCCTCTCGGGCCGGGCCGTCCATGAGCAGCAGCTGCTCGGCCGCCACCGTCAGGTAGGTGGTGGCCGCCGCCGCGGCACCCGGCCCGCTGCGGGCGTAGCCCACCGGTACCCCGGCCTCCACGGCGCGGGGGCCTGCGTCAGCGACGGCGCCCGCCGACAGGGTCGGCGACGGCGCCCGGGTCGCCACGGCGGTCGACCCAGCCTCGCGGCCCCGCCCCGCCGCCACCGCTCCGGCGCCGGCTACGAAGCCGGCCACCCCGACCGCCACCCACGCGGTCCATGGCGGGAGCCGCCGGCGGCCGGGCCCGATCGGCGCGGTCAATGGACCGCACTGCCCAGACCGGCGGCGAAGTTCACCAGCGCCGCGGCCGCGGCGATGACCCCGGCCACCAAGGCGGCGCGCCCCACCCCCTCCTTGCCGTCCTGGACCCGGGCCATGTTGTGCTGCTGGGAGCCCCAGCCCCAGCGCAGGGCGTGGAACACCATGGCCGCCACGCAGGCGATCATGGCCATGCCCGCGCCCCAGT
>JAHFUS010000109.1 GCA_023264975.1 Actinomycetes bacterium | reverse complement strand
CTAGCCCATGGCGCCCGCTCCGGTGGCGACGGGGTACCTCTTCCTTATCCTGCTCGACCTTGGTGAGGTCGAGGTCCAACCCTCCGTGCCGCCGGCGGCGTCGGTAGCCTGCGTCGACCGGGTGTCGGCGGCGACCAGCACCGCTTCGTCCATGCCGTCAGCCTGGGCGGCCACCGACGCGGTCGCCGTCGCCGGCTCCACCACCGACGGGACAACGGCATGCAGGGACGACTCCTATCGACGGGCCAATGGTGTCATCTTCACCGATCCCGCCCTGGCCACCGCCGGGCTGAGCGAGGCCGAGGCCCGGGCCGCCGGCCTTGACGTCGCCTCCCGGGTGCTGGAGCTGGAGAACGTGCCCCGGGCCCTGGCCAACCGCGACACCCGGGCGGCGATAAAGCTTGTAGCCGACGCCAACACCGGCAAGGTGCTCGGCGTGCACGCCGTGGCCGAGGGGGCCGGCCTCATCCTGGCCGGGGTCTACGCCATCAAGTTCGGGCTTACCGTCGACGACCTGGCCACCACGTGGGCGCCGTACCTCACAATGAGCGAGTCGCTGAAGCTGGTGGCCCAGTCGTTCGTGGCGACGTGAAGAAGCTCTCGTGCTGCGCGTCATGACCGCGTCCGTCCGCCGTCGCCGATCGGAAGCCGCGTCGTGATCCAGCCACAACGGAAGAGCTCGTTCAGCGGGCACCGCCAGGCGATCAGCTGCCAGGAAGAGGCACGGCGAAAAGGTCGAGGATCGCGTCAGCCAGCTCACTCTCGGACATCTGCCCTGTCCGGGTGGCGAGGATCGTGCCCTCGGTCGAGATGAAGACCGTCGTTGGCATGCCGCGCAGCAGGTATGCCTCCCCTACTCGCCCACTGGGGTCGAAGCCCGATGGGTAGCTGACCTTGGCCTGGCGCAGCAGGCCGAGGGCATCCCTGCGGGTGTCCTGGTTGTTCATGCCCAAGAGCGTCACCCGGCTGCCCGCCCGGCGGTGCACGGCCTCGAAGGCCGACAGCTCCTTGCGACACGGCACGCACCACGAGGCCCAGAAGTTCAACACGATGGGGTGGCCGGACAGCTGTTCGAGGCTGATGGTGCGGCTCTCGTCGCGCAGATCCGACACGGCGAATGCCGGTGCGGTGCGCCCTCCTGCGCTACGCACGACCGGCGGAGCGCCAGGGCGGTAGCCGGCGGCCACGACGGAGACGACGACCAGGCCAACGGCGAGCGCGATGAGCACTGCGGGCCGCCGCCACCGAAGCAGCGAGGAGCGCACGCCGGATGACGCCATGGCCCCACCCTCAGAGTCCTCCAGGGTGGTCACCTGGTCACATCGCCCACTGCCCGCTCGAGCTCCAAATCGGTAGCCACGTTGTCGAAGCGCTGCGCGATGCGGCCGTCCCGGCCGATGACGAAGACCCACGGCTCGCGGGGATCCTTGGTGCCGGGCGGGTAGATCCACTCCGCAGCTGCCTTGTTCACCTCGCTCTTGTCGAAGTTCTTCCATACCTCGAGGTGGACGAATGCCATGTGGTCGCCGTAGCGCTTGGCGAGGGCGGAGACGCTGTCGGTGATCGGCCCGCAGAACCGGCTCTGGCAGTAAGTCGGCGTGGACACCACGACCATGAGTGGTCGCTTGGCGTCGAGGGCGGCGGCCACGGTGGTGGCGTGCAGTTCCGGGTCCGGGATGGGTGCGTCAGAGGAGGCTCGCGAGTCGATGGAGCTCAGGTCGACTCCCCCGCCACCGGCCACCGGGTTCTCGGTGCGCGGGGCGGGGTCGCCCGGCGCCGGGATCGGGGACCGTTCGAGCACCTCGAAGGCTGCTGTTGTCTTCTTGGGCTTGCCCTCGATGGTGGCCGAGGCGGACACCTGCCAGAACCCCGGGCGGTCGAAGGTGACGTCGGGTGCCCCGTAGACGCCGATGCCCTCGGATCCCTGGACAAAGCGAGGGCCGGAGGCGGCGGGATCGATCTCCTGGCCCGGGATGGGCAGGAAGCGGGCGGTGACGGCCGGGCCCTCGGGGCCGCCGGGCTTCGCCGTCCCCCGATCGCCCAGGTAGGTGAAGCGCAGCTGCACGGTCCCGAAGGCGACGAGGCGGCTCTGGTCCGCAGCGAGCAGCCCGACGATGAACCGTCCCGACCGACCGGCCACCAGCTCGTAGCTCGCCACCTGGGCCGCCATCTCGCTGGAGGCGTCCGCTCCACCTTCCTTGACGACAGCCGGCCCGTCGGCACCCTTGCCGCACGCCGCCGTCAGGACTGCCACCGCGAACATGGCGGCGGCAGAGGGAAGCAGGCGAGGTCGAGGGACGGTTGTGGTCACGGTGTCTCCTGACAGGGTCGGGGTGGAGGCTGGCCGGTGGCGACGATGGCCCGGCCGGCCGTGGTGAGAAGGCGGTCGAGGTCGCCGGCCAGCCCCGAGGCGTCACCGGCGAGGTCGCGCTCTACGACCTGCTTGGCCTCGAGCAGGCGCGCCGCGGCGGCCCGGTCTTCTCGGGCCGCCGCGGCTGCGAGCTCGTGAATAGGCTGGTGGGCCCGGTCGAAGAAGGCGGTCCGCGCCGCGGCGGGCTGGGTGGCACGGGCACGGGCCACGCACAGTCCTTGGTACAGGCTGTCGTACGGCCGGGCCGGCGAGGCCGCGTTGTCGTCGGTCCCGCAGGCGCCGACCGCCAGTACCAACAGCACGACGCCAGATGTCCACCACCGTTTCATGTGGTGCTCTCGGCCACGACGGCGGCGAGGACCTCGGCCGTCAGGACTGGCCTGCGCGTGGCCAGGTGGTGGTCGCCGTCGACCACCTCAAGGTGCGGGGCGGGACCGTCGCCGCCGGCGACCAGCGCCTCGACAAAGCCCAGTGGTGCCGCCCGGTCGCCTCGCCCGTGCAGCAGGGTGACGGGCATGGGCGCGGCCCGCAGGACGTCGACCACACGGTGCTCGACCACGACGCGGAGAAGGGTGCGGCTGTACGAGATCCACGTGTGCCGGATTCCGTCGGCGGCAATCGAGGGAGGCATGTCGCGCACCACCCACGGCGCCAGGGTGATGGCGAGAGGCCGGAAGCGGCACATGGTCTCGCACAGCACCCGGGCGGCCCGACTGTTCTCCACGGTGAGACGGGCCAGGAGGCCGAGGCCACCGATCGCCCGCCGGGCGGAAGCCTCATCGGGGTAGGCGGGGAGACCGACGAGGAGGAGTGCCGCCACCGCGTCGGGCTGCCGGGCGGCCAAGGCGGCGGCCAGGATGGCGCCCGTCGAGTGGGCGACGACGACCGCCCGCGGCGGCAGGTGGGGCGACAGCGCCGCGAGGTGGCTCTCGACGTCGTAGCTGGCATCAGGCGGGCTCGGCGACCGGCCGAAGCCGAGCAGGTCGGGTGCGGTGGCCCGGTAGCCGGTGCTGGCCGCAGCGAGCGGCTCCCAGTAGCGCGACGACCCGCCCAGGCCGTGCAGGAACACGACGTCGGGACCTTGCCCCCAACGCGCCACGAAGAGCTCCCCATCACTCATCGCTGCCCCGACCGGTCGACGGCGGCGAGGTAGAGGGCCAGCGAGGCGAGGAACACGGCGTACCAGGTCACGTTCCGGCCGGGGACGAAGTGGGAGCTGACGTGGCCGAGGAACACGTCCATCCACCGCTGGTGGGCGACTCCTCCGCTGAAGGCCAGGTCGGGCGTCATGGCGAACAGGTGGCCCAGTACTGGCCATACCAGCGGGTAGGGGAGGGGGCGGCGGGTGCGCAGCGTCACCGCCGTCATGACCACCAGGGCGGTCGACGCCCCCACGAAGAGGTGGGTGAACCAGTGGAACCTGGCGTCGTGGCCCCGGTAGGACAAGTAGAGGGCGAGCTCCACCGCCCCCGCCGCCAGACACCACAGGCACAGGCGAAGCGGCGGGCTGGGGCCCGCTTGGTCGGCGACGATCACGGGGTAGCCCGCAGGATCGTGCGGACCTCGCCCAGATGGTCGGCCACGCTGGGATCGAGTGTCCGGTAGCGGATCTGGCCGTGGCCGTCGACGACGGCGTAGCCCACCGGCGCATCGCCCGACCGGGGCCGGCGAAGGCCATAGGCGCGGGCCAGACGGGCGGCGGGGTCGGCGACCGTCGTGACGCCTTCACACTCGCCCGGTCCCGACACCACCACGGCGATGTCGGCCCCTTCCAACGGTCGGTCATCCGAGAGCGACCGGCACAGATCCTCGACGCTGTCGGGGCGGACGAAGAAGGCGATAGCGCGGCGGCCCGACCAGGGCAAGGCGTCGGTGAGACCGGGGGCGGGCTGGGGCAGGGCGCCGGCGTCGAGGAACCCGGGGCGCTGTTGCGCGGGGTCGGGGTCGTCGAGGCCGGACTCGCTGGCCCGGGCCACCGCCAGCAGGGCGGCGAACCCCACCGCGGCGGCGAGCCAGACGGCCAAGAGCCGGCGACGGGCAGGCGCGGTCGCCTCGGGGGTCAGGGACGCTCCCAATGGGCGCCGCCGTCGCGGCTGACCATCACCTGCACAGCCTCGCCGTCGTGGACCCCGGCGTAGAGGACGCTCGGATCGGCCGGGTCGGCCTCGACCAGGCCGGCGCCCTCAGGGAGAGCCAGCTCCTCCCACGTCCTCCCGCCATCGGCGCTGCGGCCCGCCCCCTGGGGACCCGAGATGTACAGGGTGGTGCCACTGCGCGAGACCCATACCGCGCTGGGCGGCCCGCCGAGGCTGTGCCAGGTCCGCCCACCGTCGGTGCTCTCGGCGGCCCCGGACCGGGCGTCGGCGGCGATCAGGTGCTGGTCGTCGTCCGGGGCGACGAGGATGCGGCCGAAGAAGGCCTGGCCGGCGTCGTTGGTCCGCGAAGCCCACGTCCGGCCCCCATCGGTCGAGGCGATGACGCCGTTGGCGGGGCCGGTGGCGTAGAGGGTGGACCCGCCGGCGCCGAAGGCGTGGACGTCGGTGTCGGGCAGGCCGTCGTTGGCCCGGCGGAACGTGGCGCCGCCGTCGCTCGAACGGCTGATGCCGGGGTGGCCGGTCACGTAGACGGCGTCTTTGGTGAAGGACCATCCCATCGCATCAGCGCCCTTCAGTGAATCCACCTGCGACCAGGTACGGCCCCCGTCCGACGAGGTCGAGACGGCGTCGTGGCCACCAACGAAGAGCCGACCCGGGGCGGTGGGGTCGACGACCAGCGAGTGAAAGTCGCCTCCGACGAACCCCGCCGATGACGACGTGGCGGCCGGGCCGCCGCCGCCCCCACGCGACGCCGCCAGGGCCACCACCGCCACCACGGCGAGAGCAGCGGCGACCAGCCACACGGCGCTACCGGGTCGCCGCCGCCGGGGGGGAAGCGGCCGTGATGCAGGGCGGCCGCCGGCTCGACCACTCGCCTTGGCTCGTCCCTTCGACTGACTCCTAGCCATTGCCGGCCTCGCTGCGCTCCGCCCGCAACTCGGCTACTTCGCCTCGCAGCGCGGCAACCTCGCCCGCCGGCACCGCATCGGTGTCGGCCCGCCGCCGACGCCTGGCCAGAATGGCGATCCACACAACCACGCCGGTCACGCAGCCGACCGGGCCGAGCAACAGGTACACCAGCTTTTCCATCGGACCTCCTCTGTGTATCCAGGTTGATGAGGCTTTGGCGCGGGCGAGCAGGTCCTCGAGGTCGGTGGCGCGCACGCCGCCCACGAGCTTGGACACGACCACGCCGTCAGGGCTGATGAGGAACGACTCGGGCACCCCCGATACGCCAAGGTCGACGGCGATCCGCCCCTTGGGGTCTTCGAGCATGGGCCATTCGCCTCCCGCTTGGCGGCGGAACCGGAGCACCTCGTCTGTCGCGTCGGAGTAGATGACGCCGAGGACCTCGAGGTCGCCAAGGGAGCGGTGACGCTGGTGGAAGGCGATGAGCTCGGGGTGCTCCTTGCGGCACGGCACGCACCAGGTGGCGAAGAAGTTCACCAGCACCCACTTGCCCCGGTAGTCGGCCAGGCGGAC
>JAHFUS010000108.1 GCA_023264975.1 Actinomycetes bacterium | reverse complement strand
AAATCGATTGCAGCACTGATCCCATCGGAGCCGTCGGGCAACAACGTGCCCCTCTTCGGTGTCCGCACCGAGGCCGACCCGCCGAGCCTCGGCTGGGACGAGGCGGCCTGTTGGCTCCTGCACGCCCACTGCTGGGACACGGCTGCCATCAAGTCCGGGGCGGTGGGCGACGCTGAGGTGAAAGGGGGCAAGACGACCGGGAACCCGGTCGGCTCAGTGGGTCGGCTGGGAGTCGTCGTCCCCACGGGGACGACCCTGTTCGAGACCCTGCTGCTGAACCTGCCGATTGCCAAGGCCGATCTCCGGCCGGGGCAGCGGGAGGCGGTGGACCGGCCCCAATGGCGCCGACCGCCGGTCGGGCCAAGCTGGGTATCCCGCGACGCTGAAGGGGTTCTCGACCTCCTCACCTGGCAGTCCCGGCGCATTCGCCTCGTCCCCTCGGTCGACGAAAAGGCCGGGGGGCCCGTGGTCAGGACGGTGGTGCTGGCGGCCGGCGACCGCCTCTCGTCAATCCCCGAGTACGAGCCGCACACGGCGTGGTCCATCGTCGCCGATCCCAAGGCAGGAGAGGCCCCCCAGCGGCCCCGCCGCCACCGTTCCGGCCGCGCCGCCTGGCGCGGTCTCGACGGTCTGCTCGCGGCGCGTAGCGCCGAGGGCACAGTTCTGTCGAGCGTGCTCTTTCGCCAGATCGGCAACCTCCACGCAGAGGAGGCGCTCGAGTACGACTTCCTGCTCGGCGTCGAGTTGGTGGGGCTGGAGTACGGGAACCAGTCGGCTGTCGTCGAGAACCTTGTGCACGACACACTTCCGTTGCCGGTGGCGGCGCTGCGGGCCGACCTCCATGTGGGGGAGACGGTCGCGCGGTTGGCCGGCGACGCCGACAAGCTCGTCAAGGCGATCAACTTTCTCGAAGGGGATCTGTGCCGTGCCCGTGGCGGCGAGATGGTCCCGTGGGACAAGGGGGAGCGGGCGAGCAACCGCCTGGTGCACCGGCTCGACGGCATCGCGCGCCGAATTCTTTCCGGCCTCCAACGTGAACCGTCCCGGCTTGACGAGGCGATGGCGGCCTGGGCTGAGGCTGCTCGCCAGGCGACCTTGGACACGGCCGAAGAACTCATGGCGCAGCTCTCGCCGGCCGCCTTCACCGGTCGCGCTGACGATCGGAGGGCCTACCGGGCTCCGCTGGCCGAGATCCGTTTCCGAGCCGGCCTGCGCGACGCCCTCCCGGAACTGGCATCGGATGATCTTGAGTCTGCTCCCGACGCAATGGAGGTGGCCGAATGACCGGCACGGACAAGCAGGCCCGCTTTTACCCATACTGGGAGCGATTCGCTGCTTCCTCAGCCCGAGGCGAGACCACTTCCCGGCTACCGCCCGGGGACGAACTGGCGGCGCTGCGCCGCGGCACGAGTGGTGGGCCGGGAACCGTTCCGTCGATGTGGAGGTTCTACACACCCGACTGGACCGACGAGAGGGCGGGGCTCGGGGCCCCCTTCTCACTCGTGGCCGAGCATCACGCCCTCGTGCTCTTCGCCATCCACCAGCAATCGCAGCAAGTCCTGGTCCACCAGCCGGGAAAGCCGATCGGCCAGGCCATCAAGGCGCTGCACACCTCGGGGAGGTTCGCCCCGGCCGCCGTCGACCGTCGGTTCTTCGCCGCCGTCACCGCCCCGGAGGTCGCCGAGGTGGCCCACCACCTCCGAGGGCTGGTCCGCCAGCTCCGGTCGCTCCAAGGACCTGCCCCGTTCGACTACAGCGGCCTCTGCCGGGATCTCAGGTGGTGGCACGACCCCGCCTGCCGGGACGCGGCCCGGCGGAGGTGGGGCATGGACTACTACCGGCCGACGCCCGACGGCCCCGACACCCTGCCGGCGAGCCGGGAGCCGGCCGGTGAAGTCTCATGACCACTCTCCACGACCCTCGTACGAAGCGTCCCTTTCCCACCCAAGTTCTGCATGAAGGAGACCCGTTGCCCTCGAAACGGACCTATATCGATATCCACGTCATCCAGACCGTCCCACCGTCGAACCTGAACCGTGACGACGCGGGCTCGCCGAAGCAGGCGATGTTCGGCGGCGTCCGCCGTGCCCGCGTCTCGTCCCAGGCGTGGAAACGGGCTACCCGGATGCACTTCGTCGAGCGTACGCCCCCCGCTGCCCAGGCCACCAGGACGGCGCGCATCTCGGCCCTTCTCCGCGACGGGCTCGTGGCGCGAACCGACCTCGATGCTGCCCAGGCGGACCGGGTCACCTCAGCACTGCTCGCACCGCTGGAGATCAAGGGCGGAAAGAAGAAAGAGAACACTGCGTACCTCCTCTTCTTCGGTCGGGCACAGCTGGACAGGATCATCGAGCAGGATGCCGCACGGCTGGGCGCTGGAACCACCGAACTCAGTGACAAAGCCCTCGCTGCTGTCCTGACCGACATCTCGGTGCGGGCAGAACTGGGGGTTGGGCACCCGATCGACGTTGCGCTCTTCGGGCGGATGGTGGCCGACCTGCCGGACCTCAACGTGGACGCGGCCGTCCAGGTTGCCCATGCCATCTCCACCCATGCAGTCGAGACGGAGTTCGACTACTTCACGGCGGTCGACGACGAGAAGGATCTCAGCTTGGGTGATGATGCCGGAGCGGCCATGATCGGCACGATCGAGTTCAACTCCGCCACCCTCTACCGCTATGCCACCGTCTGCCTCCACGAGCTCATCCACAACGTCGGCGGTGCCACCGACGATGCCGTCGATGCCGTCCGGAGGTTCGTCGACGGCTTCATTCGCTCTATGCCCACCGGCCATCAGAGCAGCTTCGCCCATCGAACCCTGCCGGACGCGGTGGTGGTCGTGGTACGTGACGACCAGCCCGTGAACCTTGTCTCGGCTTTCGAGCGGCCGGTGCGGCCGAAGCGGTCGGAAGGCGGGTACGCGGCAGCGTCATTGGTCGCATTGGCGTCGGCGGCCGCCGAGGTGGGGGAACGGTGGGGTGGCGAGCCCCGGCTGGTCGGGGCGACATACGCCGCTCCCGTGTCTGAGGGCGACCAGGCGATCGTGTCCCGGGCGTTCGGGGATTCGGTTCCGTTCGACCATCTCCTCGCCGTCACCGTGGCGGCGGCTAAGGACCGCATCGCTGAGGCTGCCTCGTGAGCGACCCGGTGCCGAGTCGGTCGTGCCTGGTCCTTCGCCTCGCCGGCCCCCTCCAGTCATGGGGCAGCCAGAGCCGTTTCAACCGACGTGACACCGACCCGACGCCGACCAAGTCCGGGGTGGTCGGCCTACTGGCCGCGGCGGACGGCCGACGGCGAGGCGATTACATCCTTGATCTCGTTCGCCTTCGGCTCGGCGTTCGGGTAGACCAACCGGGGACGCCTCTCCGCGACTATCACACGGTCAGTGACTTCCGCGGCGTCCGACTGCTGTCGGCTGACGTGGACGCCAGCGGCCGGCAGAAGAGAACGAAGGACAAGTTCACGGCGGTGACGCAGCGGTTCTACTTGCAGGACGCCGTGTTCGTGGCCATCGTCGAGGGCGACGCCTCGTTGATATCCGGGCTCGCCGAGGCCGTGGCCCAGCCTGCGTTCCCGTTGGCCCTGGGCCGGAGGTGCTGCGTCCCATCCCAGCCATTGGTGATCCGTCCACTCGAGCGGCCTGGCCTTACATGGTCGGACCCGCTTGAGCTCGTGCTCTCGTCCGTCCCCTGGCAGGCTTCGCAGTCCCACCGTCGGGCGCTGCGGCGACAGTCCGGGGTCGGACCGATGATTCGCCTCGCCGCCACCTTCGACAGTGATGAGGCCGCAGACAGCCGGGCCGATGTTCCGCTCTCCTTTGCCCACCGAGAACGAGCGTTCACGACCCGTCGAGTCCGCCACGAGTGGTTTGAAGTGGCCACCGGCTTCGACGGACACGAGACTTCCGGGTCACCAACGACGAGCCATGACCCCTTCGCTCTGCTGGGGTGGTGAGGCGTGCCCTATCTCTCCCGCGTCTGGCTGAATCCCCTGCGGCGTCAAGGCCACCGCCTGCTGGGCGACCCGCAGGCCATGCATGCGGCCGTGCTCGCAGGCCTTCCCCACCAGCCGGTCACGGAGCGGGTCTTGTGGCGCGTCGACCCCCGCGATCCTCGCCGGCCAGACCTCCTGGTGCTCACCGGTTCCCGACCCTCGTGGGAACACCTGACTGAGCAGGCCGGATGGCCGTCGGCCGACGATCCCTCAGACCCCCAGGTCGTCGTCCGCGACTACCAGCCCATGTTGCAGCGTCTTGCCGCTGGCCAGGAGTTCGCCTTCCGCCTCGCGGCCAACCCCACCCAGTCGACGAGGCGCCCGGAGGTCCTCACGACGCGCCAGAAGGAGCGCGCTGCCGATGGCGTGCTTCCTCGGTCCGTTCGGCTGGGTCACCGCACCGTGGCTCATCAGGGCGAATGGCTCACGAGCCATGCCCGGGGCTGGGGCTTCGAAGTGCCGCCCGCCCGCTCCTCCGTTGCGATGCAGGAGACCGTGCCCGACCTGCGGATCATCGGGCGCACCCGCTCGTCCTTCACTCGCCGCGGCGGATCGGGAAGGGTGGTGGTGCAGGTCGTCACCTACGAAGGCTGCCTCCGGGTCATCGATCCCGAGCTTCTGCGCGCTGCAATGGTGAACGGGATGGGACCGGCAAAGGCATACGGGTGTGGGCTTCTCACACTCGCTCCACTTCGGGAGGGCGAGAGCGCTGATGTGGTGGCGGGCTGACGTCCACGACCTGTACAGGGTCAGCGACCGGGTGTCCACGCTGTACGTCGAGCGTACCCACGTCGATCGCGATGAGAATGCCGTCGTCCTGATCAACAAGGAACGGACCGTTCGTGTCCCGGCGGCGATGGTCGCCGTCATCCTCCTCGGTCCCGGAACCAGGGTGACGCACGGGGCGATCAACCTGCTCGGCGATTCGGGCACCGCAATCTGTTGGGTCGGCGAGCATGGCGTTCGGTGCTATGCGACCGGCCTGGGCCCCAGTCGCGGAACCCGCCTCCTTGTTCGTCAGGCCTACCTGGTCAGCCGCCGGGTCGAACGGCTTGCGGTCGCCCGCAGGATGTACGGCATGAGGTTTCCCGGCGAGGACGTGTCCAAGATGACGATGCAGCAACTCCGCGGTCGAGAAGGTGTCCGTATTCGGCGCCTCTACCGTGAGCACGCGGACCGGACCGGCGTGAACTGGGAGCGACGCGAGTACAAGCCAGGGCAACCGTTCGCAGTGGGCGACGATGTGAACCGCCTGCTCTCGGCTGGCCATAGCTGTCTCTACGGGGTGTGCCATGCGGCGATCGCAGGAGTCGGCGCAAGCCCAGGGCTCGGCTTCGTTCACACGGGTGCCGCGCTCTCGTTCGTCATGGATGTCGCTGACCTCTACAAGGCCGAGTACTCGATCCCGCTGGCATTCGACCTGGCGGCTGCCGGCCACATCGAAGAACGGGACATGCGTCTGGCGTTCCGAGACAAGCTCGTTGACGGCCACCTGCTCCATCGCATCATCGACGATGTGCGCCAGCTGCTCGATGCCCAGCCCGAGAAAGCCTCTGACGACCGCAACGAGTTGTGGGATGAAGTGTCGGGGCCGGTCCCCGGAGGAGTCAACTGGGCGGAGCCCGATTCTGGCGAGACGACGGTCCCGTCTCATCAGGTCATCTCAGGTCCCGATCTCGACGACGGGGACGACGACCGTCGATGACGGTCGTCGTGCTTATCGCAGCGCCCGAAGGCCTGCGGGGGCACTTGACGCGATGGATGGTGGAGGTCGCTGCCGGCGTCTTCGTTGGAAGCCCAACTTCGCGGGTCCGAGACCAGTTGTGGGTTCTCCTGTCCGATCGGATCGGCGACGGCCAAGTGATCATGGTTGAGCCGGCCAGAAACGAGCAGGGCTGGGCGATCCGCACCGCGGGTCACGATCGCTGGTATCCGGTGGACTTCGAAGGACTGATCCTGTCCGCCCGCCTTCGCCGCTAGACTCCCTGGTCAGGAAGTGTCGT
>JAHFUS010000107.1 GCA_023264975.1 Actinomycetes bacterium | reverse complement strand
GGCCTGGGCGAGCTGGTCACCGAGCCGGTGCCCTTCCTCCACGAGCTGGCCCGCCGCGGCGTCCGGGCCGCTGTCTTCGAGGGCGCCGGCGCGGCCGCCACTGAGCCAGCGCCGCGCTAGCGCTAGCTAGCCGGCCCCGGCTTCGCCGATAGCGGCGCCGGTGCGGTTCCGGAGCAGGGTGGGGGGCCCGGGTCCTCATCAGTTTTCAGGCGCCCACCGGCTTGCCAACACCCGAAGGTTCGCTCCACGCTGGGGGGTCATGGGCGACGGGGGGGAGCGGCTCGGCCGGCTGGTCTCGGTGAACGTCGGCCGCCCCCGAACGGTGGAGTGGCAGGGCCGCAATATCCGCACGGCCATCTGGAAGGATCCGGTGGACGGCCCCGTGGAGGTGCGGGGCGAGAACCTGGCCGGCGACGACCAGGCCGACCGGCGGGTCCACGGCGGCACCCACAAGGCGGCCTACGCCTACGCCGTCGAGGACTACGCGTGGTGGAGCGACAACCTCGGCACCGAGCTCGGCCCGGGCACCTTCGGCGACAACCTCACCACCGAGGGCTTCGACCTGCGCCTCGCCTGGGTGGGGGAGCGGTGGCGCGTCGGCACGTGCCTGCTCGAGGTGAGCGAGCCCCGCCGGCCGTGCTACAAGCTCGGTGCCCGCATGGGCACGGCCGACTTCGTCGACCTGTTCGACGTGGTGGGCCGTCTCGGCACGTATCTCCGCATCATCGAGGAGGGCACGGTCACCGCCGGCGACGAGGTCCACCTGGTGGCGCGGCCCCCCGTCGAGCTGACTGTGGGCGACCTCGGAGCGGCGAGCGGGAGCGAGGACGCGACCCTGCTGCAGCGGGTCATCGACCATCCGGACGTGTCGCCCGCGTGGGTCAACAGCGCCCGCCGGGCCCTCCGCCGCCTGGAGGGCGACCCCCAGTAGGCGTTCAGGCTCCGAAGGTCGGCGCCGATGGCTGCGAGACTGCTGGCCGTGGCCCGCGAGATGCAGACCGACAGCCTTCGCGCCGACATCCGCCTCCTCGGCTCATTGCTCGGTGAGACGCTGGTGCGCCAGGTCGACGCCGAGTTGTACGAGCTGGTGGAGCGGGTCCGGGAGCTGAGCAGGCGGGGGCGCCAGCTGGCCGGCACCGACGACATGGCCAACCTCCTGGGCGAGGCCGACCTGCGCACCACCATCTGGCTGGCGCGCGCCTTCTCGACCTACTTCCACCTGGCCAACACGGCCGAGCAGGTCCACCGGGCCGCCGCCCTCGACAGTGAGCGAGCCGAGCAGGGCAGCGCCATCCAGCAGATGGCCCGGCGGGTGAACGCCGACCCGGAGGCCTGGGCAGACGTCCAGGATCTCCTCGGCCGCATCGAGCTGCGGCCCGTGTTCACCGCCCATCCCACCGAGGTGGCCAGGCGGTCGATCCTCACCAAGCTGCGCAAGGTGGGCGAGCTGCTCGAGCGTCGCAGCCGCGGCGGGCCGGCCGAGCACGCCGCCATCGACGAACGGCTGGCCGAGATCGTCGACGTGCTGTGGCAGACCGACGAGTTGCGCCGGGAACGACCCACCCCGGTGGAGGAGGCGGGCACCATCGGCTACTACCTGGACGACCTGGCCCGTACCGTCGTGCCCGAGGTCATCGACCGGTTCGTCAACGAGATGCGCCGCATCGGTGCCGAGGTCCCGGACGATGCCACGCCGATCCGCTTCGGCACCTGGGTGGGTGGAGACCGGGACGGCAACCCCAGTGTCACCCCGGAGGTCACGGCCGCCGTCCTCGCCCGCCAGCACGAGCTGGGCCTGCAGGTCATCATGGCCAACGTCGAGGCGCTGGTCACCGAGCTCAGCTCGTCGATCCGCATCGCTCCCATCTCGCCCGCCCTCAAGGCCAGCCTGGAGGAGGACGCGCTGCTGCTGCCCGAGGTCGTGCTGCGCTACGGCCGCCTCAACGCCGAGGAGCCGTACCGGCTCAAGGCGTCCTTCGTCCTGCAGCGCCTGCTCAACACGGCGGCGCGGGTGCGGGAGGGGCGGCTGCGGTCGCCGGGGACGGAGTATGCCGACGTGAGCGGCCTTCTGGCCGACCTCGAGCTGATGCGCGAGTCGCTGGCCGCCAACCGGGGTGGCCTCGTCGCCTGCGGCTCGCTGGCCCGCCTCATCCGCACGGTCACCTGCTTCGGCTTCATGCTGGCCACGCTCGACATCCGCGAGCACGCCGAGGCCCACCATGGCGTCCTGGCGGCCGCCTTCGACCGTCTCGGCGAGATCGGCCGCCCGTACGCGTCGCTCGACCGCGACGAGCGGGTGGCCCTGCTCGGGAGCGAACTGGAGAGCCGCCGGCCGCTGCTCAGCCTCACCGCCAAGCTCGACGGTCCAGCCGCCGCCACACTCGCCCACTTCGTCACCCTGCGGGTGGCGCTCGACCGCTTCGGACCCGACGCCGTCGAGAGCTACATCGTGTCGATGACCAAGGACGCAGACGATGTCCTGGCCCCCGTGGTGCTGGCCCGGGAAGCGGGGCTGGTCGACGTCCACAGCGGCGTGGCCCGCATCGGCTTCGTGCCCCTGCTCGAGACGGTGGACGAGTTGCGCTCGGCCGGCACCATCCTCGACCGCCTGCTGTCGGTGGAGTCGTACCGGGTCATCGTCACCCTGCGGGGCGACGTGCAGGAGGTGATGCTCGGGTACTCCGACTCCAACAAGGAGTCGGGTATCACCACGTCGCAGTGGGAGATCCACAAGGCCCAGCGGGCCCTACGTGACACGGCCCAGCGACACGGGGTGTTCCTGCGCCTGTTCCATGGCCGCGGCGGCACCGTAGGACGCGGCGGCGGTCCCACCCACGCTGCCGTGCTGGCCCAGCCGTTCGGCGTGCTGCAAGGATCGATGAAGGTCACCGAGCAGGGCGAGGTGATCTCCGACAAGTACCTGCTGCCCACCCTGGCCCGCCACAACCTCGAGCAGGCGCTGGCCGCGGTCACCGAGGCCACCGTCCTGCACCGCACGTCTCGGCTCACCGACGAGGTGCTCGACGGATGGGACCGCACCATGGACGCCGTATCCGACGCGGCCGCGACCTCGTACCGGGGCCTGCTGGCGAGGGACGGGTTCGTGCCGTACTTCATGGCCTCGACGCCGGTGGAGGAGCTGAGCGAGCTCAACATCGGCTCCCGGCCCGCAAGGCGCGGGGGCCAGGCCGACCTGGCCTCGTTGCGGGCGATCCCGTGGGTGTTCGCCTGGACCCAGTCCCGCCAGATCATCCCCGGCTGGTTCGGGGTGGGCTCGGGACTGGCCGCCGCCCGGGCCGCCGGCCACGGCCCGGACCTGGCCGAGATGTACGAGGGATGGCACTTCTTCCGCACCTTCGTCTCGAACGTGGAGATGCTGCTCACCAAGGTCGACCTCGGCATCGCTGCCCTCTACGTCGACCGCCTGGTGGACCCTGGTCTGCGCCCCCACTTCGATGCCATCCGGGCCGAGTACGACCTCACCGTGGCCGAGCTGCTGGCCGTCACCGGCGACTCGAGCCTGCTCGAGCGCCAGCCGGCGCTGAAGAGCACCCTTGCCGTGCGCGACCTCTACCTCGACCCCATCAGCCACCTCCAGGTGAACCTGTTGGCCCGCTGGCGCCGCAGCGGCGAGCCCGACCCGCTGCTCCGTCGGGCCCTCATGCTCACCATCAACGGCATCGCCGCCGGTCTGCGCAACACGGGCTGAGCCGCCCGCTGTCAGGCGGACGGCGCCGGCGATCGAGGACGGCTGGCGGACCTGGCGAGGCGGGCCGCCGGCCCGGTCGACCTCCCGGCCGGCGTTGGCCGCGGTTCGGGTCAGCGAACCAGGACCGGGGCGGTACAGATCGGCGGACCAGAGCGGGGGCGGACCGGACGGCGCCCGCGGCCTCCTCCCCAAGGTGGGCCCCCTCCCTACCAGCGGCCGTTCTCACAGCCAGAGAGCGGCGACCTCGCCGATCACCGGGTCCTCGGCCAGCTGCGCCTCGCCCACGCTGACCGTGTCGAAGACGGAGGCCGACCGGGTGAGGAAGCGGCTGCGCTGGCCGTAGGTGTGTACGTCGTCGAGGACGTGACGGCGCACGTAGTACCGCATCGGGTAGGAGACGACCAGGGTGTCGCGAGCGCGGGTGAGGGCGACGTAGAGCAGGCGCCGCTCCTCCTCCACCTCCTTGGCCGAACCGAGGGCCATGTCGGACGGGATGTTCCCGTCGGAGGCGTGGATGAGATGGACCACCTGCCACTCGCCCCCCTTGGCCGAGTGGATGGTGGACAGCACGAGCCAGTCGTCGTCGAGATGGGGTGGCCCGGCCAGGTCGCCGGTGGCCGACGGCGGGTCGAGGGTGAGCTCGGCCAGGAAGCGGCTGCGCGACGGGTAGGCGGTGGCCATGGCCCGCAGCTGCTCGAGGTCGGCCAGGCGCACCGACGACGTGCCCGGGTAGCGGCGGGCGAACAGGGGCACGCAGGCCCGGCCCAGTCGCTCCACCTGGGCGGCGGGGGGCACGTCGTCGCCTACGCAGTCGGCCAGGGCGTCGCGGACGGCGGCCAAGTCGGTGGCCGAGGCGGTGGGGAAGCGGGGACGGTCGCCGCCGTCGCCCAGGAAGCGGGTGAGTGCCTCGGCCTCGGCTACGCCCAGCTCGTCGATGAGGCGGCGGGTGGTGGCCGGGCCCACGCCTTCGAGCAGACCCAGTACCCGCAGCCACGCCAGTTCGTCGCTTGGGTTTTCGAGGATGCGGAGCAGGCTGAGCAGGTCCTTCACGTGGGCGCCCTCGAGGAACTTGAGGCCGCCGTACTTCACGAATGGAATGTTGCGGCGGGCCAGCTCGAGCTCGAGGCCGTCGCTGTGGTGACCGGTGCGGAAGAGCACGGCCTGCTGGCGCAGCGGCACGCCCCGCTCCCGGTGCTCGAGGACGCTGTCGCACACGAACGTCGACTGGGCCAGCTCGTCGGCGCACGACGCCAGCGCGGGCCGCTCCTCGCCCGGCCGCACGGCGCGGAGGCATTTGGCGAAGCCGTCGTTCGACTCGGCGATGACGGCGTTGGCGGCGGCCACGATGGGCGGGGTGGAGCGATAGTTGCGGTCGAGGGTGACGATCTCGGCGCCGGGGTAGCGCTCGGGGAACTCCAGCATGTGGCGGGCCGACCCCGACCGGAAGCCGTAGATGGCCTGGGCGTCGTCGCCCACCGCCGCGACCCACGCACCGGGCCCGGCCATGGAGGCGACGATGTCGGCCTGCACGGCGTTGGTGTCCTGGAACTCGTCGACCAGGATGTGGTCGAATCCCGAGCGTAGGAACGGGCCGGTGGTGGTGGAGGTGGCGAGGGCCCGCCAGTAGAGGAGCAGATCGTCGTAGTCGACGACGTTGCGGGCACGCTTGCGGGCCACGTACCGGGCGAACACCTCCTTGATGCCGTCGAGATCGTCGCGGCACCACGGGTATGACCGCTCCACCACGTCGACCAGCTTCTCCTGGGCGTTGACCATGCGCGAATAGATGGAGGACAGGGTGTCTTTTTTCGGAAATCTTCGCCCCTTCTCCCCCAATCCAAGGTCGTGGCGGACCAGCCCGAGCAGGTCGGCATTGTCCCCTTGGTCGAGGACCGTGAAGCCCGAGCGCAGGCCCACGGCGGCGCCGTGCTGGCGCAGGAGGCGGTTGGCCACGGCGTGGAACGTGCCGCCCCACACCCGGCGGGCGCCCTCCGCCTCGGCCAGCTGACCGGCCCGATGGAGCATCTCCCGCGCCGCCCGCCTGGAGAAGGTGAGCAGGAGGATCCGCTCCGGCCGTGTGCCGTTGGCCAGCAGGCGGGCCACCCGGCATGCCAACGTGCGGGTCTTGCCGCTGCCGGCGCCGGCCACGATGAGCAGGTGGCCGCCGTCGTGCAGCACGGCCCGCCGCTGCTCGGGGTTCAGCTCCTCCAGCCATGAGAACATACGTTCGTAGCATAGCGTGCCACGCTCGGCGACGTTTCTTTTCCGCCCTGGCGACACGGAGTGTCGTGTAACAGGAAAAGAAAAGGTGCACGGTGGGCGAAACTCCGGCCCGTACGCCCACCGGGTCCCTCACGCAGGAGCAGCGCTGCGCTCTTCATCGCATCAGTGGAGACGATGGGACTCGAACCCACGACC
>JAHFUS010000056.1 GCA_023264975.1 Actinomycetes bacterium | reverse complement strand
GTTAGCGTTCGCCCCATGGACGTCACCGCGCCTTCCCCCGTGAGAATCGGGTTGCTCGGCTGCGGCAACGTCGGAGCGGCGCTCGTGCAGCTCCTCGTCAATGAGCCTGACGCCATCGCACAGCGCACCGGACTTCGCTTCGAAGTGGCTCGCGTGGCGGTCCGGAACCTGGCCCGCCAGCGTGCGGTCGAGCTGCCCGAGGGATGCCTCACCCACGACGCCGACTCGGTGGTGAACGACCCCGACATCGACGTGGTGGTCGAGCTCATCGGCGGCATCGAGCCGGCCAGACGTCTGGTCCTCGCCGCCCTGAAGAACGGCAAGCCCGTGGTCACGGCCAACAAGGAGCTGCTGGCGAACGTGGGCGCCGAGCTGTTCGAGGCGGCCGCCACCGCCGGTGTCGACCTGCTCTACGAGGCCTCGGTGGCCGGCGGCATCCCCCTCATCCGGCCGCTGCGCGAGTCGCTCGCCGGCGAGAACATCACGCGGGTCATGGGTATCGTGAACGGCACCACCAACTACATCCTCACCCGCATGACCGAGGAGGGCGCCTCGTACGGCGACGCGCTGTCCGAGGCCCAGAGCCTCGGGTACGCCGAGCGTGACCCCACGGCCGATGTGGAGGGCTACGACGCCGGCGCCAAGGCTGCCATCATCGCCAGCATCGCCTTCGGTGTCACCGTCGTGGCGGGCGACGTGTACCGGGAGGGGATCAGCGGCGTCACGCCGGCCGATATCGACGTGGCCAGGCGCCTCGGCTACGTGGTGAAGCTGCTGGCCATCGCCGAGCGCATCGACGGCCGCGTCGCCGTCCGCGTCCACCCGGCCATGATCCCGGCCACCCACCCCTTGGCCTCGGTGCGTGACTCGTTCAACGCCGTGTTCATCGAGGGCGAGGCGGTGGGTGAGTTGATGCTCTACGGCCGGGGAGCAGGCGGCATGCCCACGGCCAGCGCCGTGCTGGGCGACCTCGTCGACGCCGCCCACAACCGCCGAATGGGAGGCAGCGGCCGCACCGGCACGCTGCGGGCGGGCACCTTCCTCGCCGTCGACGAGCTGTCGTCGCAGTTCTACCTGAACCTCGACGTGGTCGACCGTCCCGGCGTCCTCGCCGCGGTCGCCACCGTCTTCGGCGAGCACGGCGTCTCGATCCGCTCGATGGAGCAGGAGGGCCTGGGCGACGAGGCGCGCCTCGTGTTCATCACCCACACGGCCCGGGAGAAGGACGTGCAGGCGACCTTGCAGGGGCTGCGCCACCTCGACGCCGTGAAGCGGATCGGAACGCTGCTGCGGGTGGTCGGTCCGGAATGACGGTGCCGCAGCGCCGTGCCGGGAAGCACCACTGGCGCGGTGTGGTCGAGGAGTACCGGGATTTCCTGCCGGTCACCGACGACACGCCGGTGGTCACCCTCGGCGAGGGCGCGACGCCTTTGCTGCCCGCCCCTCGCCTGAGCGACCGGGTGGGCGCCAAGGTGTTCCTCAAGTACGAGGGCCTGAACCCGACCGGGTCATTCAAGGACCGGGGCATGACGCTCGCCATCACCAAGGCGTTGGAGGACGGCGCGCGGACTGTGATCTGCGCGTCCACCGGCAACACGTCGGCATCTGCCGCCGCGTACGCGGCCCGCGCCGGGCTGGCGTGCGCCGTGCTCATCCCCGACGGCCATATCGCCCTGGGCAAACTGGCCCAGGCGTTGATCCACGGCGCCAAGATCCTGCAGATCCGGGGAAACTTCGACGACGCCCTCGAGATCGTCCGGTCGCTCGACGGCACGTCCAAGGTCAACGTGGTGAACTCGGTCAACCCCTTCCGGATCGAGGGCCAGAAGACCGGCGCCTTTGAGATCGTCGACGTGCTGGGCGAGGCGCCGGACTACCACTGCATCCCGGTGGGCAACGCCGGGAACATCACCGCCTACTGGAAGGGCTACCTCGAGTACAAGGCGGCCGGCCTGTCGTCCAAGCTGCCCGCCATGATGGGCTTCCAGGCGGCCGGTGCAGCGCCGATTGTCGACGGTCACCCCATCGACCATCCCGAGACGGTGGCCACTGCCATCCGCATCGGCAAGCCCGCGTCCTGGTACGGCGCCACGTCCGCCGCGGCGGAGTCGGGCGGCACCATCGCTGCCGTCACCGACGAGGAGATCCTCGAGGCGTACCGGTTCCTCGCCGCCCAGGAGTCCGTCTTCTGCGAGCCGGCGTCGGCGGCGTCGGTGGCGGGCCTCATCAAGACCGGCGTCCCGGCCGGGTCAACGGTCGTGTGCGTGCTCACCGGCCACGGCTTGAAGGATCCCGACATCGCCATCGGCCAGATCGCCGTCCCCACCGCCGTCGACGCCGATGGCCTGGCCATCCGGCGCGAACTCGGCCTCTAGGGCGGCGGCGAGAGGTGCAACCGATTCATCCGGTGGGAGCGTTCGGATTCCGATCGCTGGTGCCGGATGAACGCGCCGACAGGTCGTTCGGTTGTGAACGGTGATCCTGCCCCGATCGGCGGTGCGGAGGTGACCGACGGCGCCGCCATCGAGGTTCGGGATCTCGCCAAGCGGTACGAGCCGGCCGGCGTCGAGGCGCTGCGGGGCGTCAGCTTCGAGGTGGGGCAAGGTGAGATCTTCGGCTTCCTGGGCCGCAACGGCGCCGGGAAGTCCACCACGGTGCGCATCCTCACCACCCTGCTCCGACCGAGCGGCGGGTCGGCCCACGTGCTCGGCACGGATGTCACGGCGGAGCCGGCGAAGGTCCGCCATGTCCTCGGTGTCGCCCTCCAGGACGCCGCCCTCGACGAGCTGATGACCGGTCGGGAGCACCTGGTGCTCGCCTCGCGGCTGTCCGGCGCAAGTGCGAAAGCTGCGGGACGGAAGGCCGCCGACCTGCTCGAGGTGTTCGGCCTCACCGGTGCCGGCGACCGCATTGCGGCCCGCTACTCCGGCGGCATGAGGCGCCGGCTCGACGTGGCCATGGCGCTCGTACGCGATCCTCAGGTCCTCTTCCTCGACGAGCCCACCACCGGTCTCGACCCGCAGAGCCGCCGGGCGCTGTGGGAGCTCATCCGCCGCCAGCAGGAGCAGGGCACCACCGTGTTCCTCACCACCCAATACCTGGCCGAGGCAGACGAGTTGGCCGAGCGGGTGGCCATCGTGCACGCCGGCACGGTCGCCGCCATGGGAACGCCCACAGCACTCAAGGAGCGCTACGGCGCCACCACCGTGCGTCTGCGGGTGGCGGGCGCCGACGCCGTCGACCGGGTGAAGGGGGCCACCGGGGTCGACCCGGTGACCACCGCGGGCGACGGGCGGCTCGTGCTCAACGTGACCGGCGGCGACGCCGCAGTGCCGGCGCTGCTGGGCCGGTTGGCCACCCTCGGCCCGGCCATCGAGCGGATCGAGGTGCGGTCGGCCACGCTGGAGGACGTCTTCGTCGCCCTGACCGGCAGCGAGATCGAGGCAGGCGCCGGCTCGGCCGACAACACGTCGCTCACCGGCGTCCGCCGGGGTATCGGCGTGCCGTCGGGGTCGAACCGGTGACCGGCCCGGGAGGACGGTCCAGAGAGAACTCACAGGTGGGGCACCACGAAGTGATGTCGAACCTGTGACGGGGTCTTTCGCCCAGGTCCGGCTCCTGCTGGCCCGGAACCTGCGGGAGGGCCTGCGCAACCCGGTGCTGGCGTACGCACTTCCCATCGTGATCCCGCTCACGATGATGGTGCTGGTGGCCAAGACGCTGTCGGTCGTCACCCGGCTGCCCGGCTTCCCCACCACCAACTACGCCGAGTGGATGACTCCGGCCATCATCATGCTCACCGCCATGACGGGCGTCGGCTACGCCGCCACCAGCCTGGTGATCGACATCCAGTCGGGCTTCCTGGACCGCCTCCGGCTGCTCAACGCCAAGCCGTCGTCGCTGCTCCTGAGCCGCCTCCTGTTCGACGTCGTGCGTGTGCTCCCGGCCGGCGCGACGCTGCTCGTGGTAGGCGTCCTGCTCGGCACCCACGTGAACGAAGGCGTGGTCGGCATCGTCGGGCTGTTCGCCCTGCTGATCCTGTGGGCGGCGGCTTACGGGGGCCTGTACTTCGTGGTGGCGCTCACCACCCGCAACGCCCAGGCACCCCTCGCACTGGCGCCGTTGTTCCTCCCGTTGCAGTTCCTGTCGACGCAATTCGTGCCGAGGTCGCTTCTGCCGAACTGGGTGCAGACGGCGTCGGTGTGGAACCCGTTCACCTACATGGTCGATGCCGCCCGTTCGCTCGTCACCGGGCCCCTCGAGCTCGAGCCGCTCGCCAAGGCGATCGCCGTCGGGGTCGGCGTGCTGATCGTGACGCAGCTCGCGGCCCGGCGGTCGTTCGCCCGCGCCGTCGACGCCGTTTGACCCTCGCATCCCCGAAGCAGGCGGCGGGCAGTTAGCTTTCTCTCGTTCTCTCTTCCGACTTCTTCACCGACCGCGCCCCGACGCGCATCCTCGTCCTTGTCGACGGCGAGCACTACCCGCCGGTGGTTGTCGACGCGATCCGCCGCCTGCCGGACCGGTTCGGGGGTGCGACCGTCGTGGGAGCGGCGCTTCTCGGTGGCACCGAGAAGGTCGGCGCCGCAGGACCCGACTATGGCGTCCCCGTCGCCACCGGGGATACGCCGGACGCCGCCCTGCGGGCCGGCCTGGCCGAGCACCGCCCGGACCTTGTGTTCGACCTGTCGGACGAGCCGGTGCTCGACGCCCGCACGCGGCTCCGGCTGGTGGCCCGGGCCCTGGCCGCCGGTGCCTCCTACGCAGGCGCCGACTTCCGGTTCGACGCCCCGCCCCGCCCCCACCTCGCCACCAAGCCGTCGGTGGCGGTGATCGGCACCGGCAAGCGGACGGGCAAGACGGCGGTGAGTGCCCACCTGGCCCGGGTCCTCAAGGAACGGGGCACGCCGCCGGTGGTGGTGGCGATGGGCCGCGGTGGCCCGGCCGAGCCCGAACTGGTCGACCCGGCCGTGTTCGACCTCAGCCTGGCCGGCCTGGTGGCCCTCGCCGAATCCGGGCGCCACGCCGCCAGCGACCACCTGGAGGACGCGGTGATGTCGGGGGTGGCCACCGTCGGAACGCGCCGTTGCGGCGGGGGCATGGCCGGCGCGCCGGCCGATTCCAATCTGGCCGCCGGCGTCACGCTGGCGAACGGGCGTCCCGAGTCGATGCTCATCCTGGAGGGCAGCGGCCAGTGCGTCCCCCCGGCGCACGCCGACGCCACCGTCCTGGTGGTGCCGTTCACAGCCGACCCGGAGCTGGTCACCGGGCACCTCGGCGCCTACCGCGTGTTGCTCGCCGACCTGATCGTGGTTACCATTGGGGCTACATCGCTTGCCGCCTCGGGTCTCCGTGCCTCGTTCGAGGGCGACGTCGGGAGACTGGTGCAAGGGGTGTCGGCCGCTCCCCGGATCGTCCGTGTGATCCTCCGGCCGACCCCTCTTGCTCCGATCTCCGGGCGCCGGGTCTTCTACGCCACCACTGCACCACCTGCCGCCAGAGCACATCTGGCGGCGCATCTTGAACACGAGCACGGGGCACGGGTCGTCGGCTCATCCCACAATCTGGCCAACCGCCCCCTTCTGGAGGCGGACCTGGCAGGGGCGGGAGACGCCGAGGTACTCGTCGTCGAGTTGAAGGCGGCAGCGGTCGACGTGGCTGCAAAGCTCGCCCTCCAGAGAGGGATGGACGTGGTCTTCTGTGACAACCGAGTGGAGACGATCAGCGGCGACGGCTCCTTCGACGAGTTGGCAGCCGAGGTCGCCGACCTGGCGGACCGCCGCTTCGCCTCCTGATCTCCGCTCCCTCCCCGAACCGCGAGCCTGACATCGACACTTCTCCTGGATCCCTCCCGCCGGCACCCAAGACCGGCTCACGCCGCGTCCACGTCGGCGGCGAGGAGTACGGCCTGCCGTACTCCAAGGGCCTGATGGCGTCGCGGATCATGGCGACTGGGCTGGCCCCGGGCCGGGCTTTCCACGTGGCCGAGGTCGTCGAGGACCGCCTGCGCCACCTGGGCGACGCCGGCATCTCGCTGGAGGACCTCACCGAACTAGTGGTCGAGGTGCTGGGGCACGAGGTCGGCCAGCGCTATGCCCTGTCGTTCTCCAGGTGGCAGCTGCTGACCAAGCTCGACCGGCCCCTGGTCGTGCTGCTCGGCGGTGCCACGGGGGTGGGCAAGTCCACCATCGCCACCATGCTGGCCAACCGTCTGGGCATCACCCGGGTGATCCCCACCGACGCCATCCGGGAGGTGATGCGGTCGATGTTCAGCAAGGAGATCATGCCCACGATCCACACCTCCTCCTTCGATGCCGCCCGCCTGTTGCGCCACCCCCTGCCGCGGAGCGCGGACCCGGTCCTCATCGGCTTCGGCGAGCAGGCGTCCGCCGTGGCCGTCGGGGTCGAGGCGCTCATCTCCCGGGCGGCCGAGGAGGGCACCGACCTGATCCTGGAGGGCGCCCACCTGGTGCCGGGCTTCATCGACGGCACCCAGTTCACCGGCCGGGCCGTCGTCGTGTCGCTCGTCGTCACCGTGGACGACGAGGACCTGCACCGCAGCCACTTCCTTATCCGTGCCCACGATGTGCGCAACCGTCCGTCCGAGCGCTACCTCGACTACTTCGACAACATCCGCAAGCAGCAGAAGTACATCAAGTCGCTGGCCCTCGAGCACGAGGTCCCGATCGTCCAGTCCGACAACCTCGATGCCACCCTTACCCGGGTGATCGACCTGGTGTTCAACCAGGCCATCGAGTCCGTCCCCCAAGACGCCGTGCCAGACACGGTTGCGAGCAAGCAAGGAGCACGATGACCGGAGAGCAGCAGCTGGAGCGCTCGGTCCTGGAAGGCAAGGAGCGAGATGAGCTCCACGCCATCGCGGCCGCACTCGGCCTGAAGCCCTCTGCCCGAGCGGCCAAAGCCACGTTGGTGGGCAACATCCTGCGGGCGACCGGTGTCGAGGAGGACACCGCACCCCCGTCCAGGTCGCGGTCCAAACCAGCGGCGGCGCCATACGGCTCGCCCGCTGGCGGCGACGGGGCGGTCGACGACGCGCCGCCGGCGCAGGCGTGGGCCTCCGACGGCGCAGCCGAAGCACCGGTGCCGGACGCCGACGCGCCTCCGCCGTCGCTGCCCGGAGCGGGTGCCGCCGACGCTGCTGACACGGAGGACGCGTTCCAACCCGCCGCCCGGTCGGACAACGGCGACAGCGGCCAGCAGGCCCGGGACGTCCAAGCCCGCGATCACCAGGGTTCGACGACCCGTGACCAGCCCCAATGGCGGGACGACCAGCCCCGCGACCGCGGCAACGGGCAGGGCCAGTACCAGCCGGGTCAGGGCACGTCCTCCGGGCAAGGGGGCCAGGGTGGTCCCGGCGGTCAGCCGGGGCAGGGCCCGCAGGGGCAGAACAACCTCGACCCGGCCAACCGGCGCAGCCGCCGCCGGCGCGGGCGTGACCGCTCCGACAAGCCGGGCGAGCGCGAGCTGCCCGGGCCGGCGCCGGTCCAGGACCAGCAGTTCTCGGGTGAGCCGATGCCGGTCGCCGGTCTGCTCGACCTGAACGACCAGGGATACGGCTTCCTGCGCACCAGCGGCTATCTCGCCGGCCCCCGCGACGTGTACGTGTCGATCAGCCAGGTCCGCCGCTTCGCCCTGCGCAAGGGTGACCACGTGGAGGGGGGCAGCCGCCCCGCCGGCAGCAGCGAGAAGTACCCGGCTCTCGTGCGCATCGACACGGTGAGCGGCCTCACCCCCGACGAGGCCCGCCAGCGTCCCCGGTTCGAGGACCTCACCCCCCTGTTCCCCGACGAGAAGCTGCGCCTCGAGGTCCCGGGCGACCAGTCCAACATGGTGTCGCGCATCGTCGACCTCATCTCGCCCATCGGCAAGGGCCAGCGCGGCCTCATCGTGTCGCCCCCGAAGGCGGGCAAGACCACGGTCCTCAAGCAGATCGCCCACTCCATCGAGGCCAACAACCCCGACGTGCACCTCATGGTGCTGCTGGTGGACGAGCGTCCCGAGGAGGTCACCGACATGCGCCGCTCGGTGAAGGGCGAGGTGGTGGCGTCCACGTTCGACCGCCCGTCCGACGAGCACACCGCAGTTGCGGAGCTGGCCATCGACCGGGCCAAGCGTCTGGTCGAGATGGGCAAGGACGTGGTGATCGTCCTCGACGGCATCACCCGTCTGGCCCGCGCGTACAACCTGGCTGCGCCCGCGTCTGGCCGCATCCTCTCGGGCGGCGTCGACGCCAACGCCCTGTACCCGCCGAAGAAGTTCTTCGGGGCGGCCCGCAACATCGAGGAGGGCGGCTCCCTCACCATCCTGGCCACCGCCCTGGTGGAGACCGGGTCCCGTATGGACGAGGTGATCTTCGAGGAGTTCAAGGGCACCGGCAACATGGAACTGCGCCTCGACCGCCGCCTCGCGGAGCGCCGGATCTACCCGGCCATCGACGTGAACGGCTCTTCCACCCGCCACGAGGAGCTGCTGTTCGAGCGGGTGCAGCTCCAGCAGGTGTGGAAGCTGCGGCGGGTCCTCCAGGCCCTCGGTACCGAGGGAAGCCATGCGGCCGGCCTGGAGTTGTTGATGGAGAAGATCAAGACCACCACGAGCAACGACGAGTTCCTGGCCGAGATCGCCAAGGGGCCGACCGTCCCGGTGTAGTCGCTTCGACCGCTACCATCCATCGCCGCACCGATCCACGAGAAGAGGCACCGTGAAGGCCGACATCCATCCCACGTACATCGACACGTCGGTGAAGTGCTCCTGCGGGAACACCTTCACCACCCGCTCCACCAAGGCCGACCTGCGCAGCGAGCTGTGCAACGAGTGCCACCCCTTCTACACGGGCAAGCAGAAGCTGGTGGACACCGGTGGACGGGTCGAGCGCTTCGAGCGCCGGTACGGCCGCCGCGCCGCCAAGAAGTAGCTGCCCGCTGGATTCCGCCCAGCGCCAGTCGGTCCTGCAGGCCAAGCTGCGGGTGTTGGTGTCCACCCGCTGGCCGGGCGCCGACCCCGAGCCCGGCCCTTTCCCGGGTGGTGCCGTCGCGCGGCGTGAGGGCGCCGGCTGGGTGCTCGCACAGGACCGTCCCGAGCGGGCCCTTGGTGGGGCGCTGGCCTGGGGCCGCCAGGCCGGGGTGGCTGCGCTGCACGTGCTGGTGGAGGAGGGCGCGGGCGGGTTGGCCCGCCGGGCCTCGTTGTTCGCGACGTCGCCGCGCGTTTGGCAGGTCGACGGACGGACGGTCGAGCCGGCGGAGCCCGACCCTCCGCAGATGGAGCCGTCGGTGCCGCCGGAGCTCGTCCCCTTCCGGCAGCTGATCCTCGACGCCGGCGCGGACGTCGTGGTGGAGCGGGGCGTGCTGCGGGCCGAGGTGCTGGGGCTGGAGGTGGCCCGGGTCGTCACGGACGCGGACGGCACGCGCCTCGAGGTCGGAGTCGGCGCCTTCGATCGCGAGGCCCACAGGATGGTGCACGGCGACGTCCCGACGGCCGCTGCGCTGGCCGCCGCCGTCACCGCCGTGCGCGACGTCCGGCGCGCCGATGTCCCAACCCACCAGGTCAACCAACTGGCCGGAGAGCGCTGGATGCGGGCCATCCTCGTCCGCCGCCCCGAGGTGGTGGGAGCCGCCTCCCTTGCGCCCGCACCCTCGCCGGTCGAGCGGACCGACCTCCGCCAGCTGGCGCCGGCGCCTGCCACCGGCGTCGACCTCGAAGGTCGCCCGCTCGTGGTGGTCTGCTCCACCGGCGTCGACGTCGACCTCGTCCCCGCCGCCGCCGACGCCCGCCTCACCGACGGCCGCGGTGCCCGCCTCGTGCTGGTGGTGCCCGAGGTCGACGACCACCCCCTCACCCGCGCCCTCGCCGCCGCCCTGCGGGAGCCGGCAGAGGTCGTCGCCCTTCCGGGCGACTGGCGAACCCTCTGACCCCGGTAGAACACCGGGAGCTGAGCCAGGGAGGACCGCCGGTACCCTTCCTACGTGCTCGATCGACTGGCGGGGCTGGAGGACGAGTACGCCAAGGCGGCCGAGCGCATGAACGACCCGGCCGTGCTGACCGATCAGCACGCCCTACGTGACACCGGGCGCCGCCTGAAGGAGCTCGAGCCGGTCGTCAACGCCTACCGGCGCTACCGGGAGACCACCGAGAACCTTGACGCCGGCCGGGAGATGCTGGCCGACGCCACCGGCGAGGACCGGGCCCTGCTCGAGGCCGAGGTGGCCCAGCTGGAAGCCACCATCGTCGCCCTCGACGAGGAGCTCAAGGTCCTGCTCCTGCCCCATGACCCCAACGACGACAAGAACGTCATCGTCGAGATCCGCGGTGCCGAGGGGGGCGAAGAGGCCAACCTTTGGGCGAAAGACCTGTTCGACATGTACATCCGCAACGCCGATCGGATGGGATGGAAGCACGAGATCCTGGGCGCCGACCCGTCGGACAAGGGCGGGTTCAACGAGGTCAGTGTCCTGCTCAAGGGCGAGGCCGTCTGGACCCGCATGAAGCACGAGGGCGGCCCCCACCGGGTGCAGCGGGTGCCCGCCACCGAGTCGCAGGGCCGCATCCACACCTCGTCGGCCACCGTCACCGTGCTGCCCGAGGCGGAGGAGGTCGACGTCGACATCGACCCCAATGACCTCAAGATCGACGTCTACCGGTCCACCGGCCCCGGAGGCCAGTCGGTGAACACCACCGACTCGGCCGTGCGCATCACCCACCTGCCCACCGGGCTCGTCGTCGCCATGCAGGACGAGAAGAGCCAGATCCAGAACCGGGCCAAGGCCATGCTGGTGCTGCGGGCGCGCATGCTCAAGGCCGAGCAGGACCGCCAGCAGGCCGAGCAGTCCGAGCAGCGACGCAGCCAGGTGGGCGGCGGCGGTCGCTCCGAGAAGATCCGCACGTACAACTACAAGGAGAACCGGGTCACCGACCACCGCATCGGCCTCACCCTCTACAAGCTCGACAAGGTGCTGATGGGGGAGCTGGACGACCTTACCGAGGCGCTTCTCAGCGACGAGCGGGCCCGACAGCTCAGCGGGGAATGACGGGGCCGGCTCCGGCGCCAGTGCGTTCCGGCTGCGGAATCGAGCGCCACAGGGGGCGATCCCGCGGCCAGAAGGCGTCGGGGAGCGCTCGGGCGTGAGCGTCGAGGGGGACGGCGGGGCAGACGGGGAACCGGCGGTGCCGGTGTCGTGGCGGGAGCTGCTGGGCGAGGCTCGGGCGCGGCTGGGGTCCCCCAACGATGCCCGCCGGATCGTGGAGCGGGCGTCGGGCTTCGACGGCGCCGAGTACCACCTGCGTCTCGACGACGCCGTCACAGTCAGGTCGGCCGCCCACTTCGAGCAGATGGTCGAGCGTCGGGCCACCGGCGAGCCGCTTCAGTACGTCCTGGGCGCCTGGAGCTTCCGCACCCTCGACCTCTACGTGGACAGCCGGGTGCTCATCCCCCGGCCCGAGACGGAGGTGGTGGTGGAGGTCGCCATGGCGGAGCTGCGCCACCTGGCCCGCACCTCCGCTGTGGCCCTCGACCTGGGCACGGGTTCGGGCGCCATCGCCCTGTCGCTGGCGAGGGAAGTGGTCGGCATCGAGGTCTGGGCCGTCGACAGGTCGCCCGACGCCCTGGCGGTGGCGCGGGCAAACCTGGCCGGCCTGGGCCGGGCCGGCGCACGGGTCCGCCTGGTCGAGGGGTCGTGGTTCGAGCCGTTGCCGCCAATCCTGCGGGGCCGGATCGACCTGGTGGTGGCCAACCCGCCGTATGTCGCCGAGGCGGAGGTGGACGACCTGGCGCCCGAGGTCGCCCACTGGGAGCCGCGGGCCGCCCTGGTGTCAGGCCCGACGGGGCTGGAGCAGATCGCCGCCATCGTCGAGGCCGCCCCCCGGTGGCTGAACCGGCCCGGGGCACTTGTGGTGGAGATAGCGCCCCACCAGCGGGCGGCCGCCATCTCCCTGGCCCGGGACGCCGGCTTCGACCCCGTCGACGTGCGGCCCGATCTGGCCGGGAGGGCGCGGGTCCTGGTGGGTAGGGTCTGAAGGATGCCGATCGTGCCCGCCCTCGGCGATCCGCCGCCTTCGGCCGCCATCGACCAGACCGTGCGGGCGCTGGCGTCGGCCCGGGTGATCGGCCTGCCCACCGACACCGTGTACGGGCTCGCCGTAGATCCGTTCTCGATCGGCGCCGCCGACCGGCTGTTCCTGCTCAAGCGCCGGCCGCGTGAAGTCGACCTCCCGGTCCTCGTAGCGGACGAGGGTCAGGCGCTGGATCTGGCTACTGCCGTACCCCGTTCGGCCCGGCGGCTGATGGCGTCGTTCTGGCCGGGGGCGCTCACCTTGGTACTGCCCCGTCGGTCCGACCTGCGGGCCGACCTCGGCACCGACGAGGCCACCGTCGGCGTCCGCTGCCCGGCCCACCCCGTGCCCCTCGCCCTGTGCCGGGCGCAGGGCCCCATCGCCACCACCAGCGCCAACCTGCACGGGGAGCCCACCCTCACCACGGCGGCCGAGGTCGACACGGTGTTCGGCGCCGCCCTGGCTGTCGTCCTCGACGGCGGGCCCTGCGCCGGCGCCCCGTCCACCGTCGTGGACTGCACCGGCGAGGAGCCCAAGCTCCTCCGCGAGGGCCGCCTCCCTTGGGCCGACGTCCTAATCGCCGCCGGCGCCTGACCCACCCGGCCCGTGTTCTCGCCGGCGGAACGGTGCGAATTTCGCGCCGTTTCACCGGCAATAACGGGCGACGGCGGGGGCTTCGTTGGGGCCCCGGCCAGGTTGAAACCATAGACTCGCCGCCATCGTCGACATCCTCGTCCTCTGCACCGGCAACATCTGCCGCTCGCCCATGGCCGAGGCCTTCCTCCGTCAGCGGCTGACTGACCTGGGCGTGGACGCCCGTGTCCACTCGGCGGGACGCCTGTTCGTCGACACGCCGGCCACCGCTGACGGCGTCTCCGCCATGCGGGCGCTCGGCCACGACACGTCCGGCCACCGCAGCCGCCGGCTGACGCCTGGGATGGCCCGGGGGGCCGACCTCATCATCGCCATGGCCCGCGAGCACGTGCGCGACGTCGCCGTGCTCGGCCAGGACGTGTGGCCCAAGGCGTTCACCATGAAGGAGATCGTCCGCCGGGGCGCCTCTGTCGGACCCCGGGCGCCCGGTCAACCGCTCGAAGAGTGGCTGGCCAAGCTGCACGCCGGCCGCCAGACCGCCGACATCCTGGGCGACTCGCCGGAGGACGACGTGGCCGACCCCATTGGGCGCAACGCCGCGTTTTACGGCCGCACCGCGGCAGAGATCGAAGCACTCACCGACGAGCTGGTGGAGCTGGCCTGGGGCCACGCGTCCGCCGGAGGAGAACGCACATGAGAGTCGCAATCGGGGCCGATCACGCCGGTTTCCCGCTGAAGCAGCACCTGGTCGCCACCCTGGAGAAGCTCGGTCACACGGTCGACGACCACGGCACCGACAGCGACCAGCCCGTCGACTACCCCGCTATCTGCGCCGGCGTGGGCCAGGCAGTGGTGGAAGGGAAGGCCGATCGGGGCATCGTGCTCGGCGGCAGTGGCCAGGGCGAGCAGATCGCCGCCAACAAGGTCCACGGCGTGCGGGCTGCACTCTGCAACGATCTGTACACGGCACGCCTCTCCCGTGAGCACAACGACGCCAACGTCCTGGCCATCGGCGCACGGATTGTCGCGTTCGGCTTGGCCGACGAGATCCTGGCCCTGTGGCTCGGCACCCCGTTCCATGGCGGCCGCCACCAGCCCCGCATCGACCAGATCGCGGCGATCGAGGCCAGCCAATGACGGTCGGGCGGGACGAGACTGCGCCGGCGGGGATGGGGTCCCCGCTCGGCGAGGAGGCCGGGGTCCCTGGTCTCGCCTCCGCTCCGCTGCCGCTCGCTCGGGACTCCGCTGGGGCCCCGGCCGGGGAGATGATGACGTCGTCTCGAAGGGACGACGAACTGTTCTCGATCCTCGACCGGGAGCTGGAGCGCCAGACGACCACGCTCCAGCTCATCGCGTCGGAGAACTTCACGTCGCCGGCGGTCCTCGAGGCCACCGGCTCGGTGCTCACCAACAAGTACGCCGAGGGCTACCCGGGCAAGCGGTATTACGGCGGCAACCAGGTGGTCGACGAGGCCGAGAGCCTTGCCATCGAACGAGCCAAGTCCCTGTTCGGGGCCGACCACGCCAACGTGCAGCCCCACTCGGGCGCCAACGCCAACATGGCCGCCTACCTGGCCCTGCTGGAGCCGGGTGACACCGTGCTCGGTATGCGCCTCGATCAGGGAGGCCACCTCACCCACGGCTCGCCGGTGAACTTCAGCGGGCGCATCTACAACTTCGTGTCCTACGGCGTCACCGAGAGCGACGAGCGCCTCGACCTCGACCAGATCCGCGACCTCGCCCTCGAGCACCGGCCCAAGATGCTGGTGGCCGGCGCCACCGCCTACCCCCGCATCATCGACCCGGCGCCGCTGCGGGCCATCGCCGACGAGGTCGGCGCCCTCTTCCTGTTCGACGCCGCCCACGTGGCCGGCCTCATCGCCGGCGGCGCCCACCCGAGCCCCGTGCCGGTGGCCGACATCGTCACCTTCACCACCCACAAGACCCTCCGCGGCCCCCGCGGCGGCTGCATCCTGTCCACCGCCGAGCACGCCAGGGCCATCGACAAGGCCGTGTTCCCTGGCCTGCAGGGCGGGCCCCTCGAGCACGTCATCGCGGCCAAGGCGGTGGCCTTCCGGGAGGCGGCCCAGCCCGAGTTCAAGGAGTACGCGGCCCAGATCGTGCGCAACGCCCAGGCCCTGGCCAAGGCGCTGGCGGGGGAGGGCTTCCGCATCGTCTCCGGCGGCACCGACAACCACCTCATGCTGGTGGACCTGCGCACGTTCGACGCCGACCTCACCGGCAAGGAGGCCCAGGAGACGCTCGACCGGGCCGGGATCACGCTCAACAAGAACCAGGTCCCGGGCGACCCACGCTCGCCGTTCGTCACGAGTGGCCTGCGCATCGGCACCGCCGCCGTCACCACCACGGGCATGGCCGAGCCCGAGATGGACGCCATCGCCGCCCTCATCGGCCGGGCCCTGCGCGACCGGGGCGACGGCGCCGCCCTGGCGTCGGTGCGCGACGAGGTCGGCGCACTCTGCTCGAAGTTCACTCCATACCCGGCGCCCTGATATGGCCGGCTACGGGGTCGTGCTGGCTGTCGCCGCCGTCACGACCTGGGTGCTCGGCTTCGCCGTGCGCCGCCTTGCCGTGCGCTTCGGCGCCGTCGTGCTCCCCGACGGTCGCCACGTTCACCAGCTGCCCACGCCGACTGCGGGTGGGGCGGCCATGTTCGGCGCCGTCCTGCTGGCCATGTTCGTGGCCTCCCAGATGGGCCAGTTCGGCGAGGTGTTCGAGTCGTCGGAGCCGCTCGGGGTGGTGGTCGCCGCCGCCGTGATCTTCGTCGTCGGACTGGTGGACGACGTGCGGGAGGTCTCGGCGCCGGCCAAGCTGGCCGGGCAGGTGCTGGCCGGGTCGGTCCTGTCGTTCCTCGGCGTCACGATGTTCTACTTCCGGGTCCCGTTCCTCGACATCGTGTCGATCTCGCCCGACATGGCGCCCCTGCTCACCGTGTTGTGGCTGGCCGCCATCGCCAACGCCATCAACCTCATCGACGGCCTCGACGGCCTGGCCGCCGGCATCGTGGCCATCGCGGCCGCCGCCTTCTTCATCTACGGAGACCGCCTCACCAACGCAGGCCTGCTGCCCCCGGACAACGTCGGCCCCCTCGTCGCCGTGGTGGCGTGCGGCATCTGCATCGGGTTCCTGCCCCACAACGTGCACCCGGCCCGGATGTTCATGGGCGACGCCGGTTCGATGCTGCTGGGTCTGCTCATGGCTGCCTCCACCATGATGGTGGGGGGCCGTACGGCCGACCAGTTCAGCGGCCAGACCTACTTCTTCTTCGCCCCCATCTTCATCCCCCTGTTCGTGCTCGGGGTGCCGATCGTCGACACCGCATTCGCCATCGTGCGCCGGTCGGTGCGCCGGTCGGGCATCTCGGCGCCCGACAAGGAGCACCTCCACCACCGCCTCATGCGCCTGGGCCACGGGCACCGTCGCTCGGTGGTGATCCTGTGGGCGTGGACGGCGATCCTGTCAGGTCTCGTCCTGCTGCCGACGTTCACCAACGAGGGCCAGGCGGTGATCCCCTTCGCCGGCCTCGGGCTGTTGGTGGCGCTCTACACGCTCTTCCATCCCGGCGTGCGCCAACGGGCCGAGGAAGAGGCCGAGGCCCGGGCCGAGGCGGACGGGCGCCTGGCCGCTGCGGCCGCCGCGCCCGAGCTGGCCGACGTGGTCGAGCTGGCCGACCGCCGCCGCGAGGCCGACGGTTCCTGACTGCACACGATGACAGTCCCGTTTCTCCTAACTTGCGGCCCGCGGCGGCCGGACCGTAGATTGCGAACCGCTTCACAAGGCCGTTCCACTGGGCCGGAGCGGGACAAGAGGGGCTGAGAGGTTGGACCTTCGCGAGAAGCGAGCGCTGTACAACGGGTTCGGTGACACGCTCACGCGTGCCGTCGAGTTCGTCGCCGCGCCCGCGATCTTCGCCTTCCTGGGCCATCTCGTCGACAGCCTCCTGTCCACTGAGCCGCTGTTCATGGTGACCCTGGCCGCGTTCGCCTTCGTCGGCGTGGTGGTGCGGGCCTACTTCGCCTACGAGGTCGCCATGCGCGAGCAGGAGGCAGACACCCCCTGGGGCCGTTCGGTCGCCACCGGCGGAGGTCGCCCATGAGCACGGTGCCCGGAACCGCGACCACCGCTGCGCCCCAGGTGGAGTGGGACATGGCCACCGACATGGTGCGCCGCGGCCTGCCCGTCGCACCCGTGGTGGTCCTGCTCGGCGCCCTCGGTTGGGGCGTCGACGGCGCCCTGTCCACCGCCTATGCCCTCGTGCTCGTCCTCGGCAATCTGCTCGCATCCGCCGCCCTCATGCGGTGGGCGGGGAAGAAGTCGCTCGGCGTCCTGGCCGGCGCCGCCGCGGGCGGTTACGCCGTGCGCATGGCCGTTGTCACCCTCGCCGTGTGGGCCGTGAAGGGCATGTCATGGGTCGAGCTGCTGCCCCTCGGCCTAACCATCGTCGTCACCCAGTTGGGGCTCCTGTGGTGGGAGACCCGCCAGATCTCGCTTTCCCTCGCCTACCCCGGCCTCAAGCCACCTTCCGGACGGAGCTGAAATTGGCTTTGCTCGCCCTCGAATTCCCCCCGATCAGCCACTTGATCGAGTGGCCAACCATCTTCGGCGACGGCCCGTTCGCCGTGAACAAGGTGGTGCTGCTAGCCCTCATCTCGGCCGTGCTCGTCTTCACGATGTACTTCGTGGCGGGCCGCAAGGGCCAGCTCGTCCCCACGGGCGTGCAGAACTTCGCCGAGACGGTGGTGGAGTTCGTGCAGGAGGGGATCATCCTCCAGACCATGGGCCCCGAGGGCCTGTACTTCACGCCGTTCCTGCTCACGCTCTTCAGCTTCATCTTCGTCACCAACATCTGGGGGATCATCCCGGTGGCGCAGATGCCGGTGAATGCCCGCATGGCGATCCCGGCCTTCCTGGCCATCCTGGTGTGGTTCATCTTCAACTTCATCGGCATCAAGAAGCAGGGCCTCGGCGGCTACTTCAAGTCAATGCTCTTCCCCCCGGGTGTCCCCAAGGCGCTGTACATCCTCGTCACGCCCATCGAGCTCGTCTCGACGCTCATCGTGCGGCCGTTGTCGCTGGCGGTCCGGCTCTTCGCCAACATGCTCGCCGGCCACCTCCTGCTCGTGAGCTTCGCCGTCATCGCCACCGCCCTGTTCAAGGCCACCTACGTCGGCGCCGTGCTCCCGGGTGGCCTCCTCATCGCCCTCACCGGCTTCGAGGTGCTGGTCGCAGTCCTGCAGGCGTTCATCTTCACCATCCTCGCCGCCGTGTACATCGGTGGCGCAATGCATCCCGAGCACTAGGCACTAGGAGGCCAGAAGTGGGTATGGCAATGATGTTGGCAGAGCAGGACCCGGGCGAGCTCGTCGCCGGCCTTACGGCCGTCGGTCGAGGCATCGTCTACGGCGGGGCGGCCATCGGCCCCGGCATCGGCATCGGCATCGTGGTGGGCAACGCCATCACGGCCATGGCCCGCCAGCCGGAGTCGGCAGGCATGGTGCGCACCACCATGTTCCTGGGCATCGCCTTCACCGAGGCGCTCGCCCTGTTCGGGTTCGTCCTCGCGTTCATCATCTCGGGCTGATGGAGCGCACGGCCCCGCGTCGGGGCATCGCACGGGCGGCGGCCGCAGCCGCCCTCCTCGCCTGGCTCACCGTGGCCGGCTTCGGCGGCGTCGCGTCCGCCCAGGAGAGTGGCGCCGAGCCAAAGGAAATCCCGCACGAGTCCGAGCTGTGCATCGAGAAGCTGCAGGGCGGCGCCAAGCCGGCCGAGTGCCACGATGCGCCCAGCCCGATCCTCCCCGAGACGTCCGAGCTCGTCTGGGGCATCCTCTCATTCTCCGTCCTGGTCTTCGCCATGATGAAGTTCGCCTACCCGGCGCTCAAGAAGTCGATGGACGCCAGGGCCGACAAGATCCGTGAGAACCTCGACGAGGCCGACCGGGTGAAGACCGAGGCCCAGTCGGTCCTGAGCGACTACCAGCGCCAGCTGGCCGACGCCCGCAACGAGTCGAACCGAATCATCGAGGACGCCCGCCAGACGGCCGATCAGCTAAGGCGCGACCTCATGGAGCGGGCAGAGACCGAGGTCGGCGAGCTGCGCCAGCGGGCGCGCGACGACATCGCCGCCGCCCAGGAGCGCGCCCTCGCCGACCTGCGCACCAACGTGGGCACCCTGGCCATCGAGCTGGCCGAGAAGGTGGTCGAGGCCAACCTCGACCGCGAGGCCAATATGCGCCTCATCGAGAGCTACATCAGCTCGGTGGGCAGCAGCGAGCCAGCGTCGTCATGAGCGAGCGGGTCGACGCATACGCCGCCGCCCTCTTCGAGGTGGCCCGCGCCGAGGGCGCGCTCGAGACGGTGGAGGACGAGCTGTTCAAGGTGGCCCGCACGTTCGAGGCCAACGAGCAGCTGCGGTCGACGCTCACCGACGCAGTCGTCCCGGTGGAGCGGCGCATCGGCATAGTCGAGGACCTTCTCGGCGGTCGGGCGGCGCCCATCACCACCGCTCTGGTGTCGTTCGTGGTTGCCGCCGGCCGCAGCCGCGACCTGCCCGCCATCATCGACAAGCTGGTGGAGCGGGCCGCCGCCGAGCGCCAGCAGGAGGTGGCCGAGGTCCGGGCCGCCATCCCGCTCGATGCCGCCACCATCGAGCGCCTGGCCGCCGCCCTGTCGACCGCCACCGGCAAGTCCGTGACGGTGAAGGTCATCGTCGACCCCAGCATCATGGGCGGCGCGATCGCCCGTATCGGAGACACGGTGCTCGACGGCTCCGTGCGCCACCGCCTCGACCAACTGAAGGAAGCGATCTAGAGATGGCAGACCAGGGCACGAAGCCGGACCAGGCCACGACGGCAGGCGGGGGCAACGGCTTCAGCATCAACCCCGACGACATCACCGCCGCCCTGCGAAAGCGCCTGGACGGTTTCACCCCGTCGATGGCGGCCGCCCAGGTCGGCCGCATCGTGGAGGTGGGCGACGGTATCGCCCGCGTGTCCGGCCTGCCCGATGCGGCGGTGAACGAATTGCTCGAGTTCGAGGGCGGCATCGTGGGCCTGGCGCTCAACCTCGACGAGGAGTCGATCGGCGCCGTGATCCTGGGTGAGGTCACCCACATCCAGGAGGGCCAGGCCGTGCGGGCCACCGGCCGCATCCTCTCGGTGCCCGTGGGCGACGCCCTCATCGGCCGGGTGGTCGACGCGCTCGGCCAGCCCATCGACGGCAAGGGTGCCGTCGGCTCGGAGATCACGCGCCGCCTGGAGGTCCAGGCCCCCGGCATCACCGGCCGCCAGCCCGTGCACGAGCCCCTACAGACCGGCATCAAGGCCATCGACGCCATGGTGCCGATCGGGCGGGGCCAGCGCGAGCTCATCATCGGCGACCGCAAGACAGGCAAGACCACCGTCGCCATCGACACGATCCTGAACCAGCGCGGCCTCGGTGTGAAGTGCATCTACGTCGCCATCGGCCAGAAGGGCTCCACCGTCGCCCAGACGGTAGCCACCCTCGAGAAGTTCGGAGCCATGGAGTACACGGTGGTGGTCAACGCCCCCGCCGACGACGCCGCACCGTTCAAGTTCCTCGCCCCCTACGCCGGCTGCGCCATCGGCCAGCACTGGATGGAGAACGGCGAGCACGCCCTCGTCGTCTACGACGACCTGTCGAAGCAGGCCGAGGCCTACCGCCAGGTGGCCCTGCTCCTGCGCCGCCCGCCGGGCCGCGAGGCGTACCCGGGCGACGTGTTCTACCTCCACAGCCGCCTGCTCGAGCGGGCCGCCAAGCTCAGCGACGACCGCGGCGCCGGCTCCCTCACCGCCCTGCCGGTGATCGAGACCAAGGCGGGCGACGTGTCGGCCTACATCCCCACCAACGTGATCTCCATCACCGACGGCCAGATCTACCTGGAGAGCGACCTCTTCAACGCCGGGGTGCGCCCCGCCATCAACGTGGGCATCTCGGTGTCCCGGGTGGGCGGCGCCGCCCAGATCAAGGCTATGAAGTCGGTGGCCGGCACGATGAAGATCGACCTGGCCCAGTTCCGCGAGTTGGAGGCGTTCGCCACCTTCGGCTCCGAGCTCGACAAGATCTCCCAGGGTTACCTCGACCGCGGCTACCGCCTCACCGAGCTGCTCAAGCAGAACCTGAACTCGCCGTCGCCGGTCGAGGAGCAGGTGGTGTCCATCTACGCCGGCACGGCTGGCTTCCTCGACGCTGTCTCGGTGGCGTCGGTGCGCAAGTTCGAAAGCGACCTGCTCGAGTACATGCGCACCCGACACACCGACCTGCTCGACTCCATCCGGTCCACCGGCAAGCTGCCCGAGGGCGACGCCCTCAAGGGCGCGGTGCAGGGCTTCGCCGACAACTTCCAGGACGAGCACGCCGACAAGGACAAGGACGCGGCCTGACCGTGCCAGCACGCATTTCCGCCTCCTTTCGAGTAAATAGCACGCCATTTTGGCGTGCTATTTACTCGGGAACTGTCGTATCCGACGGGGGGCAGAGCTAGATGGCGGGCGGCAAGGAGCGGATCCTCCGGCAGCGCATCAAGAGCGTGCAGTCGACCAAGAAGATCACAAAGGCGATGGAGCTCATCGCCGCCTCGCGGATCGTCAAAGCGCAGCAGCGGGTGGCGGCCGCCCGCCCCTACAGCGAGCAGATCACCGAGGTCATCCGCAGCCTGGCCGCCGGCGGCGCCGACCTCAGCCATCCCCTCCTGGCCCGCAACGAGAACGTGTCCACCGTCGCGTACGTGGTGGTCACCGCCGACCGCGGCCTGGCCGGCGCCTACAACTCCAACGTGATCCGGGCGGCCGAGCGAGACCTGCGGGTCGAGCAGGCCAAGGGCCGCAGCTACTCGCTCATCTGCCTGGGCCGGAAGTCGGAGTCGTACTTCCGGTTCCGTGGCTACGACATCGCCGCGTCCTTCTCCGGCATGAGCGAGCAGCCACGCTACGAGGACGCCCGCCAGGTGGCGGAGGCCATCACCGGGCCCTTCCTCGAAGGCGACGTCCAGCTGGTCAAGCTGGCGTACACCCAGTTCCTGTCGGCCACTTCGCAGAAGGTGGTCGTCACACAGTTCATGCCCCTCGACACCGAGGGCATCACCGATGCGGCCGCCGCGAGCGACGGTCCCGAGGCGGCCTACGAGTTCGAGCCGGAGCCGGGCGAGATCCTGTCCGAACTGCTGCCCCGCTACGTCGAGGCCCGCCTCTTCGCGGCCATGCTCGACGCCGCCGCGTCCGAGCACGCGGCCCGCCAGCGGGCCATGAAGTCGGCGACCGAGAACGCCGAGGAGCTCATCGTCAAGCTGGCCCGCATCATGAACCGGGCCCGGCAGGACTCCATCACCACCGAGATCATGGAGATCGTGGGCGGCGCCGAGGCGCTGCGCCAGTCCTCGGGCGAAGGGGTCGACTATCTCCCCGACACCCTCGTCAGCCGGCACATCCTCCCCGACCACATCGACCCGTTCCGCATGTCAGGAGCCAAGAGGCAATGACCGCCACCCAGACCGCAGAAGGCACCGAGACCAAGCGAGCCGAGGGCCGCATCGTCGCCGTCGCCGGCCCCGTGGTCGACGTGGAGTTCCCGCCCGGGGAGCTGCCCGAGATCAACATGGCCGTGGAGATGGACATCACCCTGGAGGGTGTGACCACCAAGGTGACGGCCGAGGTCGCCCAGCAGATCGGCGACTCCCGCGTCCGTGCGATCTGCCTCAAGCCCACCGACGGGCTCAAGCGGGGCACCCACGTCGTGAACACGGGCCGGGGCATCTCCGTTCCGGTGGGGCCCGGCGTGCTCGGCCACGTGTTCAACGTGATCGGCGAGCAGCTCGACACCGGTGAGGTGGGCGAGATCGAGGACCACTGGGAGATCCACCGCCACGCGCCCCTGTTCGCCGACCTCGAGCCCAAGAAGCAGATGTTCGAGACGGGCATCAAGGTGGTCGACCTGCTCGAGCCCTACGCCCAGGGCGGCAAGATCGGCCTCTTCGGCGGCGCCGGCGTGGGCAAGACGGTGGTCATCCTGGAGATGATCAGCCGGGTGGCCAAGCAGCACGGCGGCGTGTCGGTGTTCGCCGGCGTGGGCGAGCGCACCCGTGAGGGCACCGACCTGTGGCTGGAGATGCAGGAGAGCGGCGTCATGGAGAAGGCCGCCCTCGTGTACGGCCAGATGGACGAGCCGCCTGGCGTGCGCCTTCGAGTAGCCCTGTCCGCCCTCACCATGGCCGAGTACTTCCGCGACGTGCGCCAGCAGGACGTACTGCTGTTCGTGGACAACATCTTCCGCTTCGTGCAGGCCGGCTCCGAGGTGTCCACCCTGCTCGGCCGCATGCCGTCGGCCGTGGGCTACCAGCCCACCCTGGCCGACGAGATGGGCGAGTTGCAGGAGCGCATCACGTCCACTCGGGGCCGCTCGATCACGTCGCTGCAGGCCGTGTACGTGCCCGCCGACGACTACACCGACCCCGCGCCGTTCACCACCTTCACCCACCTCGACGCCACTACCGAGCTCTCCCGCGACATCGCGGCCCAGGGCATCTACCCGGCGGTGGACCCCCTCTCGTCCAGCTCCACCATCCTGACCCCCGAGGTGGTGGGCCAGCGCCACTACGACATCGCCCAGCGGGTGAAGAAGACGCTGCAGCGCTACAAGGAACTGCAGGACATCATCGCCATCCTGGGCCTCGACGAGCTGGCCGAGGAGGACAAGGTCATCGTGGCCCGGGCGCGGCGCATCCAGCGCTTCTTGTCCCAGCCCTTCTTCGTGGGCAAGGTGTTCACCGGCATCGAGGGCATCTATGTTCCCGTGGAGGAGACGGTGAACAGCTTCGAGGCCCTGGTCGACGGCGAACTCGACGACCTGCCCGAGCAGGCCTTCCTCAACGTCGGCGACGCAGACTCGGTGCGGGCCAAGGCCAAGGAGATCAGTTCTTAGTCATGGCACTTCAGGTCGAGCTGGTGTCCCCCGAGCGCATCCTGTTCTCGGGCGAGGCGGAGATGGTGGTGTGCCGTACGGCGGGAGGCGAGATCGCCTTCCTCACCGGGCACGCCCCCTTCCTCGGCACCCTCGGCATCGGGGTCGTCCGCATCCACCCCGAGGGCGGCGGCGAGGTCGTGAAGGCGGCCGTCCACGAGGGCTTCGTGGAGGTCAAGGAGAACCGGGTCATCGTCCTGTCCGACGTGGCCGAGCTGCCCGACCAGATCGACGCCGACCGGGCCCGCCGGGCCCTCGAGGACGCTGAGCGCCGCATCCGCGAGGGCGACGACACCGACGCCGAGGCCCAGCTCCGCCGCGCCCACGTCCGCCTGGCGCTGGCCGGCGCCTGACCGAAGCGGTTTCGAGTAAATAGGGTGTCATTTTGACACCCTATTTACTCGAAAGACGGAATCAGGGGAGCAGGTCCCGCACGTGGGACGCCCACTCCTCGGGCGTCTCGGACGGGCTGACCGTGAGGTCGGCGGGGGTCCAGGCGCCGCCGGCGGCGACGGCGATCATCGGGAGCGACTCACCGAGCGCCGTGGCCCGCATGCCGAGGACGAACATCATGCCGGCCGCCGTGGTGGCGTCGATGAAGGCCAGGTCGGGGAGCAGGGCGCAGCACCCGTCGGGGTCGATGTCGTCGACGCCCCGGGCCTCGATGCGACAGGCGTCGAGGATTGCGGCCATGGAGTCGATGGCTGCCTTGTCGATGCCCACGGCCACGATCACGAGCGGGGCGAGGCCGGCCGTGCGGCGGGCGCCCCCCCGCTGCGCCTCGTGGACGCGCGGGGTGGTGGCGGGGCCGGCGGCGGGGACGTCGTTGAAGAAGGTGTCGACGCCGGCACGGGCGGCGAGGTCCGCATCGGCGCTGATCTGGTTGGTCGACCACACGGTCCAGTCGGACACTCCGAGGTCGAGCACGGTGTAGGTGATGGCCACGAGCAGGCTCGGGTCGGCGCCCACGACGTTGAGGCCGTGCTCGCGCAGGCAACCGGCCAGGTCGTCCATCACGGTCGACGGCTCCGGCAGGGGCTCCTCCCGTACGGCGAAGGTGCTGCGGGTGACCCGGAATGCCGCCTTCCACCACCCGTCGAAGGCAAGGGTGTCGCCCTCCACGTGCAGCTTCTCCCCGAAGGCGTGCACCACCCCGCCCCCGACGAACGCCTCCAGCACCTCCCTGTCCTCCACGGTCGGAGCCTACCGACGGGGGCGCTGGGTGGGGCAGGCGGTCGAAGGCCGCTTTCCACACCCAGAAACCCGCTGTCCACACCCTTTGCCCCCTTGTGATCCACAGCCGGGGGGCGGGAGGGTTTGTGTGGAGGTCACCGGATGGTCATCGACTCCACCGCACTGGCGCACGAGCTGCGCCGCCGGCGTGTCGGCCGGCAGGCTCTCGTCGAGTCCCTTGCCGCCTCGGCGGGGTCGACCTGGCTCCCGGGCGAGATCAAGCAGGTGCCGTCTTCGCTGCTCGTCCTGGCCGCCATGTCCCTCACCCGCTCGGACGCCGGAGGGTAGGCCGAGGCGGGACGCCACCCGCTTGGTGGTACCTGTCCCCCAGTCCGTAAGTTGCCCGGTAGCGGCCCTGGGCGATCCTGTGTGCCATCGTCGGCGGGTGCCCAAGGCCCGTCTCGGCGTCGCCCTGCTCGTCCCGCCGCCGCTGGCGGTCGAGATCGACGGCCTGCGTCGGGCGCTGGACGACGGGGCCCTCGGGCGGATCCCGCCCCACATCACCCTGGTGCCGCCCGTGAACGTGCGCGAGGACCGACTCGGCGACGCCTTGGTCCTGCTGCGTGCGGCGGCGGCCGCCACCCGGCCGCTCGAACTCACCCTCGGGCCGGTCGGCACATTCCTGCCGGTCAACCCGGTCGTGTACCTCGAGGTGGCGGGCGAGGCCGGCGACCGGCTGCGAGGGCTGCGCGACGCCGTTTTCGCCGGGCCCCTGGCCCGGCATCTCACGTGGCCATGGGTGCCGCACGTGACCCTGGCCGACGAGGCGCCGGCCGACCGCATCGCCGCCGCCGTGACGGCGCTGGCCGGTTACCGAGTGGAGGCCACCTTCGACCGGGTCCACCTGCTCCGGGAGAACGCCGCACGCACCTGGGAGCCGATCGCCGACGCCCCGTTCGCCGCCCCGGCCGTCGTCGGGCGGGGCGGCCTGCCCCTCGAGCTGAGCCTCACGGACCGGCTCGATCCCGAGGCGCTGGTCCTGAGGGTCGGGCCCGGGCGGCCGCTGGCCGTCACCGCCCGCCGCGACGGCGAGGTGGTGGGCGCCGCTGTCGCCGTCATAGACGGGAGCGGGGAGGCAGTGCTGTCGTGGCTCCTGGTGCGCCCCGGAGCACGACGGGAGGGCGTCGGTTCGCACCTCGTCGCCGCCGTGTCGTCGGCGGTCGCCGACCGGGGATGCCCGTCCATCAGGTTCGAGCCGGCGCCCGGGTCAGCGGACGAGCTGGCGCTGTTCCTCCACCGCCTCGGGTGGTCCGACCACGGCAAGGTCCTCCGGCGCGAGCTCGGCTGACCGGCCGACGCGCCGCGCCGCCGGCCGCGGCCACCGCCGCTCCGCTCCGCGCTAACCCCGATCATTCACAGAGCCACCTGAGCTGATCGGCGCGTATCCGCGAAAGGGCCCTCCTGGCAAGGGAAACTGCGCTTATCGAGAGCAGCAGGAACCCAACCAGGAGGGCACTTCT
>JAHFUS010000106.1 GCA_023264975.1 Actinomycetes bacterium | reverse complement strand
GCGCCAGCCCCGCCCCCGCCGCCGCCCCTTCCGCCGCACCCGCCGCCGCCCGCCGCGGGCCCGCCGGGCGCCGCGTCCACGAGCGCCCTGCCCACTCGCGACGCCCTCACCAAGGCGTGGGGCGACTCCCTGCTCACCGCGCTGAGCGGCCGGGCCAAAGCCCGCTTTGGCGCCGGTCACTTCCTCGCGGTGGAGGCCGGCGCCGCCGTGTTCGCCCTGCCCAACAGCCACTACCTGAGCCGCTGCGAAGACGTCCGCCCCGAGGTGGAGGTGGCACTGGCCGCCTACTTCGGGGTCCCGGTCCCGTTGCGGCTGGTGATGGATCCGCCCGACGCGTCTCCCTACTCGCCGGCCCCGCCGACGGACCTCGGCGGGGCGCCACCCGACGACATCTCCGACCTTGCCGCTCTCCAGGACTTCCGGGACCAGGACCCGTCCGACGAGCCGCCCCCGGCGGTAACCTCGCCCGAGGAACGCGTGAGACGGGCGTTCCCGGGAGCCGAGGAGGTCTCGACGTGAGTTCGCAGGCAGGGCGAGCGGGGCCCGAGCGGCCCTGTGAGCGGGGAACGCCATCGGTACGCCATGCCGCAGGGATGGTGGAGCGATGAGCGAGCAGTTCGACCTCGGCGCCCTGCTGGAGCAGGCCCAGGCCATGCAGTCACAGCTCCAGGAGGCACAGGAGGCGGCCGCCCAGCAGGTGGTGGAGGGCAAGGCCGGCGGTGGCGTGGTGAAGGTGCGGGCCAACGGCTCGCTGGCCATCGAATCGGTGTCCATCGACCCGAGCGCCGTCGACCTCGACGACCTCACCCTGCTCGAGGATCTTGTGCTGGCCGCCACCAACGACGCTCTCACCCGGGCCCAGGACCTCACCCGATCGGCGCTCGGCGGCATCGACCTCGGAGGAGCGGCCGGGCTGCTCGGCCAGTAAGGGGCATGTACGCCGGCCCTGTCCAGGACCTCATCGAGGAGCTCGGCCGCCTGCCGGGCGTCGGCCCCAAGTCGGCCCAGCGCATCGCCTTCCACCTGCTGAAGCTGGCCAAGGTCGACGCCCTGCGCCTGGCCACCGCCATCACCGAGGTAAAGGACCGGGTGGCGTTCTGCTCGCGGTGCTTCAACGTGGCCGAGGTCCCACCGGACGGCGAGGCCGAGTGCGGCATCTGCACCGACGACCACCGCGACACAACCGTGTTGTGCGTGGTGGAGGAGCCCCGCGACATCGTGGCGGTGGAGAAGACCCAGGAGTACCGGGGCCGCTACCACGTCCTCCAGGGGGCGGTCAGTCCTATCGAGGGCATCGGGCCCGAGCAGCTGCGGGTGCGCGAGCTGCTGGCCCGCCTCGAGCCCGAGGGTGTCACCGAGGTGATCCTGTGCACCAACCCCAACATCGAGGGTGAGGCCACGGCCATGTACCTGGCCCGTCTCCTCGGCCCCCTCGGCCTGCGGGTCACCCGCATCGCCAGCGGCCTGCCGGTGGGCGGCGACCTGGAGTACGCCGACGAGCTCACCCTCGGGCGGGCCCTGTCGGGACGCCGCGAGGTGGGGGCGTAGCGGCTGCGTCGGCCGGTGGCCAACACCCGGAGACGGGCACGCTGGCCACCCGCGCCACCGCCGCCACGGTGGCCGGCGCCATCGGCGTGGCGGCGGCCGCCCACCTCCCCGGGGCCGCCACGGGCCGCACCGCCCGCTCCGGCAGAGACGCATGGGTCCTGGTGCGGGCGGCTCCGCTCCAGGTCGAGGCCGGCGCCCACCTGGCCGCGGTTTCCGGGGGCGTGCCCGGGCCGTGAAGCCCCGCGGCAAGGCCACGCCCGAGGCGGCCCTGCGCGAGCTGGCCCGGCGGGCGCGCCCCGACGGCGCGCCCGCCGCCACCCCCGGCTCCACCCGGTTCAGGCCCGCACCATCCACCACCACCCCGTAGAGTCTCCCTGCTCGGTGACGCATCGTCGCCGGATCGGATGGTCGCCACGATGAGACGATTCGCTGCCCTGGTGCTCGGAGCCTCGCTCCTGGTGTTGCCCGCGTGCGGCAAGAAGACCGACGAGACGGCGCGGGCGGCCGGCATCACGCCTCCCACCGCCCTGGCGTTCTTCAGCGTGAACCTGAGCCCGTCGATCGAGCAGAAGCGCAATCTGCTCGGGCTCGCCCGGCGCTTCCCCGACGCCAGCGACAAGGTGAAGGGCGAGTTCGAGAACACTCGCGACGACGTCCTCGAAAACGTCCTCGAGTCCAGCGGGCTCGACTACGCCAAGGACGTCAAGCCGTGGCTGGACAAGGAGGCGGCCGTCGTCGTCCTCCCGCCGGGCGACTCGGACAGCCCGCTGTTCCTCGCCCTTGTGCAGACCGAGGACAAGGCCAAGGCGGAGGCGGCGATCGCCAAGGCCACCAAGGCTGGCGACTTCGAGGGCCAGTACGCGGTGGTCGACGACTTCGTCGTCATCTCCGACCAGGACGACCACGCGGACGACAAGCGGGCGCTCGACCTGATCAGCGCCCAGGCCAAGAAGGACGACGGCGGCCTGGCCAAGGCGGCTTCGTTCACCAAGGTTGTCGACGAACTGGCCGGCGACCGGCTGCTCCTCGGCTGGATCGACTCCAAGGCTTCCCTCGACGTGGCGGAGAAGCTGGGCGGGCTCGACGACGCCGGGTTCTTGAAGGGCCTCGGCGGCAAGGGCTCCATCGCCTTCGACATGCACGTCGAGTCCAAGGCGCTGGTGTTCCAGGGCGTGGCCGAGGCGTCGGGTGAAGGGAAGGGCTCCACTTTCGAGCTGACCCGCAGCCTCCCTGCCAGCACCCTGGCCGCCTTCACCAGCTTCAATGCGGGCGACGGCGCCATCAAGGGACTCAAAGACCTCGGCGGCGTGGGCGGCGCAGACTTTGTGGCCGAGATCGAGGAGAGCACCGGCATCAAGCTCGGGGAGGACGTGTTGTCGTGGATGAAGGGCGAGGCTGTCCTCACCGTCGGTTCTATTCGCCCCGGCCAGCAGTTCCCGGATTTCGCCTTCGTGGTCGAGCCGACCGACAAGGAGAAGGCGACGGCCGGCATCGAACACATCCGCCAGGCGCTGGAGGACAAGGGGATCCCGATCGAGGAGCGCGAGATCGGCGGAGCCAAGGCCTATCTGGCGCCCGAGCCCTTCGCCGAGGGCATCCAGCCCGCCATGGCGCTGTACCCCGACCGATTCGTGCTGGCCAACTCGCCCGCCTACCTGGGCGACCTGGCCAAGGCGGCCACACCCGGCCTCGGCTCCAACGACACCTATGAGAGCCTGATCGGCAAGAACGGCTCCGGCACCACAGGACAGGTCGTGCTGATCATCGACCCCATCCGGGAGGCCATCGAGAAGGCGGCCGCTGGCTTCGGTGCCGACCTGGCCGGCTACGAGAAGGACGTGAAGCCCAACCTCGAGCCGCTGTCGGCATTCGGCGTCAAGGTCGCCCGCGACGGCGACTTCAACAAGTTCGAGATCAAGCTCACCGTCGACTGACGCTGCAAAGGCCTGGTCAGCGGGCGGCGGGCAGGGAGCGCTCACCACGAGGGCGTCGCCCTGGCCGCCGCCACACAGGGCGGCCACGCCGAGCGTGGCGCCCCGGCGGCGCAGCTCGAGCTGCAGTGTGAGAGCCAGGCGGGCACCACTCATGCCGATCGCGAACCGAGCACTACCGGATCCCACGCACGGTGGTGAACCGGGTGCGCGGGCCAGGCGGGGCATGGCCTGTTCAGACTGAAGGTGTGCAGGGCCCTCAACCTCCGCCCCAGCGTGTCCGACACCATTCGCACGCACGACGGAACCCTGGAACCCCGTCGCCGACAACGAGGTCGGTGACGGCGGTTCCAGGGTGGTCACGTTGGTAGCGTGCAGCGGTGGAAGCGGTGCCCGGCGTGCTCACCGACATCGACCACGTCGGCATCGCCGTACGGGACCTCGACGCTGCCGTGGCCTGGTACGAGCGCACCTTCGGCGCCTCGGTGGTCCGGCGGGAACGAATCGAGTCCGACGGGGTCGACGAGGCCCTCTTGGCCGCGGGCACGTCCTTCATCCAGCTCCTGACCCCGTTCACCGACACTTCGCCGCTGGCCCGCCACCTGGAGCGCCGGGGCGAGGGCGTGCACCACGTGGGCTACCGGGTGGACGACTGCGCCGGTGCACTGCACGCGGTGCGGGCCGCCGGCGCACGGGTGGTGGACGAGCATCCCCGCACCGGCAGCCGGGGCACCACGGTCGCCTTCCTCCATCCCACCGGGGCCTTCGGCACGCTCATCGAGCTGGTGGAGGTTCCGGCGACGGACGTTCCTGACGCCGGGTGACAAGGCGGTGGCCGCACGGCGTCGACGGCGTCGACGGTGTCGAGCGGCAGGGCGAGGAGCAGGTCGAGCACTGCGGGCAGGCGGGCGGTGACGCCAGCAACACGGGCCCACGGTAGGACCCGTGGCGCCGGTCCATCGACCAGGCGCGGCAGCCCGCCGACCGGGACGCCCCGGGCCCCGCCGCTCACGACGGGCAGGTAACGCCGTTCTCGGTGAACTCGAGGTCGAGGTGCTCGGCCCCGTAGCCGGCTCCCTCCCCGACTACGGAATAGCAGCCTCGGTACCAGACCCCGCCCGGGATACGGGCGGGGATGAAGGCGCCCGCCTCCAGCCGGGTGAAGCTGCACCCGGTCGCCTTTGCGCAGTCGTACTCCAGCCGGAAGTGGGAGCTGGCGTTGGGCGCCATCACCTTGTGGTTGAGCTGGATCGGAGCACCCTCCGTCGCCAGCAACTGGCGGACGAAGGCGTCGGCACCCTCGCTCTGGTTCTCCACCACCGTGACGCCGGTCGGGGTCGTGGGCGTCCTCGGGGTCACCGGGCCGTCGTCATCACCCACCAGCGCGCCGATGCCGGCGATCAACGCGCCGATGGCGAGCAGGGCCCCCGCCAGCGCGCCCACGGCGAGCACGAACCGCTGTCCGCTGGTCTTGCCGTCGAGGAAGAGGTGCCATGTCGATGGCTGCGGGTTCGCCCCCTCTGCCACGGCGCCGATTCTGGCACGAGGAGATGCCCCGGGCGCGGACGGGCGTCGTGGGTGCGTCCCTCGCGGCGATGTCAGCGAGGATCGCAGCGGCCCTCAGCGTGTAGGAAATCCACGAACGCCGCAGGTGATCTGGTTCAGCTCGAACCCAATGTCCGCGTACGCGAGATGTGGCTCCTTCAGGGCTTTGTGCCACCACCACAAGCCACGTGCCCGAAAACAACCGGCATGAAGGAGCCATCGGCCTGGTCGTGGCCGTAGCCCTGGCCGCCTTCGCGATCAACGCCGGCGCCGCCCTCGTGCTGAGAGACGGGGGCTCGGACCTGAACATGCGCGCGGCCCTGCTGCACATGGTCGGCGATGCCGTGGCTTCCCTGGGTGTGGCCGTCGCCGGGCTGGTGATCCTGTTGACCGGCAGGCTGCTGTGGCTCGACCCTGTGGTGTCGATGGCCATCGGCGTCCTCATTGCCGTCGAGGCGTTCCAGCTCGTCCGCCAGGCCGCCGAGGTCCTGCTGGAGTCCACCCCCGAAGACGTCGATCTCGATCACCTGACAGTGGCCATGGCCGTCGTCGACGGGGTGGAGGCCGTGCACGATCTCCACGTGTGGAGCCTCTCCTCGGAGGTGCGCGCCCTCTCGGCGCACGTCGTGCTGTCCGGGCACCCGTCACTGGAGGAGGCCCAGGTCGTCGGGGAGCGGATCAAGGCCGCAGTAGCCACGCCATTCGCCATCGCCCACTCCACCCTGGAGCTGGAATGCGAGCCCTGCGCCGACGGTGAGGCCGGGCCGTGCGGGATGGACGCCAGCTTGACCACCGGTGCGATCGCACCGCATAGACGTCCATGACTGGGATCGACGATCCCGTCCCCGTGAGCCTGGGTCCCCCGCCTCAACCTCACCGCACCAGGCCCCGGGTAAGCCGGGCCCGAGGCTTTCCCCCGATCGGCGGGCACTCGCGATTCCCCTCTCGCCGTGCAGCGCTCTCGGGTGATGGGAGACGATCAGGAGTCAGCCATCCGTGGGGGCGACGAGCGGCATCGAAGTGTTGAACTCCGTGTAGGTACGGTCCATGAGGTGGCCGTCGGCCCTCATCTGCTCGCGGTGCACCAACCCGTCGTGAACGCCCACCCACAAACGGATC
>JAHFUS010000105.1 GCA_023264975.1 Actinomycetes bacterium | reverse complement strand
CGGGCGGCCCTCCGGGCCGGCCTTGACCGCCCTCTTCCGCCCCGACACGGCCTTGATTCAACGCGCCCGCCGGGCTCTCGAGGGAATGGACCCGACGGGCCGGTCTCGCCAAAACCAGGCTCCACCGTGCGCGCAGCCCTCTTGCGGGCCCGGCGGACCCACAGATAAGCAGGGAAGTGGCCTGGTGCGAAGGGCGGCGGTGGAAGCCATCAGCCGCAACCACGGCGGGGACAAGGTCAAAGCCGACTACCGGCGCATCGCCGAGCGCCGTGGTCGCAACATCGGCCGCGTTGCCGCGGCCAGAAGGGTGCTCCGCCTCGTCTACTACGGCCTGCGTGATGGGGAGATCCGGTTGCCTCGCGCAGGCCGAGGCAGGCTGAGCCAGCTCGGACGCAGCCAGCAGACGGCTCGTGTAACGGCATGACCGCCTCGGGCGCGGTCGTACTTTGTGATTGAGCACTGCTGGGCTGCGCCGGATCGCTCCATGCCGGACCCGGTAGCGGGGCCCGGCGAAGACATGACCAGGCAGCCGAGCTGCGGCCTCGCCTGACCCTCACCACCCGTGGGGAACTGGAGACGACGAGCGCACGCGTCCGACCCGGTTGACCAAGACCGCAAAGGCGCGTTCAGGAAGCCCTGGCGGGCCAGGGGATCCATTATCCGAACGAAGATGAACGGGCCTCAAGGGCTCCCCTACGGGCGGCCTGCGGCCGGCCTTGACCGCCCTCCCGCCGTGATCGACGAGACCGAGGGCATGGTGGTGCGCGCCCCGGTGGGCACGACAGGATCGGCGGCGACCCAGTCAAAGGCCTGCTCGTGCTCCTCTGTAAGGTGCGAAGTGTTGATAAGACCCGCTCCTTCAGACATGCCGAAGTCGGGTGGTTCCGACCGACACCTCGGGGCGATTTCCCACGTCGATATGTCCGCGCGATCTGTGCCAGTCGGGGTCGGTCGCTGTGCGACTCGAGCCCGTCGTTATCCTGAGTCGTCTGGGGGGTGTCCTCGACGTAGTTGAGGTGGGGGTCAGGCAGCAGTCGACGCCAGGTGAAGCTCCGACCGTGTTGGTGAGCCGGCGTTGGAGAGCGCTCCTGGCGAGCCATTGGGCCCGCGTTCGATGGACCACCCAGTGGTCCGCCGTGCCTACCGCCGCCAGAAGAGTAGGTGCGTAACACCGCTGGGGCTGGGCACGGACTCGAGGTGGAACCGGTCGAGCAGGTTCTCGTGGGAGGTCCAGAGTCGCTCCCCTCGGCCGATCTCGATCGGCGCAACGGCGACATGGACGGTGTCGATGAGATCCGCCTCGAGGAACTGCCGAACAGTGGCGACGCCGCCTCCAACCCGTACGTCCTTCCCCTCGGCGGCGTCCTTGGCTTGCCGCATCGCCTCCGCGGGGGTCGCATCGACGAAGTGGAACGAGGTGTCGGCCAGCGTGAAGCTCGGTCGGTGATGATGGGTGAGGACGAACACGGGGGTGTGGAAGGGCGGGGTGTCGCCCCACCACCCCTTCCAGTCGAGGTTCTCCCACGGGCCACGCTGTGGCCCGAACTTGTTGCGGCCCATGATCTCGGCACCGATGTTCTGCGTGAAGTCGCGTGTGAAGTAGTCGTCCAGCCCTCGGGATCCACCGGGCTCGGTTCGGTTCGGCCAGCTCGCGGTGGCGAATGCCCACGAGGCCAGGTCGGCCGGGAGGCGGGCGACGACACCACCTCGGCGGTCGGCATGTCCGAAGGGCGCCTCGAGGCTCTGGCTTTCGCCAGCGCCGAACCCGTCCATCGACACGCAGAAGTTCTGCACTCGCAGCAGTTGAGACATTCTTCGATCCTTTCTCGGTCTGTGCGTGCGCCGGTTGGGGATGGTCTGCATGTCCGTCGGGGACGGATGGCCCCGTCGAGACATGCCGCGTAGCCGGCGCTCGGGTGACGGCCATCGTGAAGGTTCAGGCGACCCCGAGATGGCGGGCGAGCTGTTGCGTCGCCTGCAGACCGTAAGGGACCGATAGCGTGCCCGCATCGTCGAGCGTGAACCTTCCCCGCCATGGAAATCGTACTGCGAGGGAGGGGGCTTGCCGCAAGCGACCCAAACGTGCTGACCATGGCGCCTATGACGGAACACGCGGTGGTGATCGGAGGGGGCGGCCCGACCGGGATGATGTTGGCCGCCGAGCTGCGATTGGCGGGGGATCGACGTCGTCATCGTCGAACGACGCGCCAGCCAGGAGCTCGACGGGTTGCGAGCCGGGGGTCTGCACTCGCGCACCATCGAGGTGCTCGATCAGCGTGGCGTCGCGGAGCGGTTCTTGTCAGAGGGGCAAACACATCCGGCTGTGGGCTACGCCTACATCCCGCTGGACATCAGGGACTTCCCGACCCGCCACAACTACCTGCTCGCGCTCTGGCAGGGCGACTTCGAGGGCATCCTCGCCCGCTGGGTCGAGGAGCTGGGGGTTCCCATCCTTCGCCGCCGCGAGGTCGTGGGTTTCGCGCAGGACGACGCCGGCGTCGACGTCAAGGTGTCCGGCGACGCGTCGCTCCGAGCGGAGTACCTCGTCGGGTGCGACGGAGGACGCAGCGTGATCCGCAAGGCGGCCGGCATCGATTTCCCCGGGTTCGATCCTTCGACCAGCTACATGATCGCCGAGCTTGAGATGGACCGGGAACCGGAGATCGGCACGCGCCCGGAGGGTGGTGGCATCGGACCCGTCAACCGGGAGAAGGGCGGAGGTCCGTACGGGGTCGTGGTGAGGGAACTGCACACCGACCACGCGAGCGAGCCCACGCTCCCGGACCTCCGGGAGGCACTCATCGCGATCTACGGGTCGGATTACGGGGCGCACAGCCCGAGTTGGATCTCCCGGTTCACCGACGTGACGCGACAGGCCGCCTCGTACCGGCGCGGCCGAGTGCTGCTCGCGGGCGATGCCGCCCACGTGCACGCACCCCAGGGCGGCCAGGGCCTCAACGTCGGTGTGCAGGACGCAGTGAACCTCGGTTGGAAGCTGGCCCAGGTGGTCAACCGGATCTCACCCGACAGCCTGCTGGACACCTACCACGCCGAACGGCATCCGGTCGCGGCCCGCGTGTCGCACAACACCATGGCGCAGGTCGCGCTCGCCACCAACGATGACCGCCACCCGGCCCTCCGCGACACCATGGCCGAGCTGCTGGCCATGGACGAGCCGCGCAAGCGCTTCGCCGGGATGCTCTCCGGTCTCGACATCCACTACGACCTCGGCGAGGGACACCCGCTGCTCGGGCGGCGCATGCCCGACCTGGACGTTCACACCGCCGACGGTCCCACCCGTGTAAACGCCCTGCTGCGCGAAGCCCGGCCTGTGCTCCTCAACCTCGGTGAACCCGGCGGTTTCGACATCTCTCCCTGGGCGGATCGAGTTCGGATGCTCGACGCCGCGCACGGCGGCGTGTGGGAACTCCCGGTCCTCGGCGAGGTCACCGCTCCCGCAGCCGTGTTGATCCGGCCCGACGGGCATGTCGCCTGGGCGGGAGACCTGACGGACCCAGAGCTGCCTCGAGCACTTGCGACCTGGTTCGGAGCGGCCACACCACCGTAGGACACGACAACGCCGATTATGCGCCGCGGCGCATATTCTTGGATGACCACGGCCAACATGCCGCCGTAGAACGCCCACGCCGCCTCGAACCCGTCGATCACCGCCTCGGTGGTCTGGCGGAGCGTTAGGAACACGAAGCTGTGGCGGCTGTAGCAGGCGACGAAGATCAGTGCGTGCACCACCCGGCGCCGCGACACCGTCGCCGGGTCGGGGACCAGGCCCATCTTGCCGAAGTCCACCCGGAGCGCCACGCCCGGCTCGCCGTCGTTGACCCGCACCGTCGCCGTGCTTTGCCCGTAGCCGGCATTGGCCAAGACCAGCGGCGCAACGTGCGGTAGGGGACGTCGCGGCCCCGGCGGATCACGGGGGTGCTCGACGAGTGCGCGGCCGATTTCAGGATGTCGCGCTCCGAACTGGTCACCCACCGGCTCGACAGGCCCCGGAATTGGACGGCTACGACTCCGCCCACCAGACCTCAGCGGCGGCGGAGCCCGGCCTAGTGCTGAAGGTGTCGGGATGGACCACAGCGCCACCGCCCTCGACCGGGGACCGGCACTCCCGCCTCCACCAACCAGCGCCGGGCCGTTTCGTGAGCACAGCCGAACTCGGCCGCCACGACGGCCGTCGAATGGGTCCGCTCATACACCACCACCACCTGTTCGAGCCACGCTAGACGCCGCGCTCTGCGGTAACGGGTCAGGGCAGGCGAGCGCCGTCTCGATGGGCGCAGCGGGATCTGCCAATGGTGCATCCGGGCTTCCACCAACGCCCGGGCCTGGCCGGTGAGCAGCTCGATCTGAGGCGTCGAGCACCCGGCCGTGTGGTAGAGATCGGCGAGCAGGGAGGGCGTGAGCGGCACCGGCACGGGAAAGCGCACTGCGATCCCCCCGATGGGCGGGCGCTGAGGCAGGCCGTGGCGCTCCATCGCTTCGCGCACCTCATCGTCCGCATAGAGCGCCTCTATGAGGCGCACCTCGGCGGGGATGATCGGCCTGCCGCCGGGGCGGATGGGCAGTCCATGATCGTGGCCGGTTCGCAGCACCACCCCGCCGAGCACATCGAGGACCTCACCGGTCTCCTCGGCGGTGTGGCCCGTGTCGACGTAGAGCCGCTGCACCTCCTCGACCGGCGCCTCCCGCCGTTCCCCGCGCGCTGCCCCGCCCCGTGGCGTTATGGCGACGCCGACGGCGCGTAGTTGGCGGCGCACGAGGTGCACCGACACACCGACCACCTCGGCTATGCCCTCGAGCGTGCGGTGATGCACGAGGTATAGGTCGCGGATTCGGTCGGCCTGAGCCGGTGACACGTGCCGAGGCCGGCGGCGGCGGTCCATCACCCCTGCCTCACGCAGCTCCAGGACCACACGCTCGTAGGGAAGACCTGTCTGGCGGGCGAGTTCGGCCGCCGTCATCGTCCCGATGCGGTACCGCTCCACGACGTCGGCCACCGAGATGCCGGGGAGGGCACCCCTCCCGCGGCGGCGGGGGATGCTTTTGTCCGCAAGCCACCGGCGCACGGTACCGGGGTGCACCGAGAAGTGCTCGGCGAGCTCGCGGACCGTCCAGCCCTCCAGGACCCGCAGTCGCCGGAGCTCCTCGTCCGCCGGCGGCGGCTTGCGGCGGGACGGTGGCTGCCGGGGCCTCCCTCGTGAACCGCCGGCGGGCCTCCGGGGAATGCCGTCCTCGTCCATCCACGTGCGCACTAGGTGGACCGTGGCGCCGAGTTCGGCGGCCACATCCTCGAGGGAACGGCCCTGCTCTACGTACATGCGGGAAATGTCGGTAGCGTGCGGACGCGCCACCGGCGTCTGCTCGCCCCGTCTTCGCCCTTTCAGTGGCGAGGACCGAAGCGGGATCCCCGCGTCGGTCAGCCACCGCAGGGCGGTCTGTCCGCTGACGCCCAGGCGCCCGGCAATCGTCGTCGCCGACATGCGCTCCTGGTCGTACATGCGACGCAGCTCGGCGGCAGCGGGGGGAACAAGCTGGCGCCGGCGCCCGGTCTCGCGTCGGGACCGGATCGCGATGCCGGCTTCGCCCAGCAAGACGCGTAGCCGGTCGCGGCCCACGCCGAAGCGCTGGCATAGCGCCGCCATCGGGAAGTCCTCGTCGACGTAGAGGCGGCGCAACGTGGCGGCGTCTGGTCGAGGGCGCACCCCGGCACCACGTCGTTGCCTCGTCGGCGACGGGGACCTCATCCAATTCCCTCAGAGACCTGGCCGCCAGCCCGGGCGACTTCGGGCGCGTAGAGCCGGTCCAGCACTGTCGAGCGAGTCATCACGGCCGAAACTGGCCCGCACCGGCACCCGTGGTGGTGCAGGCACCGCAGCACCTTGGCCCGGGCATCGGGCGCCGGCCTTCGAAGCGGCAACCATCCGTCGATCTTCACACACCGCCGCCTCGGATCGGTTCCGGCTCGCTCGGCGCACTTGGCCGTGCCGTCACCGACGCCGCGGGACTCGCCAGCGTGCTGTCGGACAACGCCTGTCGTCGCGTCCTGTTGAGACGAGCTGGATCGGACCAGTTGGCCACACGATGCCGGATCGCACCGACGCGTCGTGCCGGGCGCCCGGGTTACGAAACTGCCAGTACACCGGCCCCTGAACTCGTTCAACGTCTGCGCTCTGGCTCTTTATTAATTGGGTGCGGCTCCGCAGGAGTGACTACGCAGCCAGCGGGATGACCTCGTTCGAGTAGCGGGATTCGTGGACCCGGCTTCGTTCTTGGTCCAGGTGGAACCGCCAGTAGTCGTCGAAGTC
>JAHFUS010000055.1 GCA_023264975.1 Actinomycetes bacterium | reverse complement strand
CCTAGCCGACCCGGCCCTGCCCGCCAGGTCCCGGGCCTGATCCTCGGACGCCTCGCCTGGGGCAAGGTATTCCTTCGCCACTAGAAGGTGTCCGCTGGTATGGGTACCATCGATCCATGCCGTCTACCGCGCACATCGAGCCCTTGCTCGAAGCAGTCTGGGCAGCGCGGGGCACCGATCTCCTGCTCACTGCCGGCGCTCCGCCGCTCGTGCGGGTCGACGGTGGACTGCGCGGTCTGGGCACGAAGGTCCTAGATGCTGCCGAGGTCGACAAGTTGGTCCTGAGCGTCCTCGGCAAGGAGCTGGCCGAGCGCTTCCACCGGTCCCGGCAGATCGACTTCGCCTTCAGCTGGGCCGGAAAGGCCCGGGTACGCGGCAACGCCTTCCTGCAGAAGGGGAGCTCGGCCCTCTCCATGCGGGTGATCCCCTTCGCCATCCCCTCCTTCGTAGAACTGGGCCTTCCTCCGATCGTGGAGGAGTGGGTGCGGTTGCCGAAGGGCATGGTGCTCGTCACCGGCCCGACCGGTTCGGGCAAGTCCACCTCGCTCGCCGCCATGATCGATCACATCAACACCAACCGGGCGGTTCACGTCCTCACCATCGAGGACCCGATCGAGTACATCCACTCCCACAAGCGGTCCGCGGTCAACCAACGGGAGATCGGCTCGGATTCCGATTCGTTCGCCGGCGCGCTGCGGGCCGCCCTACGGGAGGATCCCGACGTTGTGATGGTGGGCGAGATGCGCGACCCGGAGAGCATCCAGGCCGCCCTTACCATCGCCGAGACCGGCCACCTCGTGTTCGCCAGCCTTCACACCAACGACTCTGCACAGTCGCTCGACCGGATCGTCGACGTGTTCCCTTCCCTACAGCAACCGCAGGTCCGCCTCCAGCTCGCCCATACGCTGGCGGGCATCCTCAACCAGCAGCTGATCCCCCGGATCGGCGGCGGGCGGGTGGCGGCGTTCGAGGTCCTTATCGGCACCGGCGCCATCTGCAACCTCATCCGGGAGGGGAAAACCCGCCAGATCCGCAACCTGGTGTCGACGGGTCAGCGCACCGGCATGCAAACGCTCGAGGCGTCGCTGTCGAACCTGGTGGCGATGGGCGTGGTCGCCTACGAGGAGGCGGTCCTGTGGACCGTGCACCCGGAGGAGGTGAAACGCCCCGCTCCTGTGGCGTTCGAGCCGGTGCCTTCTCCCTCGGGTAACTGAGCCTGGCGTCGAGCGAAGGTGCTGTAGGCGGTTGGTTCCCCGGCGTTGCTAACGCCGCCGTAGCGTCTCCTCCAGGAGCCGGCGGAGCACGGGCAGGGCCAGGCGGTCCTTGGGCCGACCGGCTGCCTCCTTGGAGCGCACCACGTCGGCGAGCGAGGCGACCCTCACCCGCGTGCCGTGGATCTCGACGGCCACGGCGTCCCGGCGCAGGTCGTCGTAGCCGGTAGTACCTGTCGGGATGAAGGAGATGTCCAGGTCGCCGGCGGCGGTGACGAGGTTCCAAACCCCCACCCGGGCGAGCGAGGCCGCATCATGATCGAACGCCAGTCCCTCCGGGAGATCGGCCGCCCGCACCCGAGCCTCCAACTCGCGGAGCGCGGCGGAAAGTCGGGTGAGGTTGTCGGGCGCCGCGCTCGGCGTGATGTCCACGTCCCGGGTGATGTATGGGGCGCCGTGGATGACCGCGGCAAAGCCGCCGATCACCACGTACGCGACGTGGTGGCGCTCCAGGGTGGCGACGATGTCCTCGGGTCGGAATGGGGCGGGGTCAGCCACTGGCCAGGGAGCGTCGGGCCTCGTCCACGATGTCGACGAGGTGGACCAGGCCGTCAACTCGCTGCTCAGGCGTGAGCCGTAGGCTCCCCTGGGCCAGTGTCCAATCGTGGTCGTCGTAGGGGACCAGCGCCACGTCGAGGTCGAGCCCGCACGCCCGGAGCAGCTCGACGAGCTTCTCCACGCTCGGCGAAACCTCGTTGGCCTCCCAGCGGGCGATGGCAGACTGCGTCGTGCCCGCCCGGCGGGCCAGCTCAACCTGGGGTAAGCCTGCTCGCTTCCGTGCTTCCCGGATCAGCTGGCCACCCTTCATTGGGCACCCAGTATAGCAGAACAGCTATTGCGCGGCGGCCTCGCACGTCTGATCAGACCACCTCGGCGCCCACCACCGCCCCAACGGCGGTCGCCGGAACGCTCATCGTCGTGTCGGCGAAGTGGCAGGCGACCGGGTGGCCCTGGCCCCGGTCCACGAGCTCCGGCTCCTGCGACGTGCAGATGTCCTGCGCCTTCCAGCACCGGGTGCGGAAGCGGCAGCCCGACGGCGGGGCGGCCGGGCTGGGCATCTCGCCGGACAGCACGATCCGCTGGCGCACCCGTTCCCGTGACGGTTCGGTGAGCGGCACGGCCGACAGCAGCGCCTGCGTGTAGGGGTGGGCCGCCGACCCGAACACCTGGGCGGCCGTACCGGTCTCGACGATCTTGCCGAGGTACATGACGGCGACCCGATGCGAGATGTGGTGGATGACGGACAGGTCGTGGGCGATGAACAGGTATGCGACGCCGAGGCGTTCCTGGAGGTCGGCCAGCAGGTTGATCACCCCGGCCTGGATCGACATGTCGAGCGAGGACACAGGCTCGTCGAGCACGACCAGGTCGGGCTCGAGGGCGAGGGCCCGGGCGATGCCGATGCGCTGGCGCTGCCCGCCCGAGAACTCGTGCGGGTACCTGGTGGCGTCGTCGGGGTCGAGCTCGACCAGCCCCATCAGCTCCCGTACCCGCTCCCTGCCCCCCTTGCGGTAGAGGCGGTGGACCCGCAGCGGCTCGGCGATGCTGGCGCCCACCGTCATGCGGGGGTCGAGGGAGGCGAACGGGTCCTGGAAGACGATCTGCATCCGCCGGCGCAGGCGGCGCAGCTCCTTCGGCGCCAGCGCGAACACTTCCCGGCCGTCGAAGTGGACCGATCCCGAGGTGGGGGGGAGCAGACCGAGGGAGAGGAGCCCGGTGGTGGACTTGCCGCACCCCGATTCGCCCACGACGCCAAGGGTCTCGCCCCGGCCCACGGCGAACGACACGCCGCAGACGGCGTGGACCCCGTCGCCGGCGCGCCGGAACAGGCCGGTGCGCACGGGGAAGTGCTTGACGAGGTCGCTGACCTCGAGCAGGGGACCACTCGTGGCGGCTGCGGTCACGGCGCCGCTCGTGCCGACGCTGCCGCGTCGGGGACGTGGGCGGGGCCGAGGTTCCCAACAAAATGGCAGGCCGATACGTGGCCACGCACCGAGCCCGGCGGGAGCTCGGGGACCGCAGTTGCACAGGGGTCGGGTTGGCGGGCGAACGGACAACGGGGGTGGAAGGCGCACCCCGAGGGCACGTCAACGAGGGAGGGGGGCTGGCCCGGGACCCGCTCGAGGCGACCGCCCTGCTCGATGCGCGGGCGCGACGCCAGAAGGCCGAGCGTGTAGGGGTGCTCGGGCTGCTCGAGCACCTGGGCAACTGTTCCCGTCTCCACCACCTTGCCGGCGTACATCACCATCACCCGGTCGGCTACTCCGCTCACCACCCCCAGGTCGTGGGTGATGAGGATCATGGCCGAGCGCGTCCGTTGGCGCACCGCCTTGAGCACCTCGAGCACCTGGGCCTGGGTGGTGACGTCGAGGGCGGTGGTCGGCTCGTCGGCGATCAGCACTTCGGGGTCGTTGGCGATGGCCATGGCGATCAGGGCCCGCTGGCGCATGCCACCCGAGAACTCGTGCGGGTACTGCCGGACGCGGTCGTTCGGGTTCGGGATTCCGACCTGGGTGAACAGCCCGGCCGCCCGGGCCAGCGCGTCACGCCGGCTCACCTCGGGATGGTGCACCCGGATGGCCTCCGCCACCTGGTGCCCGACCCGGTGCAGCGGGTTGAGCGCGGCCAGGGCGTCCTGGAACACCATGGCGATTTGTGCGCCCCGGAGGGCGCAGGCTTCGGCCTCTTTCATGTCGAGAACGCTGTGACCGCGGAACTTGACCGTACCGGACGCCCTCGCCGTGCGCGGGAGGAGGCCCATCACCGCCAGGGCGGTGACGCTCTTGCCGGAGCCCGATTCGCCGACGATGCCGAGCACCTCGTTCTCGGCCAACTCGAGCGAGACGCCGTCGACCGCTTTGAGGACGCCCTGGTCGGTACGGAACTGCACGCGCAGATCGCTGACCGACAGCAGGGGGGCACCCGCAACGGGGACCAGGTGATGCTGTTTGGGTGGGCGTTTCCACCAGTAGAACTCGATGCCCGGAGTGTACGGCGCGGGATCCCGTGACGAACCCCCCGCGAGGCAGCTACGCCTTCCTCTTCGACGTCGCGGTGATCCGGTGGTCTACGACCCCGAACGCGGACCTGCTCCTCGGTGACGAGGACATCGCTCCTGGTGGCGGGAGTCACCATCGTCTTCAGGATTCTTCAGCCAGCCTTCAGGGTGGCTTCAGGCTGGGACGCGAGGATTGGCGCAGCGCATCTGTGGCGACGCCCATCCGGGCTCATTGGCCTCCAGGCGACAGAGGAGTGGCGACGTGATCAACCGCATCGGCGAGATGAGGGACCGCAGGAACCAGGGCGGCTTCACCCTGATCGAGCTCCTCGTCGTCATCATCATCCTCGGGGTCCTGTCCGCCGTCGTGGTCTTCGCCGTCAACGGCGTGGGCGACAAGGGGCAATCGGCGGCCTTGTCGACGGACGCCAAGACGATCCGCACGGCCGAGGAGGCATACTGCGCCAAGTTCGGCTTCTACGGGACCAAGCAGGACCTCGTCGACAAGCAGTTCCTCAGTGAGAAGTCGGGCTACAGCGAGGTCAGCCTGAACAGCGGTGGCACCTGTGGCCCAGCGGCGAACAGCAACTCCGGCTACTCGATCACCACCAGCACCATGGGCACGGTCAACGTCGCCGCCAACGCCGACCAGTGGCAGTTCAGCGACACCAACTCGGGATCCGGTTACAGCTCCAGTGCCTTCGTCTACCCGTTGAACTCCAACCTCAACGAGCCGCTGCTCATCATGAACTCCGACTACTCGATCACCGGCGGACTGGCCGTGTCCCGGGAGCGGATCGCCGTAGGCACCAGTCGCACGACGGCTCCCGGCAACACCCCCGCGCCGTCCGCCCTGCCCAGTACGCCCACGGCCTACCCCACCTGCGGTGGCATCGCCGACCGCCCGTTCTGCAACGACACGTGGCGCTTCCATCTGCGTACGGGTGTGACGTTCCACGACGGCCAGCCCTTCAACGCCGACGACGTGATCTGGACGTGGCGTGACCGCCAGCCACTTAGCGGCTCACCCAGCTCCGGCGAGAACACCTTGGGCTTCACCCGGGCGCTCTCGGCCACCGTCGTCACCCCGACCTGTACGTCCGCGACGCAGCTCTGCCTGTTCGACTCGGTGGAGAGGATCGACGAGTTCACGGTCGACTTCACCCCGAGGGCCGCCAACCTCCGCTTCCCCGAGCAGGTCCTGCACCCGAAGGGCGCCATCGCCGAGGTCCTCCGCGACGGTGCCGGTAACCCGTTCCAGGCTCCGGCCGGGGAGCAGACCCCCGGCCTTTCCAGCCCCCGGTCCCTCGGTCGCCACCTCGACGGCAGTACGGCTGGCATTCCCGCCGGCACGAAGGTGCTCGGAGCCGGTGCGAGCGTCGTCGCCGTCGCTTCGACCTCGCCGCCCGTCAGCGGTACGCCGCAGGGCACCGGCCCGTTCAAATACGTGAGCTACAGCTTCACCAGCCCGCAGGGCGGCGGCACCGCGTCGTTCGTCATGAACCCGAACTACTGGGGTCCCAAGGCCCAGGTCGCCGGCATGAACTACACCTTCATCAGCGAGCCGGCGGCCCGGACCCTGGGTCTGCAATCCGGTCAGTACGACATGGTTATCGACCTCAATCCACTCGACGTGACGACGCTCCAGACCGCCGGCAAGCGTGTCGTGACCGCCCCGTTCGGTCAGAACGCGCTGATCTACGTCAACAAGGTGGTGAAGACCTCACCGGCCAGCATTACCGCCGGCACCGCGGGCCCGTCGACGCCGCCCAACTACACGTTCAACATCGGCACCGACCCCGCGGTGCGGAAGGCGGCGTCGCTGGCCATCGACCGGGCCGACATCGTCACCTCGATCTTCGACGGCAACGCCCAGCCCGGCCGGTGGATGTCCCCGCCAGGGATCCTGGGTACCTTCGCCAACTCGGTGCCGGCGCCTGTGACCAACCTCACGCTCGCGCGGAGCACGCTGGATACCGACGGGTGGACCTGCGGCAACGGTGCACCTACGGCCGGAACGACCTGCGCCACGAACGAGATCCGCAAGTGGAACGGCGACAGCAGGTTCGCGGTCGGCCGACAGCTCGACCTCTACATGATCGGCATTTCGCTGGTGCCCCAAACCGAGTACGACCTCATGTCAGGGGACATGAAGGATGCCGGCATCAACCTCGTCACCCAGCGGGGCAACTGCGACGGCCTCACCGCTGCCTGCCCCGGTGGCGGGGGAGTAGGTCGGGGCCAGATGTACGCCAGCTCGATGTGGGACTTCGACCTCGAGTTGCCAAACCAGAACGACGCCAACGCCGCCTTCCTGCCGGTACTGCGCCAGGCCTGCAGCAACGAGTCCGGGAACTTCCGGTTTGCACCGGCTGACGGCACGAACGGTGTGAGTGCCGCTCCTGTCGCTGACACCGCTGGAAACGGCAACGGCACCTTCCCCTTCGGGAAGACCCCGTGCACCTCACCTGGAGCGGTGTTGGGGCCGATGGACTCGTCGCCGGCGGTCTACACCGCCGGCGTCCTGACCAGCGGCTACGTTGCCGCCTCAGCAGCGGCGACGCAGAACGACAAGAACCAGGAGGCAGCAGCCAACATGATGCGCGTGCTCGTGGGTCAGAACGAGACCAATGTCGTCATCCCGGTCGTCGGCCAGTACCGGGTCTACGGCATGAACAGCAACGTCAACCTGGGGGATCCCCACCCGTCCCAGACCAGCCAGCGGTGGGTGAGTCTCACGAAGCCCTAATCGGATGACGGAGGGGAGGGGCCGGTACGCGGCCCGGCGACTGCTAGTCGCCGGGCCGACGTTGCTCGGCCTCTCCTTTCTCGTCTTCCTCTTGGGCTCGCTCGCCGGCGACCCGTCCGCCCGGTTGGCCGAGGGCGGCCTGGAACCCGGCGAGGTCCCCACGCCCGAGCAGATCGCCGCCGTCCACCATCAGCTCGGGCTCGACCGTCCCCTGCTCGTCCGCTACGGCGAGTGGCTGGGGCGTGCGGCACACGGCAACCTGGGGGAATCGATCGTGCTTCCCGGCAAGGGCGTCGGTGACGCGATACGGGCGGCGGTTCCGTCCACCGTCGGGCTGGCCGCCGCCGCCACACTGCTCGTGCTGGCTCTGTCGGTTCCGATCGGCGTCATCGGTGCCGTGCTCAGGGGGCGCTGGTGGCAGCAGGGACTGCGGATCGCGACCTTGGCCGGGGCGTCGATCCCCGGGTTCTTCCTGGCCTACCTGCTCATCTACGTGTTCGCGGTCCGGCTCCACCTGGTGCCCGTGGTCGGGTCGGTCGGGGCGCGCAGCATGGTGCTGCCGGCGCTGACACTCGCCGTCGGCCCGACCGCCCTCATCTCCCGACTCCTGCAGCGGGCGCTGGTCGAGGAGCTCCGCCACGACTACATCCGCACGGCCCGCGCCAAGGGTCTCACCGAATTGGCCACTGTTCTGGCCCACGCCCTACGGAACGCCTTCCTGCCGGTGATCACGGTGTTGGGAAGCGTGCTGGCCCGACTCCTCGAAGGAGCGGTGGTGGTGGAGCTGATCTTCGGCCGGTCGGGCATCGGCAACCTCACGCTGCAGGCCGTCGGCTCGTCCGACTACCCCATGACACAGGGCGTGGTGTTGTTCGCCGGAGTCGTGGTAATCGCCTTCAACCTGCTCGTCGACCTCACCTATCCGGGGCTCGACCCCCGTGTCCGCCTCGGGGCGACCGCCTGATGGCAGGCCGGCTGGCCGCCACCAGGATTCCGTGGGGAGCGGTCCCGCTGAGCGGCGGTCGCTCGCGGCGCGGCTCGAGTCGAGTGGTTCGCGGATTCCTGCGGGACCCGGCGGCGGTCGTCGGCGCGGTCGCTCTCGCTGCGGTCGGGCTGGTGCTGGCGGCCACGCCGTGGCTCGGTCTGCGCGACCCGCTGGAGACCAACGTGCCGGAGCGTCTCGCTCCGTTCAGCTGGGCCCACCCGCTCGGGACGGACACCATCGGGCGGGACATGCTGTCGCGGGTGCTCTACGGGGGAAGGTCGTCGGTGGCACTCACCCTGGCGGTCACGTTGATGGTCACCGTCCTGGGTCTGATCATGGGCATCGTGGCGGGCATGAGGGGAGGGATCGTCGACAGCGCGGTGATGCGCGTCATCGAGGTCATCCAGACGCTGCCGTTCGTCATCGTGGCCATGGTGGCGGTGAAGTTCCTGGGCGGCGGCCCGCAGAAGCTGGTCTTCGTCCTGGCTGCGCTGGGATGGACCGGCCAGGCGAGGGTCGTTCGCGCAGCGACGTTGTCGCTGCGCGAACGCGACTTCGTACGGGCGTCCCGGGCGCTCGGCTGCTCCCGCCTGCGCCTGGCCGCCCGACATATCGTGCCGAATCTGCTCAGCCCGGTGGTCGTGCTCGCCACGCTCGACGTGGGCCGCACGCTGCTAGCGCTCTCCACGCTGTCGTTCCTGGGTTTCGGCGCCCGTCCACCGCACCCCGAGTGGGGCTCGATGCTTGCCGACGCGCGAGCCTCGTTCTACTCCACCCCGAGGCTGCTTATCATTCCCGGCATGGCGATCGTGATCGTCGCCCTCGCCGCCAACCTGTTCGGCGAGGGGTTGCGCGACGCCTTCGAGGCAAGGACGGCCGGCACATGAGCGAGCCTCTGGATTTCTCGTCGGTAGGAGCGAAGGCCCCGGCTCCGCCGCCGAAAGTCCCGAGGCGGGGACCGAAGGCCCCCAGGAGCGAGCAGAAGGCCTCGAAGGCGCCGCCCAAGCGCATCGGGTGGTCATCCAGGGCGCGGATGGGGGGAGTGCTGGCTGGCGTAGTCGTGGTCGTCGCGGCGGGCGTCCTGGTCTTTGGCCGGGGAGGGACGAAGCCGGCTGTCGACATGGGGCAGGTCGCGGCGGGCGCTCGGTACTGCGAAGTGGCGAACGACTTCGACCGCGTCGTTCGGAATGCGGCGCAGGGGGCTGATCTGGTGGGTGTCCCGGGCCCGGTCATCCAGGACGTCCTCGCGCAGATGGGCGTGTCGATGGCCGAGATGACGACGACCGCCCCCGCCGAGATCCGTTCGGACGTGGCGGCCACGGTAAAGGCATTGCGGGATGCCGCCAGCGGGAATCCGGCCGGTATTCACGCCGCCGCATTCCTCGAGCAGCGCCAGCGTATCGACGGTTACCGCCAGACGAACTGTTCCAGCGGCTCGGGGTCCGGCGAGCAATAGGGAGCGGTCCGCAGGAGGAGCCAACCGGGCGGGAAGGATCATTGGAGGCGGGCATCGGGGGCTGATTGTCAGTCCTTGGGCGCACACACGCACGAGGAGCTTGGGCTCAACCGGACCAGCGACGGTTCGAGCGACATTCTCGAGCCGACGGCGGCGCCCGAGGCGTGCACCGACTCCGAGGCACGAACGAAAAGCTCGCGGAGCCAGCCGGGTCGACCCGATAGCGTCGCGCATCGCCACCGGGCGGACACGCTCAATCAGCCGGCGCCGACCGCCCTCCCAGGCTGGCGCCGCCGGCGGACGGGCCGAAAACATCGGTGAGGCCGTCGGCGAGGAGGTTCATCCCGAGGACCGAGATGGCCATGGCCGCTCCCGGGAAGACCGACATCCACCACGCCCGGGCCAGGTAGGGCTGGGCGTTGTTGATGAGCGCACCCCAGCTCGCCAAGTTGGGGTCGCCTAGGCCGAGGAAGGCCAGGCCCGCCTCGAGCAGGACTACCCGCGACCCGGTGACGGCGGCCATGACCAAGGCGGTGGGCGCCACGTTGGGCACGATGTGACGGGCGACGATCCGCAGGTCGGACGCCCCCATCGTGCGGGCGGCGGTGACGAACTCGCGCTCGCGCAGCGAGAGGGTCTCGGCCCGCACCACCCGGGCCAGCACCGGCCACGAGGTGAGGCCGAGCAGCACAGTCATCGTCCGGGCCCCGGCGCCGAACCACCCGGTCACGAGGACGGCGACGAAGAAGCGGGGAACCGACTGCACCGTCTCCACCACCCGCATGACCACGTCGTCCACCAGGCCGCCCCGGAAGCCGGAGACGCAGCCGGCCATGATGCCGACCACCGACGAGATGACCACCACGCCGGCCACGATGCGCATGGACGTGTGGGCGCCCTGCACGACGTTGGTGAACAGGTCCCGCCCCAACTGGTCGGTGCCGAGCAGGTGCCGGGCCGACGGGGGTCGGAGGGCGTCGGGCGTCGAAACCGTGAACGGATAGTCGGGGGCGATCCGCCCGGCCAAGGCGGCGACGCCCGCCACCAGCGCCGTCATCGCCAGCCCCACCACCGCGGTGGGGCTGTGGCCCACCCGCCGGAGGGCGACCCGGAGTCGTGACGCGCTCCGGCCGGCGGCCGGCGCCTCAGCGGGCGGCAATGCGGGGGTCGATCCAGGCGCAGGCCATATCGGTGGCCAGGTTGGCGGTGACGACGGTGGCGGAGACGAGCAGCACCATGCCGAGGATCACCGGGTGGTCGCCGGCCTGGGCCGCGTCGACCAGGGCCTTCCCGAGGCCGGGCCAGCCGAAGACGCTCTCCACGAGCACGGCGCCGGAGACCAGGTACCCGACCCGGCTGCCCACGATGGTAAGCACCGGCAGGAGCGCGTTGGGGAGGGCGTGCCTGGCCACGGCCTGCTCCTGCGGGAGGCCCTTGGCCCGGGCCGACCGGACATACTCCTGGCCCGCCTGCTGGAGCAGGCCGGCCCGCGTGACCCGGACCACCAGGGCGGTCTCCGAAAGGGCCAGGACGAGGGCCGGGAGGGCCAGGTGGTGGGCGATGTCGCGGGCAGCGGCCAGCCCCGTGTAGGCCTCCCGCGCGTCGGTCATCCCCCCGGCCGGGAAGAGGTGGACCTTCAGGGCGAGCGCCATGATCGCCAGTTGGGCCAGCCAGAACGCCGGCAGCGAGTACACGAGCAGCGACGCCGTGCTCACCGCGTTGTCGAGCCAGCGGAGGGGTCGGCGGGCGGCCAGGACGCCGAAGCCGACGCCTGCCACCGTCGACACCACCAGGGCGGTCCCGGTCAGCAGCAGCGTCGCCGACAGGCGGATGCCGATGACCTCGGTGACCGGCATCCGCTGTGCGTACGACGTACCGAGGTCGCCGTGGAGGAGGTGGCGCAGGTAGGTGGTGAACTGCTCCGGCACCGGCCGGTCGAGTCCGAGGTACGAGCGGGCGGCATCGATCTGGGCCTGGTCGGCCCCCTCCCCCGCGAACTCGCGGGCCGGGTCACCCGGCGTCAGGTGGACGAGGGCGAAGCTGAGGGTGACGATCCCGAGCACCGTCGGGACCACCTGGAGCAGGCGCCGAACGACGTAGCGGCGGTTCACCGCCCACAGCATCGCAGCAACGCACGCCCGCGGGCGTCGAGCCCGGGGGCCGCGCGCCTTCCTCCCCCCTACCGGTGGCAGCTCGCCGACTCGGCGAACAGCCCGGTCCAGACCACGAAACCCTTGCACTGGGTGGTGTAGCCGCGTACGTTCGGCGTCTCGATCATCCAGACGTACGGGAGGTCGGCCACCACCCGCGTCTGGAAGTCGTGGTACAGGTTGTACCGGGTGGTGGTGTCGAGCGTCTGCGCGGCGGTGTCGAAGTCGGCGTCGACGGCGACGTTGCGGTAGCCGGCCGCGTTGTTGGGCGTGCCCGTGGTGCTGATCTGGTCGATGGCGTACTGGCGGCGCACCCCGATGTGGGGGTCGTAGCCGTTGGCGTAGTTGAGGATGTACAGGTCGAAGTCCCGGTTGGTGAACACCTGGGTGGTAGCGGTGGTGGTGTTCACCGTCACCGGCATGTTGATGCCCACGGTGGCCAGGTTCGACTTGATGACGGCCACCCGGGCGTCGAAGGTGGTGGAGCCCTGGAGAAAGCGGATGGTGAGCGCCGTACCATCGGCAATCGCAGGATTCGGGTGACCGAGGGCGGTGCGGACGTTGGTCTGGGTACCGATCGTCGTGCGAGGGCCGTTCCACCCGGCTGCGTCGAGCAGGGCGTCGGCGGCGGACACGCTGAAGGCCGGTAGCGGGATGTCGGTCTCGGCACCGAAGATCTGGCTGGAGATGGGCGACTTGGAGACGGAGCCGATGCCGTTGCGGCCGGTGTTGAGGTACTGGTCGCGGTTGAGGGCCTGGAAGATCGCCTTGCGCACGTTGACGTCACCCAGTATCGGGTGGTCGGCGGCCGTGCCGTCGGCCACGGTGGCTACCGAGCTCCCGCTCGCCTTCAGGTTGAAGATCACCTGGTCGACCGAGTTCGGCCCGCCACCGAGTGACTGCGTGGCGACGGTCTTGAACGACGAGCTGGCCGTGAAGCTGGCCACATCGGGGTTGGGGACGTCCCACACGAAGTCGACGGCGCCGCTCTGAAGGGCGGTGGTGCGGGCCGCGTCGGCCGTGTACGGCCGCATCAGGATGCCGTCGAGGTAGGGCAGGCCCGGCTTCCAGTAGTTGGGGTTCTTCACGACCTTGCCGTCACCCGCCGACGGGCTGTTGATGCTGCTGAACTTGAACGGCCCGGTGCCCACCTTCACCGCGTCCGTGTTCGCCTGGGTCGGGCAGCCGGCCACGCCGACCGTGAACCCGGGGATCGAGTTGCCGGGGTTGATCGCCCCTTCGGTCACGTTCAGCTGCTTGAGGAACGGGATGTACGGGGCGGTGAAGTTGAAGACCACTGTGCCCCCGTTGCTGCCGGCGCCGTTGGTGGCGACGATGTTGGCGGCCAAGCAGGTCGTGGCGTTGTACCCGAGGGGAGTGGCCATGTTCCTGGCCCGGGCATGGTACTTGAGCAGGACCTTCTCGAACGTGAATTTCACGTCGTCGGCATCGAGATAATGCGGGACGGCAACGGTGCTGTCGTGCCACTGGACGTTCTGGCGCAGGGTCAGCGTGTAGGTGGCGCCGCCGTTGGTGATCCCGCCGTTGGCCACCGTCGGTACCACCGTGGCCAGCTCGGGGGAGGGGTTCCCCGCCTCGTCGAGGGCGATGAGGCCGTTGTACATGCCCTCCCACCAGGCGTGGGTGCCGCCGCCGGTCGACGATGCCACGTTGGTGGTGGTGTTGCTGGAGAAGGTCTCGCCCACTACCAGTGTGCCGCCGGTGGCCACCGCGCCGCCGCCCCCGCATCCCGCTTCGACCACGTTGCAGGTGATCTGGTACGACGACTGGCTGGCGACGCCGGCACCGGTGCACGGCCCGCCGCTGCCCAGCGTGATGGCGTGGTAGTCGGACTTGCTGCTGAGGAGCTTGCCGGACAGCAGTTCGTCCTCCGTGCCGTAGCGACCTTTGTTGGCGCAGAACGCCTCCTCGGCGGTGCGTACCGTCTTGGCGTCGGTGGCGTAGGCGGCCGACGAGCCCTTGTCGCCGGTGCCCTGCACGGCGAAGACCACCACCGCCGACAACACGCCGAGGATGATGATCACGACGAGGAGCTCGATGAGCGTGAACCCCTCCTGGCCTCTGCCCTTCATCTCGCCGATTCGGCTGATCATCGTCGCTTCTCCCACAAGATGCCGTCGAAGGCAGCACGGCCGAAGTCCGGCCCACCATGGAAAGCTTTGCAGTCCCGGCTGAAGCAACACTGAAGGTGGCCTGAAGAATGCTGAAGATGGCTGGACGCCTGATCGTGGCAATATGCACCGTCGCCCGGTCCGTCGGCACGCCGGCTGGCGGGTTGCGCGACGCATTCGAGGCAAGGGACGCATTCGAGGCAAGGACGACAGGATCATGACCGAGCCCCTGGACTTCTCGTCCATCGGAAGCAAGACGAACGCCCCTCCGCCGAAGGCCGGCAAGCCGCCGAAGGGGCCCGGCAAGCCGCCGAAGGCAGCCAGGCCCAGGCCGCCGAAGGGGGCGATCAAGCCGCCGAAGGGCCTGGTCAAGCGGTCGCCGGCGGGGGGGCCGCCCAACACCAGGATCGCGATGGCGGCGGCGGCCGTCGCCCTCGTGGCGCTCGTCGGGTTCCTCGCCTTCGGCCGGGGCGGGAGCAACGCGGCGAGCGAGGCGGCGAAAAGCGCCCGGTTCTGCGGGCTGGCGACCCAGTTCGACGCTGTCGTCCTGGCCGCCGGGCAGGGGTCCTCGGCCACCGGCGCCACCGGCCGGCTCCTGGCCCAGATGGGTGCGACCGTCGACGAGATGACGGGCGACGCCCCCCCGTCGATCCGTTCGGATGTGGCCGCCGTCGTCAAGGCGGTCCGGCAGGCGGCCACGGGGAATCCGGCGGCGATTCAGTCCGCATCGTACAAGACGCACACCCAGCACATCGCCGGCGTCCGGCAGAAGGAGTGCACGGCCGCAGTCAGCAGTGATAGCTGACACACGTCAAGGGCGGGTAGCCGCGACCGATCCCGATCGGTTCGTCCTGGTTGCCACCCGCCCGGCCAGCGAAGCTTCAGAATTCTTCAGCAGTCTTCAGTTGTGCTTCAGGCGGGCTTCAGGTTCGACTGTCAACATCGCGTCGACCAGTCGACTGCGAGGGGCCGCCCCGGGGGTCCGTCGCGATAAGGAGGGGCAGTCACCGTGATAGAGCGACTCAGCCGAAGGATCCACCGTCCTGACGATGAGAGGGGGTTCACGCTCATCGAGCTGCTCGTCGTGATCATCATCCTCGGCGTCCTGTCGGCGGTCGTGGTCTTCGCCGTGCGAGGGGTGGGCGACAAGGGATCTTCGGCCGCCATCGCCACCGACGCCAAGACCATCCGGACGGCAGAGGAGACGTTCTGCGCCCAGAACGGCTTCTATGCCAGCACGCAGCAGCAGCTGGTCGATGCCAAGCTCCTGAGCGAGAAGGGGACCTATACGGTCATCCAGACCGCGGGCGTGGCGGGCAGCTGTGGGAACGGAACCGCCGGGCCTTCGGGGTACCGGCTCGCCTGCGACACCTCAAAGGCCGGCTGTGCGCTGGCCGCCGGCGGCACACTCCGAGTTCCGGGCACGAATAATGTCGCCAACGTCACGGTCAACAACTTCGTGAACCCGGCGGTCACCAGCAGCGGCACCAGCCATCCCAACGTGGAGTACATGTTCAACGGGCTGACCCGCTGGGGCGAGAACAACACCGTCCAGCCCGACCTGGCCGCCAGCTGGACCATCTCACCCGACCAGCAGACGGCCACCTTCACCCTGCGGCCGGGCATGGTGTGGCACAACGGCACGCCCATCCTCAACAGCGATGTCAAGTTCACCTTCGAAGAGGCGCTGTTCAAGTACCAGTCCCGCACCGGGCCGTCGATGGTCCCGGCCCTCGGGGGCACGGGCGGCGGGACAACGGCGGCTCTCGTGCCGGCGGGCGCCATCACCCTTCCGTCGGCGGGCGTCGTCCAGTTCAACTTCGTGTATCCCTACCCCCCGTTGCTCAAGCAGATGAACGTCACCGAGGCAGCGATCCTCCCGGAGAACGTCTACGGGCCGTGCCGGTTCGACAACTACGTTGCGCCTGATCCTCGGGCACCGAACGGACCGGGCACTGACAACATCAGCACCTCGGGCTGCCCGGCGAACAACCCCACCAGCGATGTCGCTTTCCCGGCCGACACGGCTGGCAATAAGAGCCCGGTGGGCAGTGGGCCGTTCCGGTTCAAGGAGCGCGACACGGCGGGCGTGAATGCTGCCCGTCTGGTGTTCATCAAGCGCAGCCTCCCCGGTGGTGTGGGTGCCACGCCGTACCACCTCGCCGGCCTGCCGCTGGCCGACAACCTGATCCAGGTGCCGACGAGCGACACGGGGAACGCCCTGCTGGCGGGCACGATCGACGTGGGGACCCCGGCCAACAACCGGGTCCTGCCCATCACGCCGCCCAACCAGACCAGCGCCGACATCACGCCCGCCAACAACTTCACGACGGCGGATGTGCCCCGTGGGAGCGGTGGTGGAAACTGCATCACCACCTTCTCGTTCCACCTCTGGCAGTACGGCACCACCACCAACTCGATCGGGGCCTTGGCCCCGGACGCCCCGTACACCCACGAGCTGTTCGGCGACCCCACCCTCATCGACCCCGACGGGGCCGGGCCGCTCGGCTCGGTGATGCCGAGGGGCAAGGCGGTCCGCCGGGCCATCTCGATGGCCATCGACCGGACGGCGCTGTTCAACAGCCTCGACTTCGGCAAGGGCCGGGTGCCGGATTCCCCCTACCACTCGAAGGTATCCGGCTACGCGCCGCAACCGTCGCTCCCCACCCTCGACACCGCGGGTGCGGCCGCGCTGCTCGACAACGCCGGTTGGACGGTGTCCGGCGCACCATTGATCCGGCGTTCGACCGGGGCGGCGGGTATGCCGCCGGCCGGCACGCCCCTGGCATGGGCCGCCCGCCGGGTCAGCGGTGGCCAGGACAACTTCTACCTGGGCTTCAAGACCCAGTTGGCGGCGGCGCCCGTGAGCATCAGCGTGGGCGCCGGCACCGGCAACCACGCCGAGGTGGCGGCTGATGCCGGCACCAACACCACCGGCGCACTGGTGGCCGGGGCCCGCAACTTCGACATGCTGGCCGTGTCGTACTGCAACGGCGACGACCCGGTGATCGGCGTGCGCCGCCAGTACCACTCCGACGGCATCCCGGCTGCCGGGGCCCCGTCGAACTTCACCAACCCTTCCGGAGTGCGCTCCACCGTCATGGACGGGCTGTGGAACACCGCCTTCGGCGCCAACTACGCCAGCAAGCACAACCAGATCCAGGCGATGTCCGCTGACGATGCCTATCAGCTGTACTTCGACGAGACCTCCAGCACCCGGGCCTGGCGTGCCGGTTGTGGCGGCTTCAACAACTTCAACACCGGCCTCTACATCGAGACCGCATCCTGCAACTGAGGTCCGAAAGCAGGCAGCAGGACCAGCAGGGAAGGGCCCGGGTTCGCCCGGGTCCTTCCCGCGCTGTCAGGCGGTATTTCCGATCCGCCCTGGTCGTGTTGGCGGCGTGCCTCGCCGCGGTCGGGCTCACCTCGTGCCATTCCGCATCCAAGCGTGAGGCCGATCCGAGCCCGCCCAGCACCACCACCACCCTCCCCAGACCGGCGGCCGACGGGTCCCGGATCGCATTCATGAGCAACCGGGCGGACGGCTCGGACTTCGACATCTGGGTCATGGGCAACGACGGCTCGGGTGCCACTCCGCTGACGGGCGACCCGAGCAATGACAGCGCGCCGGACTGGTCGCCCGACGGCCGCCACATCACCTTCGGGCGCACCCAGGCCGGAACCAACACGGACGTGTTCGTGATGGGGGCCGACGGGTCGGACGTGCGGAACCTCACCGACAACCCCGACATCGACGCCAACCCGTCGTGGTCGCCCGACGGTCGCCTCATCGCTTTCGAGCGCCGCCAGGCCGCCGGCGGCGGCGCCGTCATGGTGATGAACGCCGACGGGACCGGCCAGCGGGCCCTGACCGGAGCGGCGGGCGTTGTCGACGCCGACCCCTCGTGGTCGCCAGACGGGCGTCGCCTGGTGTTCGAGCGCCGGTCGGGCGATGGCCCGGCCCGCCTCTTCGTCATGAACGCCGACGGCTCGGGGCCCGTGCCCGTGTCCGCCTCCGGTGACGCCGCACAGACCGACCCCGACTGGTCGCCCGACGCGGCCCACATCGCCTTCTCCCAGGCCGCCGCGGGGGGACGGGCCAGTATCGCGGTGGTCGCTCCCGACGGGTCCGGCGAACGGATGCTCACCGACGACACGCACGTCGACGGGGCCCCGGCCTGGTCGCCCGACGGCCGGCGGATCGCGTTCTACCGGGCGCCCGTCAGTGGTGCGGGGGAGGTGTGGTCCATGGCGGCCGACGGCTCCTCCCAGGTAAACCTGACGGTGAACGCGGCCGTGGACACGCTGCCGGCCTGGACGGGCCCGGCTGCAGCTCCGGCCGTGTCGGCCGCCTGAGGGCGGGCCCGCAGCGCTCCGGTCCGACATCAGGCGGCATGCTGCCCCGGGCTGTTCCATCCCCGCGGCGCCGCTCCGGCGTCCGATTCGATCTCCAGGGCCCGGCTGAGCCCGTCGCTGAGGAGGTTGAGGCCGAGCACCAGCATCACGATGGCCACCCCGGGGATCACCGAGAGCCACCAGGCGTTCCGGAGGTAGGCCTGCGATTCGCTCATCAGCACGCCCAGGCTGGGCTTTCCCCGGTCGCCCAAGCCCAAAAAGGCGAGCCCGGCCTCGATCAGGATCACCCGCGAGCCCATGAGCATCACCACAACGATGGCCCGAGGCAAAACGTGGGGGAGGATGTGGCGGGCCACGATGTGTGGGCCCCGTGCGCCGGCGGCGCGGGCGGCGGCCACAAAGGCCCGGTGCTTGACCGAGAGGGTCTCGGCCCGCATCGTGCGGCACAGGAACGTCCAGGAGGTCAGGCTCAGCACCAGGATGATCTTGTCGACGCCGGGCCCATAGACGGCAATGACCACAAGAGCCAGGAAGAACCGGGGCACGGCCTGGAAGACCTCGGCGATCCGCGTGATGATGGCGTCCAGCAGGCCCCCGGCGTAGCCGGCAGTGAGACCCAGCCCGGCACCGATCGGGAGCGACACCGCCATCACCACCCCCACCACGGTGAGCGTGGTACGGATGCCGCGTGTGACGAGTACGAGCATGTCGCGGGCAAACGCGTCGGTGCCGAACAGATGGGCTCGGCTCGGCGAGCCGACGGACGGGAAGCCGAAGGCGAAGGGTGGGCCCGGCGCGATCACCTTGGCGAACAGGCCCAGCGCCGCGATCAGGCCGACCAGGACGAGCCCGGCGACGGCCGAGGGCGAGCGCAGGAACCGGCCGGCGAACCCGCGCCTCCGGCGGTCAGTCAAGGCGAACTCGTGGGTCGACCCAGGTGTACACGACATCGGTCACGACGTTGGCCACCACGATGGCGACCGAGGTGACGATGACCACGCCGAGGAGCAGGGGCGGGTCCTTCGAGGTTGTGGCGGCCGCCCGCAGCACGCTGCCCAGTCCGGGATAGGAGAAGAGTGACTCGATGACGACAGCGCCGGAGAACAGGAACCCGACGCGGGTGCCGATGAGCGTGACGACGGGCAGCAGCGCGTTCCGGAGGGCATGGCGCGAGAGGACGTCGTACTTGGAGAGGCCCTTGGCCTCGGCCACCCGGGTGTAATCCAGGCCGAACTGCGAGAGCAGGCTCGACCGCACAATCCGGGTGACTGCGGCGATCTCGGATATCGCCAGCACCGTGGCCGGCAGCATCAGGTGGTACACGACGTCGGCCAGGTGGAAGACGCCGGTGGGAGCTCCCTCGCCATAGCGGGCGTATCCCTCGAGGGGAAAGAGCTTCCAGCGCAGGACGAGGAAGAGGATGGCGAGTTGGGCCAACCAGAACCCGGGGATGGCAAACGCCGTCAGCGTGGCCGCACCGATGGCATGGTCCACGAGCCCCGACGGCTTGCGGGCAGCGACGACGCCGAGCACGATGCCGACGACGGTGGAGACGAGCAGCGCCGTGCCCGTCAGGAGGATGGTGGTCGGTAACGAGCCGATGATGACCCTTCTCACCGGCTGCGCATAGCTGTACGACTGGCCGAGGTCGCCCCGCACGAGGCGTCCCACGTAGCGGGCGAACTGCACCGGCAGGGGCTTGTCCAGGCCGTACTCGGCACGGGCTTTGGCCAGGATCACCGGATCGCCGGTTTCGCCGGCCAGAGTCTGCGCCGCGTCGCCGGGGACGAACTGGATCAGCGCGAACGAGGCGATAATGATCGCCAGGAGCGTGGGCACTATCTGGAGCACCCGGCGCACCAGATAGCCCAGCACCACCGGAGCCTACAGCGGCGAGCTCCCGAAATACCGCTCCCGCGTCTGCCCGGATTCGATTCTGTGCACATCCGCGTCCGGGTACCGGACGCAGATGTGCACGGAATCAGCTGGCCGGCCCGGGCCGGCGGGTCTCGTCGCTGGCGTCTATGAGTCCTGTAAGGACAGCTTCGCTGAAGCCCGGATAAGAACGAACGAGATTCGACGGGGGGTGGGGTCAGGCGCGCCCTGCCGCCCCGGCCCGACGGGCCTCGTCGCGGGCCGGCGCCGGCGGGGGCCCGTGTCGCCCCGGCAGGTTGAGTGCGAAGGCGGCACCGTCGTAGGTGAGGTCGCCGCCGTGGGCCCGGGCCAGCCCGCGGGCGATGGCGAGGCCCAGCCCCGAGCCGCCCCGGGCGTCGAGGCTCACGAAGCGGTCGAAGACCACATCGGCCTGCCCGGGAGCGAGACCGGGACCGTCGTCGACCACCCGCACCCGCATCCGGTCGTCGTTGCGGTCGACCACGATCTCGATGCGGGACCGGGCGTGACGGCGGGCGTTATCCACCAGGTTGGCCAGGATCTCGGCCACCGCCTCGGCCGCCACCTCCGGCCGGCCGAGTTCCGGCCCGTCGCCGGCGCGGACCGTGATCTCGATCTGGGGGCTGTCGGGGCGGACCTGGTCGGCCTCCTCCTCGCACAGGGCGAGCAGATCGGTGGGCCGCAGTCGGAGCGCCTCGGCGTGGTCGAGGCGCGCCAGGCGCAGCAGCCCGCCCATAAGGCGCCCGGCCCGCTCGCTGTCGCGGACCACGGCGGCGAGCAGCTTGTCTCGCTGCGCCGGCGTGACCTGGCGTAGCAGGGTCTCGGCGCTGGCCCGGATGCTGGTGATGGGCGTCCGTAGCTGGTGGGCGGCGTCGTCGAGGAACCGGCGGGTGCTCGCCTCGGACTGGCGGGCCTCGTCGAGCGCGGTCTGGAGGGCCGCGCTGCTGGCGGCCAGCTCCGCTGCGATCCAGCGCTCCTTGGTCTCGTCCTTCTCCAGGGAGCTGGCGCCGTACACGGCGCCGGTGGCGTCGCGCAGCGGCGAGATGGTGAGCGCCACCTCGAGCAGCGTGCCGTCCTTGCGCCGACGCACCACCTCGGCGTTCTCGATGATCTCGCCCCGGGCGGCGGCGGCGAGGGAACGCTCCAGGAGGGTCCGCTCGGCCTCGGGCACGGTGAGGGAGCTGAGGCGGTGGCCGACGGCCTCGTCGGCGTGGTAGCCGTACATGCGCTCGGCCCCCGGGTTCCAGGTGAGCACCGTGCCCTCGAGGTCGGTGCTGAGGATCGCCCGGTCGATCGCCTCCACGATCGTGGCCAGTCGGGTCATGGCTTCCTCGGCTGTCTTCTGCACGGTCAGGTCGCGCAGGAGGGCGTTGTAGTGGATGCCGTCGTCGGTGGTGACCCAGACCGTGATCTCGGCCGGGAACCGCTCCCCGTCCCGGCGCACCGCCACCGTGGCCAGCCCCTTGGCCCGGTAGGGGCTCTCGTCGGTGGGCTCGGCGAAATGGCGCAGGGACGTGAGGTGGGCCGAGCCCTGCTCGGGCGGGATGATGGTGGCTTCGAGGTCTAGGCCGACCACGTCGTCGCGGGCCCATCCGAGCAGGCGTTCCGCCTCGGCGTTCCACTCCACCACCGCGCCGTGTTCGTCGGCGACCATGAACGCCTCGCCGGCCGTCTCCAGAACCCGGCGGGTGCGCTCCCCGAGGCGGGCGCTCTCCAGTTCCGCTGCCCGGGCTTCGGCGACCGCCCCCTCCAGGGCGTCGAGCATGGCGTCGTACGTCGTGGCGATCTGGCCGAGCCGGGTGTCGGGCCGGTCGGGCCTCAGCCGCTCGCCCCGCTGGCCCCTCGTGGTGCGGCGGGCGGCGGCGGCGATCTCCTCGAGGGGAGCCATGGCGACGTCGGCGATCCAGCGGAGCAGCAGGGCGGCGAGGACGATGGCCAAGGGTGTGATCGCCAGCTCGAGCCTGAGCAAGCGGCGCAGGCGGGGATCGGCCTCGGCGGAGGGGACGAACACGGTGACCTTCCATCCGGGGTTCACCGCGACCTCCCGGGCGACCAGGTGGCTGGACCCCTCGGGGCGCGGCGCGACGCTGCGCAGGATCGACTTCCGGCCCTCCCGCACGGCCGCGTCGACGCCGAGCTCGCTGAGGCGGTTGATCAGGTCCCTTGGGTTCGGCGACGGGCCCTGGGCCCGGGCGACCGCCTGCACCAGCGCGGCCTGGCCGTCGAACGCGGCATCGCTCTTGTCGCTGGCCAGCGACCGGACGCTCAGGTAGACGAGGACGTCGAGGCCGAGCGCCAGGACGACCACTACGCCCATACCGATGGCCACCACGCGGCGGGCGAGTGACGGCGTGCGCATCGGCCGTCAGGCCCGGAGGATGTACCCGATGCCGCGAACGGTGTGGATCATCCTCGGGCCGACCGTCTCCAGCTTGCGCCGCACGGCACTCATGTGCACCTCCACCAGGTTGTCGGCGAAGGCCTCGAACCCCCACACCAGCGTGAGCAGTTGCTGCTTGGAGAACACCTGGCCGGGCCGGCGGGCCAGGGTGGCCAACAGGTCGAACTCCGTGCGGGTGAATTCGATCGCCTGGCCGGCGCGGGTCACGATGCGGGAGCTCTCGTTGATGACCAGGTCGCCCAGGTGGGGCGGGATGCCCGACCGGTTCGAGCGGCGGAGCAGCGACTCGGCCCGCGCCAGCAGCTCGGCCATCGAAAAGGGCTTGCCGATGTAGTCGTCGGCGCCGGCCCGGAACCCGGCAAGGCGGTCGTCGAGCGTGTCGGCCGCGGTGAGGAGCAGTATCGGCATGTCGCTTATGCCGCGAAGCTCGCGGGTTATGCACACGCCGTCGAGCCCGGTGGCCAGGCGCACGTCCAGGATGGCCAGGTCGGGCCGGAACGACTCGAGGATCTCCGTCATCTCAGAACCGTCGGGCCGGGCCATCACGTCGAATCCCTCGCCCTGGAACGCGATCTCCACCGCGGTGCGGACCGACTCGTCATCCTCCACGAGGAGGACCCGGCTGCGTGCGAACGTCATCGGCTGCTCACCCCCGACAGGCCGCGATTGCATACCAGCCTCGACAGTGACTATAGGTGCTCGGCGCACCGTCCGGCAATGGTTGTCATCCCTCGCCCAGCGGTGGGAATGTGCGGCGGAGAATCCTCGCATCACAATCTGAGGTTGGCCCGAAGATCGGTGAAGGTTGCACAAGGGACCCACCACCGTTGGCGGCACCCGGGCCAGGAGAGCCCTGACCGGTACGGTACGGTCGCACGAGGCGGGGGGAAACCATGCACGAGGGCGGGAGCCAATGACCGGCAGAAGTGCGTGGTGAGCACGAGGAGCGAGGTGCTGGACGGGCCGGCTCCCGACGGAGGGGCGGACGGGGACAGCACCGACGGCGAGGCGACGCCCGTCCGGGCGAAGGAACGGCCTGATCTGGTCGGTCTCCTCGCCGTCGTCGGCGCCGGATTGCTCCCGGTGGTGTTGGTCGACGACCTCTACTGGGCGGTGTGGGCCCCCAAGGCGGCGCTGTGCCTCGTGCTGCTCTTCCCGGGCCTGGTGGTGCTGGCCCGCCTGGTCGTGGCCGGCAACCGCGCCGCCCGTCTCGCCACCGCGTTCCTCGCCGCAGCCAGCATGTCGACCGCCCTCTCCGACCGGCCGGCCCTGTCGCTGGTAGGCACCGCCAACTGGGGGACCGGCCTGCTCTTCCTGGCCACGCTCGCCGGGGCATGGGCGTTGGGGACCTTCGCCGGCGACCGCCGGCGGCGCCAGATGGTTATGGCGATCATCGCCGCGGTCGTCGTCAACGCCGCCGTCGCATGGACGCAGGCCCGGGCCGGCGGGGGCGGGCGGACACGCGGCCTGATGGGCAACCCGGCCTACCTGGGCGGGTTGGTCGCCGGTGGGTTGTACCTGCTCGGCCGGCGCTTCGGTCGCGAGCGGCGGAGCTGGTGGTGGTTGGTTGCCGTCGCGGTGGTGGCCGGCGCCGCCCAGCTCAGCGGCGGCCGGGCGGCGGTGGCGCTGGGGGCGGCGGCGACGCTGGCCTCGTTGCGGGGGGCCGGGATGGTGCGGGGGGCGGCCTTGATCGCGGCGGTGGCGGTGGGCGTGACGCTGGCGCCGCTCGGGGCCAAGGCCCCGATCCTCGGCTCCACGCGGGCGGCGCCCACCACTGTGGTGAGTAGCAACGACACCCGGTTCGCGGTGTGGCGGGTCAGCCTCGGAGCCGTCGGTGAGCGGCCGTTGGTGGGCTGGGGGCCGGGCCGTTTCCCGGCTGCCACCGGCCCCCGCTACGACGCGGTGGCCGCCCAGGAGGGCCTGGTGCTCAAGGACGCCCACAACTGGGTGGTGGAGAACGCAGTGACCACCGGCCTGGTCGGCCTGGCCCTGCTCCTGGCCTGGCTGGGTGCGGCCGCCTTCGGGGCGAGCGGGCCGCTGGCCGGGTTCGCGCTCATCGTCGGCTTGTCCAGCCTGGTCCAGCCGATGCACGTCGCCCTGACCCCGATGGCCCTGCTGGCCCTGGGTGCCGCCGGCGCCCGGCGGGGGCCCCCCGACGGTCAGGGAAGGGTGGGCGCCGGGGAACTCGGGAGGGCCTGGGGAGCGGGGGTGCTCGTCGCCCTCGGCATCGGGTTGACGGCCGCCTGCGTGCTGATCGTCGGTCAGGCTTATCTCCAGCAGGGCGTCCAGGGGGATTCGCTCGGTGACATACGACTGGCCCGCGCCCTGTCGCCCCCGTGGCCCGAGATCGAGCTCAAGGCAGCCGGCGTGGAGGCCGACCTCGGGTTGGACATCGGCGAGCCGCACAAGATCCGGACGCTGGAGCTGACCCGCCGGGCCGTTCGCCGGGACCCGGCCGACCCCGCGCTGTGGTCCGAGCTGGGAGCCCTGGAGCTCGACTGGGGGACCAACGAACGCGCCGGCGTCGCCTTCGGACGTGCGCTGGAAGCCGATCCGTGGGACACCACCAGCCTCCGCGGCCGGGTGATCCTGGCCCGGCGCCAGCATGACCAGGCGACCCTGACGGAGAGTTGCCGCCGCCTCCGTGTCCTCCAACGTCCGTCGCCCGGGTGCCCGCCGACCCGGCCGTGACGCGGGTCGGTCGGCGGGCCTGAGAACTTCGCGCCATTTCGGCGCGCGTTCGCTCTTGTGCCTGCTGTCATCCTGAACGAGTGCCGCCCACATCTTCAGCAAGGCTTCACGTGATCTTCAGACTGCGCTGTCAGCATGATCACCGGAAGCCTTCAGTTGAGAACCTCGTGTGAGGTCGGGCTCACCTGCCCAACGGGTCATCTCCGGGGGCATCGACACACCAGCGGGCCGATCGGCCTCGACCAGGAGGGGAACGAACTACATGTTTGAACGCTTGAAGAAGAGCAGGGCGGCTGCTGGTGACGGGGGCTTCACCCTCATCGAGCTCCTCGTCGTCATCATCATCCTCGGCATTCTGGCCGCCGTCGTCGTGTTCGCCGTCGGCGGCGTGGGCGACAAGGGCCAGTCGTCGGCGTGCAAGATCGACACCCGCACGCTGCGCACGGCAGAAGAGGCGTACCTGGCCAACGCTGCCAGCGGCGGGCTGTACACGACCGAGGCCAATCTCCAGTCCAGCGGGTTCCTCAGCGAGGTGTCGGCGTACCACGACATCGCCGTCGGCGCCGGCACGACCCCGCAGACCACCTCGTACAGCATCCTGGCCGTCGACACGAAGTGCGGTGGTCCTGGAACCGTCAACGGCGGTACCGCTATCTAGCGAGGATCTCCTCTTCCAGAAGCGGTGAAATGATGCCAGGAGGGTCCGGCTCCGGCCGGGTCCTCTTGCGCGTCCCAGCCGCTTCCCTGCTTGCTTACGCGTCCGCCGGCCGGGGCTGTGGTCGGGCCCGTCGAGGGACGACGGCGATCGCCACGACCACCGACGCGGTGATGACCAGGCGCAGGACGGCCCGTTGGTGGTCGCCGCCCACGGCGACATAGGCGACGTCGAGCAGGACGAAACCGGCCAGGGTCCACACCGGCAACGGGTGGGGTGAGCGCAGCAGGTCCCAGGCCAGCGCGGCCAGCAGCAGCCCGGTCGAGTAGTACAGCCAGACCTCCGGGTCGAGGCCGACGCGCAGGGCGATTCCCAGGAGCGGCACGGCGGCCCAGCGGCCGCGGGCCACCGCCACACTCCCGAGCAGGAGGGCGGCGCCGAACTGGACCGGGCGGACCCACAGGGGCGCGTCGCCGAGCGGCACCCCGAGGAGTGCGAGCACCGACGCCGGCACGGTCATGACCTGGGGCCGGACGGCGCTGAGCGTGGACGGGTCGGCGATCACAAAGGGCAGCCAGGCCGCCACGGTGATCGCCCCGGCGATCCCGCCCGCCCGCAACCACTCGCGCCGGGGCAGGGCCAGGAGCAGCGGGAAGGCGACGACGCCCCAGGGCTTGAGGGTCATCCCCACGCCGAGGGCGGCACCGGCCAGCCATGGGCGACGAACGGCGACGGCCCACACGGCCACGGTGATGGCACCGAGGAGCACGACGTCGTCGAGGCGGGCGTAGATGGTTGCCAGCGGCGACCACGCCTGCATCACCACGAGCCCGCCGAAGAAGGCGGTGAGGGCAACCAGGCGGCGATCGGCGTCGTGCCAGACGGCAACAGCGGCCCGCTCGAGCGTGAACACGAGGGCAGGGGCGACGGCGGTGAGGAGCAGGGACGCGGCGATGCGCCCGTCGGTGCGGCCGAGCAGGCGGAAGGGCGTGGCCAGCAACAGACTCAGGGGCCCGATCTGCACCTCGGGGTCGTTGGCGTACAGGTGCAGCCCCCCGTCGAAGGGGCGAGTAGGGATGGTGGACGCCGAACAGCACCTCGCTGCCCAGCACGAACCACCGCCAGTCGTCCCCGGTCCCGCGCAGGTGCTGGAGGCTGAACGCAAATGCGGCCACGACCAGCACGAGGTAACGCCCGCGGAGCAGCGGGGCCACGCGGTCCAACAGTGGGTCGAGATCGGTCCGGCTCTGGGTCACGTCACATCCTGGCCGCTACGCCTCCGCGGTGACGTGTACCGCTTCAAGCTTCCGGAGGGGGCCCGCCACGAGCAGCACGGCGAGCGTTTCGGCGTCGTGGTCCAGGCCGAGGAGTTGCTGCCGCGCGCCGTCGTCATCGTCGCTCCAACGTCTCGGAGTGCCCGGGCGCTCTACCTTGCCGATCAACGCGAAGGTGACGCTCAGCTCCAGGTGATCCACTTCGTGTCGAGGCGCTCGCCGTGCGGCGGCTCCCACGACGGCGCCGGCAGGCCCATGGCGGCGGCCGCCTCGTGCGGGGGGGGCGGCGGGCGACTCGGGGCTCGGCCCCCGGATCAACCGCCCAGACTGGTCGGTGAAGCGCAGCCCGTCGGGTTTGGTGGGGTCGCCGGCGATGCCCAGCCTGCCGGCGTGGTGCAGGCGGTGGTGGGCGGGGCACAGGCAGCACAGGTTGGCCGGCACCGTGGTGCCGCCGTCCTCGTCGTGGACGATGTGGTGCACGTGCAGCCGGCGCCTGCGCCCACATCCGGGCACCACGCAGCCGCGAAGCGCGCGCTGACGACATGCACATTCCTGCACCCAAAGGTCGTCGTGCACGGTCGTGCATGACAGGGAGGCCGGGTTGACCAGGTTGAGAACCGTACAG
>JAHFUS010000104.1 GCA_023264975.1 Actinomycetes bacterium | reverse complement strand
GGGCTAAGCCCGCCAGCGGCCGGAATCTCGCGAGGAAACCGGTCACCGCCCGCCAGAATCCGCAGACAGTGCCCAGCCCTCGTGCCCGCGGTGCCCGCCGAGACCTCACTGGACGGCGCCGTCGACCGCTGTGCACCATGAGCGGACAGCAGCAACCGGCCACCACGAATCCCTCGACTCCCGCCGGCCCCTCGGCCATAACTGCCTACTGCGAGAACACGTTTGCAACCCCTCCGGGTTGCTCGCAGGAGGACGCCGTGGCCTTCATCCGACGCATGGGCGCCGACTCGGTCGCCTACCACCGGGCGACGGTGCTCGGCCGCGCCGACGACCACCCCGGCCAGGCTCTCGGCTACTACGCCTCCCGGGGCGAGACGCCGCTCGAGTGGGGCGGCCGCGTGGCCGATCGCCTGGGCCTGGCCGGCCCGGTGGGCGAGGCCGCCTACGAGGCGATCTTCGGCCCCGGCGGGGCCCGTGACCCCCACCTCGGGACCCGGCTGGTGGCGACACGCCGCCCCGGCATGGAGCTGGTGGTCTCCGCCCACAAGTCCGTGGCCGTGCTCGGCCTGGTCGGCCGGGCCGAGGACATGCACGCCATCCTCGACGCCGAGACTGACGCCACCCTCGCCCACCTGGAGGCCTGGTTCGTGCGCCAGGGCGGCCGGCGGGGCAAGTCGCAGCGCCGCACGCCGACGGTGGGCCTGGTGTGGGCACGCACCCGCCACGCCACCTCCCGGGCCGGCGACCCCTGCCCGCACGACCACGTGCTGGTGGCCAACCTGACCGAGATGCTCGACGGCGCCGGGGGCTGGAAGGGCCTCGACACCGCCTCGCTGCGCGACGAGCTGCACGCCGCCACCATGGCCGGACGCCTGGCCGCCGCCGCGGTGGCCGTCGAGCGGGGCTACGCCATCGTGCCCGACACCGGCCCGTCCGGTCGTCTCGACCATTGGGCCATCGCCGGTATCCCGGCTGCGGTCACCGAGGCCTTCTCCACCCGTTCCGACGAGATCGAGGCGGCCCTGGAGGCGGCCGGGTTCGACTCCTACCGGGCCCGAGGCATCGCGGCGAGGACCAGCCGGGCCGACAAGGCCCACGAGGAGCCCGAGTCCCTGCTGGTGCGCTGGCTGGGCCAGCTGGACGACGTGGGCTGGCCGGCGCGGGAGCTCAACCAGCGCCTGCGGCTGGTCAACGAGGCCAAGGCCCGGCCCCTGCGCCGCCTGAGCGAGCTCGAGAGGGCCGCCCTGGGCCGCGAGCTGCTGGGCGGGCCGCTGGCCGAGGCCAAGGCCTTCACCCGCTCCGACGTGGTCCGCCACGCCGCCCCGGCCCTGTACGGCGCCGCCCCCGAGGAGCTGGAGGCAGTGGTGGCCGCGGTGGTGGCCCACCCCGAGGCCGTCGCCCTGGTCGGCACACCGGGCGCCCGCAGCCGGGCCTACGTGGCCGCCTCGGTGCTGGCCACCGAGACCGCCGTCGAGGAGGTGGCGGCCCGCCTGGCCGGGACCGAGGACGCCGCCCGGGTGCGCTCGGCGTGCGTCGAGGAGGCCGTGGCGGACGAGGCGGCGGCGCTGGGGCGGTCCCTCACCGCCGGCCAGCGCCGGGCGGTGGCGGCCGTGTGCGGCTCGGGCCGGCACCTGGACGTGGTGGTGGGGGTGGCCGGCTCGGGTAAGACCACCGCCCTTTCGGTGGTGCGGGCCGCTTTCGAGGCCGAGGGCTTCAGGGTGCTGGGCACCGCCGTCAGCGGCCAGGCCGCCCTGGCACTGGGCGCCGGGGCTGGGGTTGAGTCCCGCACGGTGGCGTCGCTGGTGTGGTGCCTGGAGCATGGCCAACTGCGCCTCGACGAGCGCAGCGTGCTGGTGATCGACGAGGCGGGGATGGCGGCCGACGCCGAGCTGCTCAAGCTGGTGGTGGCGGTGGAGGCGGCCGGGGCCAAGGCGGTGGTCGTGGGCGACCATCACCAGCTGGGCGCCGTCGGCCCCGGTGGTGGCCTGGAGGCCCTGGTGGCCCGCCACCACCCGGCGGTGGTGGTGTTGGCCGAGAACGTCCGCCAGCGCGACGCCGGCGAGCGGGCCGCCCTGGAGCAGCTGCGGGCCGGCGACTTGGGGTCCGCCGTGTCCTGGTACCGGGCCAACGGGCGCATCGTGGCGGAGGGAGACCGGGCCGGTGCTCTCGACGCCGCCGTCGACGCCTGGGACGCCGACCGCCTGGGCGGGCATGACACGGTCCTGCTGGCCTGGCGGCGCCGGGACGTGGCCGCCCTCAACGCCCGGGCCCGGAAGCGCTGCGTCGAGGCCGGCATGGTGGCCGGGCCCGAACTGGCGGCGCCTGGCGGTCGCCGCTACGGCGCCGGTGACCGGGTGGTGTTCCTGGCCCCCGGCGCCGGCCGGTGGGTGACCAGCGAGCGGGCCGTGGTCGAGGAGGTCGGCGACGCCTCCCTGGTCGTCCGCTTCGGCGACGGCCGGCGGGAGGTGGTGGCCGGCGAGGACCTGGGTGCCGAGCGCCTCGACCACGCCTACGCCCTCACCGTCCATCGCACCCAGGCCGCCACCGTGGAGCGGGCCCACGTGGTCGCCGACGGCGGCGGGCGGGAGTTGGCCTACGTGGCCATGAGCAGGGCCCGGGCCACCAGCCACGTCTACGTGGTGGCCGACGACATCGACCAGGCCGCCGAGGACCTCGGTGCCGAGTGGGGACGCGAGCGCCGCCAGCGCTGGGTCCTCGACACCGATGACGTGGCCGGCGAAGACGGCTACCGCCGGCCCGACCTGGCCCGCCGGGTCGACGCCACCCTGCGCGTCACCCGCCTGCGGGCGGAGCGTGACGCCGTCCAGGCCGTCGCCCCGGACGCCGAGGCCCGCCTGCGGGTCCTCGACGCCCAACTCCGGCTCGAGCAGGTCGGCCAGCGACCCGAGCGACGGCCGGCGCTCCGCCGAGCGTGACCGCCGACGGACCCCCGCCTTCCAAGATGCCACCGGGTTCACCTGGTTCGTTGAGATTCGATTCAGGGAGGTCCTCAGTTGCGGGTATCAAGGAAGCGATGCCCAATTGGATCGTGGCGCTCCCGGCGTCGATCTGTCGATAGCGTCATTGGTCAAGAGTCCCGGGCTCGAAGCGGGCGTCAAAGGCATCCCACTCCTCGATGGCGAGCATCGCCGCGCCACGGTGGAAGGTCGCGGTGAACTGGTCGAGGAAGCCGACCTGGCCGACCACCATGGGGAACGGGGCGCGCCACTGTGGCACGAACGCCACGTCGGCTCGCCACCGGACGACCTGGTCGGTGTCCGGGGCGTGCAAGCGCAAGTCGACCTCGGCGAAGGTCGCCTCGACGACTTGACCTCCGATGCCGACAACCGCTCGCTCGTGGCTGGCGGACAGGTCGATGCCGGCGAAATCGGCGAGCCAATCGGCGGCGAACACGTTCTCGGCGCCGGTGTCAACGAGGGCCCGACTGGGCTCCATGGTCTCGACCGCGTCCGGGATGCTGACGGTCACAACCGGACGCAGCAACATCGCGGGCTCGCACTATTGAACACCACAATTGACCGCTGAACTCCGCAAATTGACCGCAGATCTAGGATTCGGCAAGATCCGAGAAAATCATACTTGCGACGATGTTGGCGTTTGGATTAGGATTTCCAGACTGCATCCAACCGCCGCTCCAGATCGGATAGGCGACGGCCCATTGAGACGCCTTGCCCGGACGGGTATCATTGAGGGTTACAACTATCTGCGTGTTGGGCTGAGTTCCTCCCAATGCCACCGATATGACGGTCTTGCCGTCGCCTTGAAGCATGGCGTTGGGAATGAGTTCAGCGCGAGTAGTATCAGCGATCTGCTGTTCAAGCGCGGTTGGCATCATACCTCGCCATGGCTAGTTGAGCATGCCGTCGCATGTATCGTATGAAGTAACGATGTTGCAGGTCTGCTTTTTCACGAACACACGTCGGCAACTCATCGTACTGGGGTAACCGGGTGGACACACATATTTCAGCGAATAGGCAAGATTGCAGCACCCGTATACGGCGCGTAAAGGTGGCTGCGATTATCGACTAAAGCGTCGCTCCTTGATAGCTCCACTGGTCCCATCGATCCTGTAGAAGGGAGAGCCACCTCGGGACCGAATCTTGAGGGGAAACCTTACGTTCCATTCGTTGGCCGTTGTGTCGAAGCTTCGTATTGGCGAAGTTGTGTTCCAATGCAGATCAAGATTGGCGTTATAATCGCGTACGGCGTCATCAATGCGCTATACGAATCGCTTCTTGCTCCGTAATCAAGGATAATCCTCCAGCTCACCGTAACCCGTGGATCGAACGGAACGTATCCTTAAATTTACCATCGACAACGGGATCACGCCGGGATTGTTTGAGCGGCGAGGGTGTAGTTCCACTCGCCGTGGAAGTCGTGGGGCTCCAGAGGGACGGCAGCGAGCTGGGCATCGGTGATCTTGACGCCCTTCGGATACCAGTTCGGGTCGGAGCCGGCCTGGATCGTGAGCCCCGTTGTGGTGGAGGTGGGAGATGAGCGCCGAGCGACGGACGCGATGAGTGGTCGTGGCGCGCGGCTGTCACCGGCGGCGACACCCGGCCCGGCGAAGCGCTTGGTGCGAACAGCCGACACCGTTCGTGCGGTGATGTGCGTCATCCTTGACGGTGTTCTCCGGCTCGCGTCTCATCGGCACGTGGCAGGAGCCAGTGGCGCCCAACGGACCAACCGAGGAATCGTCGTCCCGTCGGACCGGTGTGGCCAGTGACGTCGAAATAACCGCCTTCGAGCACCGCCTCGAGACCGTGGATGACGGGTGCGAAGCGGGCCTGCCAGTCGCCGGGCTCAGAGGCGGCTCGTGCCTTTAGCTCGCTGACGACCTGGCGTTGGCCTGTCGGGTCCACGAAAGAGAGGAAGACAAGAGCCTGGCGGAAGGCGTAGGCCGTATTCTTGAGCATCTGCAGTTGCGACCGCCAGGAGTCATAGCGCGTGGTGTGCTCCTTGACGATCCAATCGAACGCGGTGCTGGCCCACTCAGCGCCGGAGTCCGACACGCGGCCGGTCAGCTCCAGGCGGTTGAGGAGAGGAGCGAGGTTGTGGGTGGTGAGGATCTGGCTCTGCTCGATCACGGCGCCGTTGCGGGCGACGAAGCTGCCGTCGCCGAGCATGGCCTCGCGTGCCCTCTCGTTGCAAAGCTGAGCAAAGTCAACGGCGGTCGGCTTGCCCCAACGGGTTTTCACGCGTTCTGGGATCCCAGGCTTCCGAGCGTCGATGGGCGGCCAGGCGGCGACTGCTGGCAGGTCGTAGTAGCGCGCGTAGAGGGTGTCCGCCATGACGTCGGAGGCGATAGCGGCGACCTCGCGCCACTTGAGTGTGAAGCTGCCCATAAAAATATCGGCGGCGACCTCCTCGATAAAGGGAAGGTCGAGCTCGGCCTGCTTGGCGAGCGCGGTTAGTTCGCGGACCAGCGGATTTGGGAGGATGGTCTGGGGGAACGATCCGAGCGCGAGGAGGCAGGCGTGGCGGAGTGTGCCGAGGGCGTTGACGCGAGTGTCGGCTCGACGCTGGCGGAACGGGTCGATGGCCTTCACCCACGGGAGCTCGTGGATCTGCACCTGATGCTCCAGGTTCAGCAGGAGCAGCGAGCGTCGGTGTCGGAACGCGGCGTAGATCCGGGCGTAGAGCTCGCGCAGCGTTGGGTCGCCGAAGACGCCTGCCGCGACATGTGAAGTGATCTGTGGGAGTACCTCGGCGAGCACCTCGCTCGACGACACAACGCGGCGCTCGATCAGTTGCTCGATGGGCGCCTCGAGGGCTCGCTCGACCTTGCGGACGAATGAGTCGGGCACACGCACGTCGTGTTCGGCCTCGGTGCCGACGTGGACTGCTGCCAGGATCGGGTCGAGGTCCGCGATTCCGGCGTTCTGCGGGACATTCGCCAGCCGTTCGACGAGGACGTCAGCGACTTGCTTGTGGGTGGGCCGCGACGCCCACAAGCGCTGTACCGCTCGAAGCGTCGTTCGCTGCTCGGACTCGGGCTCGCCCCAGCGGGCCACCGATCTGCGCAACGCCATCCGGACGCGGCCGACGTCTTGCCCGGTGAGGGCAGTACTGTCCGTCTCGCAACGCAGCGGCGCGTTCGGGTTTGGGCCTGATTTCGCCTGGTCGAGGACCACACAAGCGTCCGCCGGTCCTGCTCCTTGACGAAGCCGTCGAGCGCTTCCTCACCGAGCATCTGCGGGACGAGAAGGGTCGAGAGGAGAAGACGATCACTGGCTACCGGGCGGTGCACCGCTAGCCCTGCGTTCCGCACATGGCCGGGCGTCGGATCCTATCCATTGATTCCTCCGGTGGTCAGTCAGCGGGTGGTGATGGGATCAACGTCGAGAAGTTCGAGGATGCGAGCCGCCAGC
>JAHFUS010000103.1 GCA_023264975.1 Actinomycetes bacterium | reverse complement strand
GGACCCGGGAGCGTTGTTGTTGGCCGAGGACAACCCCGTCAACGCGAAGGTGGCGGTGGCGATGCTCGAGAGCGCCGGCTACCGGGTTGTCACCGTGGTGAACGGCGGCGAGGCCGTGGCGGCCATGGCCGCTGAACAGTACGTGGCCGTCCTCATGGACTGCCAGATGCCGACGATGGACGGCTACGAAGCGACGGAGCGCATCCGTGCCGGCGAGCCCCGTGGTTTCCACACGCCGATCATCGCGATGACCGCCGGGGTCGAGTCGGTGGACAGGCCACGGTGCCTCAGCGTCGGTATGGACGACTACCTGACCAAGCCGGTCCAGAAAGACCATCTTCTCTCGGTGTTGAGACGGTGGACCGGCGTTGGGAACGCGGTGGCGCAAGTCCCTGCCTGTGTACCGCGGCCCACCCCGGAGGAGATACTCGACCTGGACACGATGGCCCATCTGCGGTCACTGGGCGACGAGCCGGGCAGCGAGGGTCTGTTGGAGGAACTCTTCCAGCTGTTCTTCGCTGAGGTGACGCGGCACCTGGCGGATCTTCACGCCGCGCTGTCTCGGGCAGACAGCCATTCGGTGGCTTTCATCGCCCACACCATCAAAGGAAGCGCCGCCGAGTTCGGCGCCCGTCGCCTGGTGCTCGCCTGCTCGGACCTGGTGTCGATGGGGGTTGCCGGGCGACTCGAAGGCGCCGGGGCGATGCTGCGGGAGGTGGAAGAGGAGTACGAGCTGGCACGCCGGGCTCTCCTCCGATCAGGCGCCGCCGGTGCCCCCGAAATAGTCTAAGATCACTACGAACGCCGTTTCGGTCATTCGCCTTCCTGGGTACCGTTCGGAGACACCGTTCGGAGGAGACACCGTTCGGAGGAGACACCGCTCGGAAAAGTCGCTGCGACCCCGGACCCCGGCCGCCTCCGGTATGAGATGCGAAAGTGGGGTCCAGGCATGCGGTGGTTCTTCGGACCAGAGGCCAGTTCTCGGTGAGGACGGCGCCGGGTCCGGCCACGCCCGAGGCGGGGTCCGGCCGGGCAAGGGCGGCGTCGAGGCCATTCGTCACCCACTGCCTCTACACCGTGGTGGGGGTCTCGGCGATGGCTATGGCGCTGCATCTGGGCGACGGGACCGTGATGGCCAAGTCGCTGAGCGACGCGTCCCGCGTCGGCGTCCCCGCTCTCGCCGGGTGGGCGTGCGTTAGGCGGGCGCGGCACAACCCCGAGGACCAGGTGTCATGGCGGTGGCTCGGGGGATCGTGCCTGCTGTCGGCGGCGGGGGGTGCGGTGTGGGCCTTCTACGGCGCGACCCGCGACCACCACCATCCCCTCGGGTCCCTCGCCGACGTCGGCTTCGTCGGCTACGCGCTGCCCGCTGCGGTCGGCCTGTGGAGCCTGGGGGGTCGGGCGATGCCGGGACGCCACTGGCGGGGGGCGCTGCTCGACGCAGCCGTCATCGCCGCCGGGGTCCTGTTCGTCAGCTGGGCCAGCGTGCTCGGGGATCTGTACAAAGCCCCGGTTGGCGGCCCTGTCGAGAGCGTCGTCGGGTTGGCCTACATCGTCGTCGACGTGGTGATGGTCTCGCTGGTGTTGGCCCTCGGCCTGCGCAAGCCGGCCGGGTACCGCCTGGCGTTGCTGGTCCTCGGCGGTGGCTTCACCGCCCTGGCGGTGAGCGACAGCGTCTACGTCGAGCGCGTGCTGTCGGGCGGCTACGAAGGGGGCCACCTGTTCGACGTGGGGTGGACGATCGCCTTCGCCCTGGTGGCCCTGGCCGCCACCGCACCGGGTCGGCCGGGACCGGAGAGGGCCGACCGCCACCTCACGTTCATCCAGGAGCTACTCCCGTACCTGCCCGTCCTGGTGGTCCTGGGCCTTGGTGCCTCGCTGCCCCTGTCCGTTTCGGACACGCCGTTCCTGTTCTGGAACGGGATCGTCCTCCTCGCCCTCGCCGCCATCCGCCAGGTGGTGGTCGTTTCCCAGAAAATCTCGCTGGCCGACGACTTGGAGCGACGGGTGGGCCGGGGCACGGCCGAGCTGGTCGGCGAGCGCGAGTTCCTGGCCGCCGTGCTCGAGAGCCTGGAGGAGGGGGTGGTGGCGTGCGACGGCGCCGGCGTGCTCACGGTGTTCAACGACGCCACCCGCCGCCTCCACGGCCTGCCGGTCGAGGCCATACCGGCCGAGAGGTGGTCCGAGCACTACAGCTTGTTCCAGCCCGATGGGGTGACGCCGCTGCTGATGGAACAGGTCCCCCTGTTCCGGGCCCTGCGGGGCGAGAGAGTTTACGACGCGGAGCTGGTGATCGCCCCCGGCGGTGGTCGCCACCGCCTGGTGCGCTGCAACGGGCGGGCCATCATCGGGCCCGACGGCGCCCAGCTGGGCGCGGTGGTGGCCCTGCACGACATCACCGACAGCCGCCGGGCCCAGCTGGACCTGGAGCACCAGGCCTTCCACGACCCGCTCACCGGCATGGGAAACCGGGCCCGCTTCGACGCCGCCGTCACCGCCATGCTCCTTGTCGCCCGGGCCGAGGGCAGGCCCCTGTCGGTGGTGCTGGCCGACCTCGACGACTTCAAGCGGGTCAACGACAGCCTCGGCCATGGGGTCGGCGATCGCCTCCTGGTCGAGGTGGGCCGGCGCCTGCGGGCCTGTGTGCGCGACGGCGACCTGTCGGTGCGCCTGGGCGGCGACGAGTTCGTCTTCGTGCTGCAGAACTCGACCCCGGCCCACGCGGTGGAGGTGGCCGGGCGGATGCTGGCCGCCCTCACCCGCCCGGTGGCGCTGGAGGGGGCCGAGGTGCTCATCGGCGCCAGCATCGGCATCGTGGGCGACAGCCACGGCAGCGACGCAAAGGAGTTGTTGCGCGGCGCCGACCTGGCCATGTACGAGGCCAAGCAGACGAGCAGGGGTGGCTACGTGGTGTTCGACCCCGCCATGCAGGTCCTGGTCGATGCCCGCTTGACCCTGGAGAGCGAGATGCGCACGGGCCTGCGGGAAGGAGAATTCCGCCTCGTCTACCAGCCGGTGGTGAGCCTGTCCACGGGAGCCATCACCGGCGTCGAGGCGCTCGTGCGCTGGGACCGGCCCGGTGGGGCCCCGATGTCGCCCGTCGATTTCATCCCGGTGGCCGAGCGGACTGGCCTGATCGTCCCCCTGGGCGAGTGGGTGCTGGCCGAGGCGTGCGAGCAGGTGGGCCGCTGGGACACCGCCAGGCCCGGCCACCCCGCCCTGTCGGTGGCCGTCAACGTCTCGCTGTTCCAGCTCGACCGCCCGGGCTTCGGCGACACCGTCAGGACCGTCCTGGCCTCGACCGGCCTCGACCCGGCCCGGCTGGCGCTGGAGATCACCGAGAGTGCCCTGCGCGACGACGCGGCCACCGCCGTCGTCCTTCGTGAGCTGCACGACATCGGTGTGAAGCTGTCCATCGACGACTTCGGCACGGGGTACTCGTCGCTGGCCCGGCTGCGCACCTCGTTGGTGGACTGCATCAAGCTCGACCGCAGCTTCGTGGCCGAGATCGACAGCACCGGCGCCAGGGTACCCCTCGTCGATGCCGTAGTGGCCATGGCCCGCGGGCTGGGCCTGCGCACCGTCGCCGAGGGCATAGAGACGCCTGAAGAGTTCAGCTATCTCCTGAGCCTCGGCTGCGAAGAGGGCCAGGGCTACCTGATGAGCCGCCCCGTCACGCCGGATGTCATCGCCGATCTGCTGGAGGCGCCTGCGGTGCACCCCGGCGCCGCCCCACCCCCCTGGGTCTTCGCCGGCCAGGACGGCAGGTAGCCGGTTTCGTCCGGGCCCGGCCGCACAGGCCCAGCGAGGCCCACATAAATCACTCGCGGCCTGGCCGCGGCCTGGCGTGATGTCTCTCAGGGCCTCCGCATGGGCCAGCCGGCGGCGCTCATGGACGGGGAGTGGGCGCCGAGCTGCCGGCTCGTCTCGGCGACACCCTCGGTCACGACGAGCGCCGCCCCGCCCGTGGTCGAAGGCGGTCGGCAGGAAGTCGCAGGCGACGATCGGCACGAGGACGTCGGCATCGAGGGCGACGAGGCCGACGACGGTCACCCGTAGAGACCGAGCTCGTCCGCCTCCCGGGTCATGTCGTCGACGGCGCCGGTCCGTCGCCGCGACGAGGCCTCGCGGTAGGCCAGTACTTCGCCGAGCGCGAGCCGGCGATGCGTCCCGACCATCCGGGCCGGAAGGCGGCCCGCCTCGACCAGGCGGACGACGGTCGGCCGGGACACACCCAGGACAGCGGCCGCCTGTTCCGTGGTCAGGTCTTCGGGGGAGCGCAGGACGAGGGCAGGCTGGCCATCGGCCGCCGCCTCCAGCAGCTCTGCCAACGCCCCGGCAACCGGCGCAGGCAGATCGAGCACCGTCCCGTCCTCGGTCGTGATGTGTGGCGGCGAGCCGAGCGCCTGCAGCACCTGCCGGGCCCGTTCACGGTCGGCGGCACTCAGGACCACCATCCAGCCAGGGTACAGCAAACGCAACAAACGAACAGGGGGGGAAGGACGCTTGGTCGACGTTTCCCTCTCCCTGTGTCGGCATCCGCCTGCGAGCTTCCGCACCAATCCCGCTTCCGGCGGGTGTTCGCGACGTCATGGGGAAGCACCTGGCGGACTTCCCCGTGAACTCCCGGCCAGAGCACGGAGCGCTCGACTTCACTACGCCGGCCGGCGAGCCATTCCGCCCCAACCGTTTCGGCAAGTTGTGGCGGGCCGCCGTGCGCCGCTCGGGCGCTCAACCGGCGACAAACTGGCAGGTCGGAGGCCATAGTGACGGTGAGTCGGCCTGTAAGCGGGGCAAAGCTCCAAAAGTGCTCTGACCTGCGGTTTTGTGGCTCCCGTGACCCCCTCAGTCCTCAGAAAGTCCTCAGCTCGACCGGGTGACGGCGGTTTTCGGCGGTCGACCGCGGTCAATCTCGGGCATGCGGGCTCGTCGGATGTCGGGCGATGGACGACCCCTCTCCGTGGGGAGGTCAAGCTGTGGCCAAGCCCCCGCCTCCTTCGGTGTCCACCGGCCACGATGAACGGGTGACAACTGGCGACGATCTGCTTGACGAGCGCCGCCGGCGTCGTCGGGGCGGTGACCCAAGGCTGTCGACCGCCGGGCGTCGCCTGTTCCAGCGCATGACCACCGGGGCTCTCGCCGACGAGTTCCAGGCTGCCCTCGACACGGACCTGGTGGCCGACCCGTTGCTTAGCGGTCTCGGCGACGACGACGACTCCTAACTCGCCACGAGCAGCGATCAGCAGGTTCCCGCGCAATGAGGAGCCGTCCTCGTCCCCGTCTGCCAGGATTGCACCGTGAATCTGTCAGTCCTCGACCGGGAGCTGTACGCCATCCCCGAAGCGGCCAAGCTGCTCCGGGTACCGCCGTCGACCCTGCAGTGGTGGCTCGAAGGCGGCAAGCGTGGCAGGAAGCTGTACCCGCCGGTGCTCCGTGCGGACGCTACGGGGTCGAAGGTCATGACGTGGGGCGAGTTCGTGGAAGCTCGCTATCTCCGCGAGTACCGCCGCGTCCACGAGGTCCCGCTCCAGCAACTCCGCCTGGTCGTCGACACGTTGCGGGAAGAGTTCGGGATCCCCTACCCCTTGGCTCACTTCAAGCCGTTCGTCGCCGGCAACCGCGAGCTCGTCCTCCGGGCGCAGGAGGTGGCTGAGCTGGACGCCGACTTCTGGCTGGTGGTCGGCATCGCTTCGGGACAGACCATCTACACGCCGGCCACCGAGGCTTTCCTGGACAGGGTCGAGTTCTCGGCGGTGGGGGACCAGGAAGCCCTGAGGATCTACCCGGCTGGCAAGGGAAGCCCGGTCGTGGTGGACCCGGAGCGCTCGTTCGGCGTCCCTACTGTTCGCGGCATCCGCACCGACGTGCTCGCAGAGCTCGTGGACGCAGGCGATCCCGTGGATGCGATCGCCGAGGACTACGACCTGCCGATCGCGGAGCTCAAGGCGGCGATCGCGTACGAGTGGACGCCTGCCCCGGCGCCCACGATCGAGTCCTCAGCCGCCTAGCAAGTCGGCCGGCATCGCGTGGCCGTTCGGTTCTACGTCGACGCCGACTGCCTCGGCCTGGCCAAGATCCTGGCCGATCTGCGGGATGACGTCACCTACCCGGGCGACCCCGGAGGCATGATCCGGAAGCGCAGCCGTCCACGGTGTGTCATCACGACCCCGGACACTGCTGACAGCGTGTGGATCCCTCGGGTCGCTGCTCTCGGATGGGGGATCATCACCCGGGACAGGGCAATCCAGCGAAAGCCGGCCGAGCTGGCGGCGGTGCATACCCACGGGGCGAAGATGTTCGCCATCACCACGACCGAGAAGCTCAGTACGTGGCACCTCCTCGAGATCGTGACGATCAACTGGCGCCGGATGGAAGCCCTCCTCGACGATCCGGGGCCCTTCATCTACGCCATCACCCGTACGGGTGCCCGGAAAGTCTTGTAG
>JAHFUS010000054.1 GCA_023264975.1 Actinomycetes bacterium | reverse complement strand
GGGCCGGGCCGGGCGGCTGCGACCAGGTCGCCACCGCCGGTCCGCCTCCCCGCTACACCTGAACGTCGTCCCCCGTCCGTGCGCCTGTCACACGACGCTGGTCAGCCGGCCGGTACCGCCCCGGTCCCGGTTGGCTGACCAGGGTCGGGCCCCGCCGGGCCGGCCCCCCGCTCTGGTCAGCCGATCAGTACCGCCCCGGTCCCGGTTGCCTGACCAGGGCCGCAGCAGCAACCAACGGCCGGCACCTACCCGGCGATCGTGCGGGCGGTCGCGACGTCCGGGGCGATGCCGATGCGGACGTCGGTGCCGGCGCAGCGGACGACGGCGTCCTGGCGGGTGCCGTCGACGGCGAGCTCCTCGCCCTCCTCGTTCGCGACCTTGACGCCGCCGGGGAAGGCGGCGGTGTACCAGGCGGCCATGGTTGCGCACAGGGGTGGCTGCCCGGGGAACTGGACGAAGGACAGGCCGGCGGCGGTGCGATCACCGTCGGTCCATACCTGGAGCTCGCCGCCGTCCCAGCCGCCTGCCCGCCGGCCGGCGTGGTCGATGGCCTTGGCGGTCCGGCCGCCCGGCGCTTCGAGCAGCCACCGCAGCTCGGCGGCCCCGAACGTCCTGCGGGGCAACGCCTTCCAGCCGGTGCCGGGAGCGGGTGGGTCGCGGGGGTCGGACGGTCCGTCGCCGGCCAGGTATCGCTCCGGGAACAGCACCTGTGCGGTCGACGACGGGGGCGCCTTGTAGGCCGCGTCGACCGCACCCCACCCGCCGGCGTCGTACAGGGCGCACACCATGACGAGTCCCGACAGGTACGGGAACAGCAGGTTCTGCTGCACGAAGTAGGGCATGCGGGCCAGCTCTTCCGACGACGCGACCGCGCCACCCAACCCTGTGAGCTGGTCGAGCAGGGGCACGTATGCCAGCCCGTACAGCTGCATGGCCAGGGTGGCGTCGCCCTCGATCAGGGCCAACGTGGCCAGTTCGGCGTCTGCCGCGCCGGGGTCGGGCGTGTCGTCACCCGGCAGGCCGATGACCTGGTCAACGACGGCGTGGTCGAGCTCGTGGGCGAGCACGATGCGGGTCTGGCCGTCCGGGCCGCCCGACGTGGCGTCGCCGGCGATGACCAGCTCCCCGGTGTCCGGGTCGTAGAACCCGGCGACCTGCTCGCCCAGCAACTTGGCGGTCAGCTCGTGGAGGTCGGTGCCGTCGGGCAGGGCGCCCAGTGCGATGAGGCCCCGGGCTTCGTCGGCGGTGGCCTCGGGCGACAAGGATTTCTCCACCTCGGCCTGCACCCTCCGGGTCATCTCCTCGGCGGTCACGTACACCGGCTCCGGGACATGCTCGAAGGTCAGCTGGCGCAGCTCCTGCAAACCCTTCGCGATCTCCGCCAGCTGTTCCGCAGGCGAGGCGTCGCCCTTCTTGCGGTGGGGGAGAAGACCGGCCGAGCCCACCGGCACGCTGGCCAGGGCGTTCCCGCATTTCTCCACCACGGCGGTGGTGGCGTCGCCGCCGGCTGCCCCACTCCCGCCACCGCCGAGCGCATCGAGGAGCCGGCCCAGCAGACCGTCGCCTCCCTCGCCGGGCGCCGCCGGCTCCTCGTCCCCGCCGGCACCGGCGCCGGTGGTGGTCGTGCGACGGGAGGGCGCCTGCTCGCCCCCTCCGTCGTCCGAACTTTTCCGCAGGGCTCCGACGCCGGCGGCCGCGCCGAGCAACGCCAGTGCCACGGCCACCGCCACCACCACACGCGCCCGGCCCTCCGCCATCACCGACTCCTTGTCCCGGATACCGCGAAGCACGAGACACTATGAGGGTAGCCAAGAAGCGGTAGAGAGGATAGAGTAGGCGTCATGGCCGATCAGCTCCGCTGGATGAGCACGCGGGAGACTGCCGAGAGGTTGGGCATCACCCTCCGTACGTTGTACCGCTTTATAGACGAGGGGCAGATCGCCGCCTACAAGTTCGGGCGGGTGATCCGCCTGAAGGGCGACGACGTCGACCAGTTCATCGAGGGCGCCCGCATCGAGCCCGGCGCCCTGGAGCATCTGTACCCGGAGCCCAAAAAGGAAGCTCGCTGAGCCGAAGGCCGCCCGCGGCACCAGACCGGCATCGCCCCTTACCCCAGCAGCGTCACCTCGAGCACGGCGCACAGGTGGACGTACACGTTCCCGCCCCGGTCGCCGTCAAGGCGAAGCGTGGCCACGTCGGCGCCCACCGACCGCAGCTCGCCGGCCAGCGCGTCGCCCCCACCTTCGGTGACCACCCGTACCCGGGGGCGCTCACCCGCCAGTCCCACCAACACATCGGCCAGGGTGGCATCCACCGCCGCGCCCCGCTCGGACGCGGCCTGGCCGGCCCGGTAGCCCGGCTCCGGCCGCACCGTGGCAACAGCGTCGAACGCGAGCAGGGTGGCGGTGCCGCCGCCGTGGCGCACCACACAGAAGTCCCTGGCCACCGTGGCGATACGTCCGTGCAGCGTGCGCCCGCTGGTGAGGCGCAGGGCGACCGTGGCGCCCGCCTCCGACAGGTCGAGGGCGAGGCCGGCGAAGCGGGCGTCCTCCTCCGCCTGCTGGCGCAACCACCGCTCCCGCATGCGAGACCGGGCGGCGACGTCGGCGCGGGTGTCGGCCTTCCAGCGGGCCAGGTCGGCGAGCAGCCCGTCCACGTCGTCCATGAAGCCGACGCTACGTCACCCGACCTTCGCACCTGTCCCGCTAGCGTCGCGGTGGTGCCACCCGATTGCCTGTTCTGCAAGATCGTGGCCGGCGAGGTTCCGTCCGACGAGGTGGCCTCCACCGAGGGCACCTACGCCTTCCGTGATATCCAACCCGTCGCGCCCACCCACGTCCTGGTCGTGCCAAGGCGCCACATCGACCACGCCGGCACCCTGGGCAGCGACCCGGCCGACGCCGCCACGCTGGCCGAGATGTTCGCCGCCGCCAGCGAAGTGGCCCGCAACGAGGGCGTGGACGCCACCGGCTACCGCCTGGTGTTCAACGTCGGGGAGGATGCCCAGAACAGTGTGGGTCATCTCCATCTGCACGTCCTCGGGGGTCGCCGCCTCGACTGGCCGCCCGGCTGACGTACGCTTGTCCTTCGAAGTCCGTTGTCCTCCACCTCAGTCAAGATCCTCGTCCCCGGCAATCACCTCATGGTTGGCCTCCTCGGCCAGCGTGACGAATTGCTGCGCCTGGTGGAGGAATCGTTCGGCGGCACCACCATCCATGCGCGCGGCAACGAGATCAGCATCGAGGGCGGCGAGGCCGAGCGCGTCGGCCAGCTCTTCGAGGAACTGCTCGTGCTGCTCGAGCAGGGCCACCTGCTGGACCTGGTGAACGTGGCCCGAACGATCGACATGGTGAAGGCCGACGAGCGTCCGTCCGAGGTGCTCACGGCCGAGGTGCTGCGCTCGGCGCGGGGCCGGACGGTGCGTCCCAAGACGGCCGGCCAGAAGGCCTACGCCGACGCCATCGCCGCAAACGTCATCACGTTCGGCATCGGCCCCGCCGGCACCGGCAAGTCGTACCTGGCCGTCGCGCTGGCCGTGCAGGCCCTCCAGGCCAAGCAGGTCGAGCGCATCATCCTCACCCGCCCCGCCGTCGAGGCGGGCGAGCGCCTGGGTTTCCTCCCTGGCACGCTGATGGAGAAGGTCGACCCCTACCTGCGGCCGCTCTACGACGCCCTCTTCGACATGCTCGGCACCGACGCCATGCCCCGGCTCATGGACAAGGGCGCCATCGAGGTCGCCCCCCTCGCCTTCATGCGGGGCCGCACACTGAACCGAAGTTTCATCATCCTCGACGAGGCCCAGAACACCACGCCCGAGCAGATGAAGATGTTCCTCACCCGCATCGGGTTCGGGTCGAAGGCGGTCATCACCGGCGACGTCACCCAGGTCGACGTGGCCACCGGTAGGTCCGGCCTGGCCGGCCTGGAGGACATCCTGGGCGACATCGACGGCCTCGAGTTCGTGCGCCTCACCCGGCGAGACGTGGTGCGCCACAAGATCGTGCAGGACATCGTCACCGCCTACGAGCGAGCCCAGGGCGACGGGCGATGACAGTGGAGGTCTTCGCCGCCGACGAGCAGTCGGTGCACGCCATCGACACGTTGCGCTGGATCCGCCTGGCCCGTTCGGTGCTGGAGGTCGAGGGCGTGAAGGGCGAGGCCGAGCTGTCAGTGCTGTTCGTCGACGAGCAGGCCATGTCCGACCTCAACAAGCGCTTCGCCGGCAAGGACGGCCCCACCGACGTGCTCGCCTTCCCGATCGACGAGGAACCGGCCGAGGGCGGCCGTTCCCCCGACTCGGGCGGCAGCGGCCCTGGCTGGGTGCCGGTGGAGCCGTCGGAGCTGCCCACCCTGCTGGGCGACGTCGTCATCTGCCCGTCCGTCGCCATACGCAACGCGATCGAGCACGAGGCGACCTTCGACGACGAGGTGGCGCTGCTCGTCGTGCACGGGATCCTGCACCTGATGGGTATGGATCACGCGGACGACGACGAGGCCCAGGTCATGGAGCGACGGGAGCAGGAGCTGCTCGACCGCTTCCACCGCCCGCCCCCCGTCGCCGCGCCCGGCGAGGTCGCTCCGGATGTCGCCGCGCCCGAGGGCGTGTGATGGCGGGCTCCGACGGGCTCCTGGTCCTGCTGATCCTCGTGTCCACCGTGGTCGCCTCGTTCCTGGCCATGGCGGAGACGGCGCTCACGCGGGTCAGCCGGGTCAAGGCCCTCACCCTCGAGGAGGGCGACCGCCGCTCGGCCAAGTTGGGCAGGCTGGTCGAGCACCCCGAGCGGTACCTCAACCCCGTCCTGTTGTTGATGCTCCTCGGTCACCTGGTCATCGCCACCACCGTGGGCATCCTGGCCGAGCGCCACTGGGGCGCCGGCGGTGTGGCCGTGGCCACCGTGGTCGAGACGGCCGTGATCTTCGTCTTCGCCGAGGCCGCCCCGAAGACCTGGGCCGTCCAGCACCCCGAGCAGTCAGCCCTGCTGAGCGCCCCGCTCGTGTCGGCCCTGGTGAGCTTCCTCCCTGTCCGCATCATCACCCGCGGCCTCATCGGGCTGTCCAACGTGATCCTCCCGGGCAAGGGCCTCAAGGGGGGTCCGTTCGTGTCGGAGGAGGAGCTGCTCGCCACCATCGACGTGGCCACCGAGGACGAGATCATCGAGCACGACGAGCGCCGGCTCATCCACTCGATCATCGAGTTCGGTGACACCGTGGTGCGCGAGGTCATGGTGCCCCGGCCCGACATGGTGTCGGTGGAGGGCAAGGCCAAGGTGAGCGACGCGCTGGAGGTGGCCATCGCCGCCGGCTTCTCCCGCCTGCCCGCCTTCGACCAGGGCATCGACGACATCATCGGCGTGGTGTTCCTGAAGGACCTGGTGCGGGCCGACCGCGAGGGCAGGAGTGACGATGAGGTCCGCAATCTCGTGCGGGAGGCCCACTTCGTGCCCGAGACCAAGCGGGTCACCGAGCTGCTGAAGGAGATGCAGCTCCACAAGTTCCACATCGCCGTCGTGGTCGACGAGTACGGCGGCACCGCCGGCCTCGTGACCCTGGAGGACCTCATCGAGGAGCTGGTGGGTGAGATCGTCGACGAGTTCGACGTCGAGGAGCCGCCCATCGAGCGGCTGAGCGAGGACGAGGTCCGCGTGAATGCCCGCATGCCCATCGACGAGGTGAACGAGCTGCTGAGGGCCGACCTGCCCACGGGCGACTGGGACAGCGTCGGCGGGCTCGTGTTCAACCTGCTCGGCCACGTCCCCACCGAGGGCGAGGCGGTCGAGATCGACGGGCACTGCCTGATCGCCGAGAAGGTGCAGGGCCGCCGCATCGGCCGGGTGCGGATAACCAAGATCGAGTCGCCCGCCTCGGCGTCGGCCGAGTAGCCGGCGGCCCGCTCGTGCGCTCCGGTTTCGTGGCCGTCCTCGGTCGCCCCAACGTGGGCAAGTCCACGCTCGTCAACCGCATCCTCGGCACCAAGGTGTCGATCGTGTCGGACAAGCCGCAGACGACCCGAAACCAGGTGCGCGGCGTGCTCAACCGGCCCGACGCCCAGGTGGTGTTCGTCGACACGCCCGGCGTGCACAAGCCCCGCACCTTGTTGGGTGAGCGCCTGAACGAGTCGGCGGTGGCGGCGGTTAACGACGTCGATGTCGTGCTGTTCGTCATCGACGCCACCCAGCCCCTCGGCGGCGGCGACCGGTTCGTGGCCTCCCGCCTGCCGGCCGACGCCATCGTGGTCGTGAACAAGATCGACCTGGCTTCTCGCACCGAGGTCCTGGCCCAGCTCACCGCCGCCGGCGGGTTGGAGCGGTCGGCCTACTTCCCGGTGTCGGCCGCCACCGGTGAGGGCGTCGACGAGCTGCTGGACGAGATCGTTAGCCGCATGCCCGAGGGCCCGCAGTACTACCCGCCCGAGATGGTCACCGACGTCCCCGAGGCCTTCTGGGTGGCCGAGCTCGTGCGCGAGCAACTGCTGGCGGTGGTCCGCGAGGAGCTGCCCCACTCGATCGCCTGCCAGGTCACCGAGTGGGAGTGGCCCCGCATCCGCTGCGAGATCATCGTGGAGCGGGACTCGCAGAAGGGCATCGTCATCGGCAAGGGCGGCTCGGTCCTCAAGGAGGTCGGCACCCGGGTCCGCGAGCAGCTCCCCGAAGGCGCCTTCATCGAGCTGTTCGTCAAGGTCGGCAAGGACTGGCAGCGCGACCCCAAGGCCCTCCAGCGCCTCGGCTACTGACCGCTTTCGAGTAAATAGGGTGTCAAAACGACACCCTATTTACTCGGGAGTAAGGGCGGCGGACAGGAAAGCTTCGACCTCGGCCCGGTGGCGGGTGCGGCGCATTGGGGGGAGGGCGTTGACCAGCTCCCAGCGGTAGCTGGCGGTGGCCAGGCGGGTGTCGAGGATGGCGACCACGCCCCGGTCGGTGGCGGAGCGGATGAGGCGGCCGGCGCCCTGAGCCAGCAGGGTGGCGGCGCGTGGCAGGTCGATGAGACCGAAGGCGCCGGGGCCGGCCCGGTCGCGGCGGGCCTGGAGGAGCGGGTCGTCGGGGCGGGGGAACGGGATGCGGTCGAGGGTGACCAGCGAGAGCGACGGGCCGGGTACGTCGATCCCCTGCCAGTAGCCCATGGTGGCGAACAGGCTCGAGCGCTCGTCGGACGCGAAGGCCTCGATAAGCGCCGGCTTGGGCAGGTCGCCCTGGGCCAGCACCTTCCACGCCAGGCTGGGACGCAGGGCGTCGACGGCGGCGTTCATGACCCGCCAGCTGGTGAACAGGGCCAAGGTGCGCCCGCCGGCGGCCGTGATGAGGGCATGCAGCTCGTCGTGCATCGCGGCCGCATACTCGGGCCGGCGGGGCTCGGGGAGGTGGACGGGGCAGTACAGCAGGGCGTGCTCGGCGTGGGGGAACGGGCTGCCCACGTCGAGCTCGTCGCACCGGTCGGGTGTGATGCCGAGCCGCGTGGACAAACGCGCGGGGATGGTGGCGCTGGTGAGGACGGCGGTGACCTCGCCCCACAGCACGGAGGCCAGCACCTCGCCCACGTCGACCGGCACGACCCGCAGCACCGATCCGCCGGTGCGTCCCTCCACCCACGCCACGTGCCCGGCGGGGACCGGAGAGGCGAGTTGGAGGTCTCCCGTCAGATGGCCGGCGGAATGAAGGGTGCGCGCCTTGCGGTTGTCGTCGCCCTCGCCCTTGCGCACCGCCGACGTGACTCGGGCGACACGCTCGCCCGCCAGAGCGACGGCCGCGGCCAACTCGTCGCCCAGGTCGTCCGGCAGCCGCTTGTCCTTGACGGCCGTGCTCGCCTCCTCGAGGCGGACGGCTGCGGCGTCGAGGTCGTCGAGCACCGACTGGTCGTCCTTTGCCACCGCCCCCCTGGCGCCTCGCGCCAGGGCCCGCAGCCGCCCGGCGCCCAGCTCCACGCCGAGGCTGTCGGCGGCCACGTCCTCGAGGGCGTGGGCCTCGTCGAACACCACCACCTCGTGCTCGGGGAGGACGTGGCCGCCACTGGCCAGGTGGGCACCGTAGAGGTGGGTGTTGACGACGATGACGTCGGCGCCTTCCGCCCGCAGCCGGGCGGCCTCGGCGAAGCACACCTCGCCGCTCGGGCACTTGGCCGCCCCGGGGCACTCCATGGCACTCACGCTCACCGCCGCCCACGCCTTGGGCCTGGGCTCGAAGTCGAGGTCGGCCCGGTCGCCGGTCTTCGACGTGCGGGCCCATTCCACCAGCCGCACGACCTCCTTTCCGAGCGCGCCCACCTCGTCGCCCAGGTCCTCCAGGGTCAGTTGGTCGCCGCCGCCCGACACCTCCAGAGCCCGCTGACGGCACAGGTAGTTCGACCGTCCCTTGAGGACGGCGAACTCGAAAGGGCGACCGAGATGACGGGCGAGGAACGGGAGGTCCTTGGCCGCCAGCTGGTCCTGGAGGGCCTTGGTGGCGGTGGCCACCACCACCCGCTTGCCCGACAGGACAGCGGGCACGAGGTACCCGAGGCTCTTGCCCGTGCCCGTGCCCGCCTGCACGACCAGGTGGCGCTTGTCGGCGATGGCCTTGGCCACCGCCTCCGCCATGGCCGCCTGGCCCGGCCGGGACTCGCCGGCGGGCAGCGCCCGGCGCACCCGTTCGAGCGCATCGGCGACCTCGCCGCCTACCACGGTCATCGGTCTTCGAGCGACAGGAACACGGTGGCGAAAGTGTACGGACCCCCCGCCGACCATCACCGGTTCGCGCGCGCCGCTTCGATAACTTCGTCAGCACCGATCCAGGAGGAAACGATGCCAGGCAAGTTCGTGGTCAAGAAGGGCACGACGGGGAAGTTCCGCTTCTCGCTGCTTTCCACCAACGGCCAGATCGTGGCGACCAGCGAGGCCTACAACACGAAGGCCTCGGCAATGAACGGGGTGAAGGCGGTGCGGTCGCTGTCCGCCGACGCCACGATGGAGGACCAGACCACCAAGGAGTGGGCGGACGGCGCCGATGCCCGCAAGGCGGCAGCCGCAGCCAAGACGGCCAAGAAGCGCGCCGTCGCCAAGAAGGCCGCAGCCAAGAAGGCTTAGCGGCATCCGGTGGCGTGGCTCCCGGAGAACTTCGTCCATCCCATGCGCGTTTCCGTCTGCGACGGCCACCACCTCAGGCCCATCCGTGCGTCGGACGTCGACCTCGACTATCCGGCGGTAATGGGCTCCCGGGCGCGGTTGTGGGCGCGCTACGGCGAAGCGTGGGGATGGCCGCCGGCGTCCATGACGTTCGAGGAGGACCGCGAAGACCTGGTCCGCCACGAGCGGGAGATCGAGGCCCACGAGTCGTTCAACTATGCGCTTTTCGACGAGGCCGAGACGGCGCTCGTCGGCTGCGTGTACGTCGACCCGCCGGACGACGGTACGCCGTCGACGTTCGATGCGGTGGTGTCGTGGTGGGTGGTCGATGAGGCTGTCGGGACGCCGGTCGAGGCGGCGCTCGACGCCGTCGTCCCCCGCTGGCTGGACCAGTCGTGGCCCTTCTCGAAGGTGCTCCACAGCCCGTAGGGGCCGGGCTGCTAGCGCTAGCCGGCACCAGGCGGTTCATGACGAGCCAGCCGGGCCCGCTGCTCCACACTCGCCAGCGTCGGCAGCTGCACGCCCGTCAGCACCCGGATCACCCGCCGCACGTCGTTGCTCTCACGGGCCCGGATGATCACCAGGCCGGCGCCGAGGAGGCCGGGCCCGAGCACCCGCCTACCGACCCGCGCCACCCGGGCGTCGCAGGCGGAGATGGCGCCCGCCCAGTCGTCGGGGTCGAGCGGCGCCAGTTCGACGGCGAAGCGCCAGGCTTCGGTGCGGGCCACCTCGATGCTGAACTTCACGATCTCGTCGTCGTGGCGACCGCCGATCCTGGTGAGCAGGCCGATCCACGGCGAGACCTCTGACACCTGGCCCTCGATGCCGCCGATCAGGATGGCGAGCACCTCGTTGATGCGGTCGAAGTCACGCCGCAGGCCGGGCAGGTCGTCGCCCGGGGCGATGGTGGCGGCCGCGATCCCGAGGTCGAGGTTGATGTGAGCGTTCATGCCGGCCAGCAGGTGCTGCACGATGATCGGCCGGGCCGACGAGGTCGCCTGAAGGGCCAGTTCCCAAGAGCGGGTTGCTGCCCGGCCCGCCTGGTACCGCTCGAGCGCGGCCAGATAGCGGCAGGCGAACACGACGTCGAGGCGCGCCATGCGCTCGCCGTCGTCGAAGAACCCGTCGGCGATCCCCTCGGCCACCTTGGCCGTGACCTGGCGGTACATGGCGGCGAAATACCCGACCCGGTCCCCGCGTTCGAGGGACCGGTCGATGACCTCGTCGAGGGCGTCGAGCACGCCCTGCACGGAGTCGATGGAGGAGACGGGCGTGGGCACCGTCTGAGTCTGTCGCACTCACGCGTACGCTCGTGGCGCATGGAGGAGACGACCGGGAGCCAATGGTGGGCGTTCGTGTCGGAGGGCACGCGCACGGGCACGCCGGCCACGGTGCAGGGCGCCGGCGTGGCGGACTGATCGTCGTGGACGCCGACGTGGACCTCACGCCGCCGGCCGCCCGGATCATCGGCGCGCTGGTGGAGAAGCAGCTCACCACGCCCCAGCAGTACCCGCTGACGCTGAACGCCCTGCTGGCCGCCTGCAACCAGACGTCGAGTCGCAACCCGGTGGTCTCCTACGACGAGCGGCTGGTGGACACCACCCTCGCCGGGCTGAAGAGCCGGGGCCTGGTGCGGTTCGTGCACCCTTCGCACGGGCGGTCCGTCACCCGCTACCGCCAGGTGCTCGAAGAGGTTATCGACCTGTCGACTCCGGAACTGGCGCTGGTAGCGGTACTGCTGCTCCGGGGCCCCCAGACGCCGGCCGAGCTGCGCACCCGTACCGAGCGCATGGCGGACTTCGCCGACCCCGGCCAGGTCGACGAGACCCTCGAAGGCCTGGCCGCGCGCGCCGAGCCGCTGGTCGCCCGCCTCGGGCGCGAGCCGGGCCGCCGGGAGGAGCGCTGGGTGCAGCTCCTGTCCCCGGATGCGTCCGAGACGCCCAGCTACGAGCGCCCCGAACGACCGGGGCACACCGATCCGTCCGCCCCTCCGGCGCCGTCGCTGTCCTCCCAGGTGGCGGTGCTCCATGCCGAGGTGGCGGCCCTGCGCCGGGACCTCGACGAGCTCATCGCCCGCCTCGGGCAGTAGCCCTACGACCAGTAGGGGTGGGCGGCGGTGTCGCTCGGGGTGGTGAGGATCTCGGCGCCCTGGTCGCCCACCAGCAGCGTGTGCTCGAACTGGGCGGTGCGCCGGCCGTCGGCGGTGACCGCGGTCCAGCCGTCGTCCCACATGCGGGCCCGCCACGCGCCCATGGTGATCATGGGCTCGATGGTGAAGGTCATGCCCGGCTCCAGCGGCTCGGCCCGGCCGGGGTCGAAGTAGTGGGGCACGTAGAACCCGCTGTGGAACATCTCGCCCACCCCGTGGCCGACGAACTGGCGCACCACGCCGAACCCGGCCGCCTCGGCGTGCTCCTGGATCGCCTTGCCGATCACGTTGAGGGGCCGCCCCGGAACCACCGCGTCAATGGCCCTGGCCAGGCAGTCACGGGTGACGGTGACGAGCCGGCGTGACGCCGGGTCGACGTCGCCCACCGCCACGGTGACGCACGTGTCGCCGTGCACCCCGTCGATGTAGAGCGTGACGTCGAGGCTGACGATGTCGCCGTCGACCAGCGCCCGGTCGTCGGGGATGCCGTGGCAGATGACCTCGTTCACCGACGTGCACAGCGACTTCGGGAACGGCTGGACGGCGCCCTCGTAGTTGAGGGGGCTCGGGTAGGCGTCGCGGCGCAGGGCCTCGGCGTGGCACAGCTCGTCGAGGGCGTCGGTGGTGACGCCCGGCTGGGCGGCGGCGGCGACCAGTGCCAGGGCGTCGGCTGCTTCCCGGCCCGCCCGTCGCATGCGTTCGATCACATCGGCCGACTTCACCGTGGGCTCGGCCCACCGGTCGACCACGCCCGTCTCGGCGTACGACGGCCGCCCGATGCCGTCGGGCACCATCCGCCTGGGACCGATGCGCCCAGGCCGCACCGGCTCGGTGGAAGCGCGGTGGCAGCGCTTGAACTTCCGCCCGCTCCCGCACCAGCACGGGTCGTTCGACTTAACCATCCTCATCCCTTCACCGCCCGCCGCAACCGCCGGCCGCAGCCGGTCCCCGCGTCACTCATCCCGCCACCGCCCGTTGGCGCAGCCAGTGGTCGGCCAGGACGAGGCACACCATCGCCTCCACGATCGGCACGGCCCGAGGCAGCACGCACGGGTCGTGGCGGCCCTTGGCGGCGAGGGTGACGGCGTTGCCCTCGCGGTCGACCGTCTGCTGGGCCGATGCGATGGTGGCGGTGGGCTTGAACGCAACCCGCAGCACCACCGGCGCCCCGTTGGTGATGCCGCCCTGCACGCCGCCCGAGCGGTTCGACTGCGTGGTGGGCCGCCCATCGGGCCCGGGCACGAACGGGTCGTTGTGGGCCAGGCCGGTGAGCAGCGTGCCGGCGAAGCCGCTGCCGATCTCGAAGCCCTTGGCCGCCGGCAGCGACAACATGGCCTTGGCCAGGTCGGCATCGATCTTGTCGAACACCGGCTCACCCAGGCCGGCGGGCACGTTGCGGGCCACGCACGCCACCACACCACCGAGCGAGTCACCGTCGCGCCGGGCCTGCTCGATGGCGTCGGTCATGGCCGTCGCCGCGTGGACCTGCGGGCAGCGCACCGGCGCGGCCTCCACGTCCTCGAGCGTCACGGCGTCGACGTCGACCATCGCCCTGATGTCGCGGACGCTGTCGACCCACGCCAGCACTTCCACCCCGGCCGCCTCCGCCAGCAGCTTGCGCGCCACCGCACCGGCCGCCACCCGGGCCGTGGTCTCGCGGGCGCTGGCCCGGCCGCCGCCCCGCCAGTCCCGCACGCCGTACTTGGCCTCGGTGGTGTAATCGGCGTGCGAGGGCCGGTACACGTCGCGCATGGCCTCGTAGGCCCCGGACTGGGCGTCCTGGTTGCGCACCAGCAGGGAGATGGGTGTGCCCAGCGTGACGCCCTCGAAGACGCCCGACAGGATCTCGGCCCGGTCCTCCTCCTGGCGCTGGGTGGTGAGGAGGCTCTGACCAGGCCGGCGGCGGTCGAGATCGCGTTGGACCTCCTTCACGTCGAGGGCCAGCCGGGGTGGGCAGCCGTCGACCACCGCGCCCACCGCAGCGCCGTGCGACTCGCCGAAGGTGGTCACGCGGAACGCCTGCCCGAAGGTGCTGCCGCCCATGCCCGCAGGGTACGGGATGGGCGCAGGCCTCAGAGCGCGGAGGCCTCGGCCGGTTGGGCGTCGCCGGCCCTGGTGGCGTTGAGCGGCACCTCACCCGGCACGTTGGGGATCTCGATCTCGGCCGTCACCGTGCCGTGGTCCTCCTCCCAGCGCACCACGTTGAGCGTGACGGCATAGACGAGGAGACGCCCGAAGAACAGAAGCCAGGCCAAGATGGCGAACACCACGCCGAGCGTGCCGTAGAGGGCTGAAGTCGAGCTCACCACCCTGGGCACGTAGACGCCGCCGACCATCTGGAGCAGCTGGAGGCCCACCGCCCCGAACACGGCACCGGGGAGAAGCGGTTTCCAGCCCACGTCGCGGTTGGTGAGCACCTGGAACGTCCACAACCACAGGGGCACGCCGAGGAGGAGGTTGCCGACGACGGCCACCGGCCACGCCGGCCCGGGAAGGCGGCTGAGGAGGAACGTCACGGCGAAGGAGGCCACGAACAGGAGGCCGGCGCCGATCAGCCAGGCCAGCCCGAACAGCTTGTCCTTCAGCCCCCGGCCGGGCGCCTGCCACACCGAGTCGAAGGCGAATTGGATGGCCGCCACCAGGCCGAGACCCGACCACAGCAGACCCACCACGCCGACGACGGAGGCCGTCTTGCCGCTCTTCTCGGCGGTGGCGAAGGCGTGGCGCAGCAGCGTGGTGGTGGTGGGGTCCTGGATGCCGAGCTTGGCGATCACGGTCCCGGGCAGATCGGCGGCGTTGCTCGACACCAGGCCCACCACGCCGACGACCGCGAGAAGCAGCGGGAACAGCGACAGGAACGCACTTAGCGTGACGGCCGAGCCCAGGTACCCACCGTGCACCTCGTTGTAGCGTCTCTGCACCCGCAGGAAGGTCTCGACCCAGCGCCAGCGCTTGGCAAGCGGACAGAGGAGACGCTCAAGCACGACGCGAACGTACCCCCCGTGACCTATGGGGAATCAGGGCGGCGCCGGTGCCGGAGCGCCGGCCCGGTGGCGCGGTACCGTCGCTGACGTGGAGCTCGACGGCATCGACCCCAGGCGCGTGCCGGTCCACATCGGTTGCGTGATGGATGGCAACGGTCGGTGGGCCCGCAAACGCGGCCTTCCCCGCACCGAGGGCCACGGGGCGGGCGAGGAGGCCCTGTTCGACGCAGTCGAGGGTGCACTCGACCTCGGCACCCGCTGGCTCACCGTCTACGCCTTCTCCACCGAGAACTGGAAGCGCCCGGTGGACGAGGTGCGGTACCTCATGAAGTTCAACGAGTCGTTGCTGCTCCGCCGGCGCGACGAGCTCAACGAGCGGGGCGTGCGGATCCGCTTCGCCGGCCGGCGGGACTGGCGGGTGCCCCGCCGCCTCCTCCGGCGCATGGACGAGGCCCTCGACCTCACCGCCCACAACCGCACCATGACGCTCACCATCGCCTTCAACTACGGGGGCAGGGCCGAGATCGTCGACGCCGTGCGTCGGTTGGTGGCCGACGGCGTGCCCGCCGACAAGGTCGACGAGAAGGCGATCCGCTCGCGCATGTACCTACCCGACATGCCGGACCCCGACCTGGTCATCCGCACGTCGGGCGAGTTCCGCATCTCCAACTTCCTGCTCTGGGAACTGGCCTACAGCGAGCTGGTCTTCACCGACGTGCTGTGGCCCGACTTCCGCCGGGCGAACCTGTTCGAGGCCGTGCGGGAGTACCAGCGCCGCGACCGCCGCTACGGCGGCCTGGACGTCTAGCCCGGAGATGGCGCTCTACCGGGACCAGGGAGTGGTGCTGCGCACCATGCGCCTGGGCGAGGCCGACCGCATCGTCACCATGGTCACGCGCGGCCACGGCAAGGTGCGGGCGGTGGCGAAGGGCGTGCGAAAGACGAAGAGCCGCTTCGGCGCCCGGCTCGAGCCGCTGAGCCATGTCAGCCTGCTCCTCTACGAAGGGCGCGAGCTCGACATCGTGAGCCAGGCCGAGTCGCTCGACCACTTCCGCGTCATCAGGGACGATCTCGACCGCATGGGCAGGGCCGCGTCGATGCTCGAAGCAGTGGACCAGGTGGCCCAGGAGCGGGAGCCGTCGCCGCGCCTCTACCAGCTCCTGGTGGGCGGCCTGCGGGCCGTCGCCGCCCACGACACCCCACTGGTCCTGGCCGCCTTCTTCTGGAAGCTGCTCTCGTTGGAGGGCGCCCACCCGCTGCTGGAGCAGTGCGCCACATGCGGAGCAGAGGACGGCTTGGAGGCGTTCGACATGGGCGAGGGCGGCGTTCTGTGCCGTTCGTGCCGCCGTGGCTCGCCCATCAGCCCGGAGGCCCTCGACCTCTTGCGCCGCATCCTCGGCGGGGGCCTAGCCGACGCTCTCAACCAAACCCCGTGCCCGGCCAGTGTGGATCTTGAGCACCTGGCCAACCGCTCCCTCGAGTACCACCTCGAACGCCGCCTCCGCTCCCTCGGCGTGCTCGACGGCACCGCCGCCTCGTCCCTCGCTGCCCGCCGCTGGTCCGGCGCCTGGCAGCGCAGCTCCGGCTGACGCCGCGCCCGCTCCGCGCCCGTCTACGAGCACACGTTCGCAGGCAGGGAAAGTGCTGTGCCGTACCGGACGAGTCCCCAGGGTCGCCTCGCCGGCGCGACGCCTAACCTCCGCCTATGGCCGAACCGGCGCCCGAGCTGATGGAGACGATCGTCAACCTGTGCAAGCGCAGGGGGTTCGTGTTCCCGTCGAGCGAGATCTACGGCGGCTTCCGGTCCACGTACGACTACGGCCCGCTCGGCGTCCTGCTGCTGCGCAATGTGAAGGACGCCTGGTGGCGGTCGATGGTGCAGCTGCGGGAGGACGTGGTGGGCATCGACGCCGCCATCCTCTCCAGCCCCAAGGTGTGGGAGGCGTCGGGCCACCTGGCCAACTTCACCGACCCCCTGGTCGACTGCCGCAGCTGTAAGGAGCGCTGGCGGGCCGACCACATCGAGGGCACCTGCCCCAACTGCGGCTCGACCGACCTCACTGAGGCGCGCGAGTTCAACATGATGTTCCAGACCTTCGTGGGCCCCGTGCAGGAGACCACCAACGTCGCCTACTTCCGCCCCGAGACGGCGCAGGGCATGTTCGTGAACTTCATGAACGTGCTGAACACGTCGCGCAAGAAGCCGCCGTTCGGCATAGCCCAGACCGGCAAGTCGTTTCGCAACGAGATCACGCCGGGCAACTTCGTGTTCCGCACCCGGGAGTTCGAGCAGATGGAGCTCGAGTTCTTCGTGCCGCCGGCCGACGCCGACAGGTGGTTCGGGTACTGGACCACCGAGCGCATGAACTGGTACCTCGACCTCGGCATCCCGGCCGACTGGCTCCGCCTCAGGGCCCACGAGTCCGAGGAGCTGTCGCACTACTCGTCGGCCACCTCCGACGTGGAGTTCCGCTACCCGTGGGGCTGGGGCGAGCTCGAGGGCATCGCCAACCGGGGCGACTTCGACCTGAGCGCCCACGCCGCCGCCTCGGGCGAGCGCATCGAGTACTTCGACCAGGCCACCAACGAACGCTACGTGCCCCACGTGATCGAGCCGGCCGCCGGCGCCACCAGGGCCATGATGGCCTTCCTCCTGGCGGCCTACGACACCGACGTGGTGAACGACGAGACCCGCACCGTCCTGCGCCTCGATCCCCGCCTCGCTCCCTACAAGGTGGCCGTGCTGCCACTGTCGAAGAAAGACACCCTCACGCCCACCGCCCGCGAGGTGCTCTCGCTCGTCCAGCCGCACTGGATGGTGGACTACGACGAGACGCAGGCCATCGGCCGGCGCTACCGCCGCCAGGACGAGATCGGCACGCCGCTGTGCGTCACGGTCGACTTCGACACGCTGGAGGACAAGGCCGTCACCATCCGCGACCGCGACACCCTCGCGCAGGTGCGGGTGCCCATCGACGAGCTGGTCGACACCCTGCGGTCCCGCCTCGGTTTCTGAGTCTTCGGCCGTCAGGCGGTCGAGGTGGCGGGATCGTCAGCCGGGCCGCACCGGCGCCTTGGGGAGGCTTCGGCGGCCCCCCTCCCGGCCGTTGCTGGATGATCACCACGGGGAACGCCAGGCCGGCGGTCGCGGTCAGCCACGCGCAAAGGGGGGCGGTCGCCCGCCCCCCTTCGTGCCCACCGCGATCGAGCGGTCAGCCGGTGACGATGCTCGCCCCGAGGAACGAGGAGATGCGGCTGTACTTCTCGGCGTAGGAGGTCGTCCCGTCGCCGGCGATGATCATCCCCCGGATCCACACGCTGGAGCTGTCCTTCACGTAGAAGGGCGAGCCCGAGTCGCCGCCCTGCGGGAGGTTGCCGCCGCTGAAGGCCGTCACCGGGTACTTGCAGCCGGTCTGGGTGCACACCTGGGCGAAGTTGCTCGACACCGTGTGCCCGCAGTTCTCTCCGGTCGTGCGACCGCTGTGGCAGTAGTTGCTGTAGCCGACCACGGAGTCGCCGGCGCCGACGACGGGCATCCCGGTCGAGCTGTTGGTGCCGCCGGTGTAGATGTAGCCCCAGTACGACGAGCCGCCGATGCGCTCCATGTCGAAGCCGCTGGCCAGGCCGCTGCCGCTGACGGAGCCCACGACCAGGCCGCCGAGTTCGGTGCGCACCGTCTGGCCGTTGCTGAAGCAGTGGCCGGCCGTGGTCTGGAAGCGGGTGCCGGCCGAGTTCTGCACGGTGAAGCCGCTCGAGCACCACGGCGTGCCGGTGGTGGCGGTGATGCCGGCGCCGCCCCAGTAGGCCGGCACGTCGGCCTTGCGACTGTACAGGTCCGTGGTGGGCGTGACGCTGACGTCGACGCGGCCGGCGTCGGCGCCGACCAGTGAAGACACCACGCGACCGGGAGCGTCGGTCTTGAGGACGATTCGGCCAGTGGCGTTGTCGATGTAGGTGGCGAAGGAGTGCCTGTGCCCGTTGGCATCGGACCACCTGGCGACCTTGGCCTGGAGGGCGGCGAGTGCAGCCTCGGCACCCGGGGTCGGGCGGGCGGCAGCCTGGCCGGCGACAGCCTCGGCCCGTAGCACGTCGCTGTCGGCGGGGCCGGGTGGGCGGACCTGCTTGGACTGGCCGGCCTGGGCGGGCGCCATGCCCATTGACACGGCGACGGCGGCCAGGGCGAGCGCAACGAGGACAGTCTTCTTGCGAAGCATCATTGGATTCCTTTCGGACGTTGGCCGGGGTTCGGTTCCCCCCATCCCCCGGCATGCGTGACGTCTGCCACGACGCTTGTAAAGAGGTACGGCGCGGGCCGCTGATACAACGTCCCCGAAGCACACCGAATCGGAGGCTCGGTCGGACGAGGCAAGACCGGCGGCCGATAGGCTCAGGCCCATGTCCCTCGTGTTCCCCTTTGATCACAAGCACCGCGTCTCCCCGATGAGTCTGAAGGACCTGCTCGGGGGGAAGGGCGCCAACCTGGCCGAGATGACCTCGGTGTTGAAGCTGCCGGTGCCGCCGGGCTTCACCATCACCACCGACGCGTGCCGCGCCTACATGGACGCGGGCTGGCCGGACGGCCTCGACAAGGAGGTCGACAAGCAGGTCAAGAAGCTCGAGAAGGCGACGAAGAAGAAGCTGGGCGACGCCAAGGACCCGCTTCTCGTCAGCGTGCGGTCGGGCGCCAAGTTCTCCATGCCCGGGATGATGGACACCGTGCTCAACCTGGGCCTCAACGACGCATCGGTGGAGGGCCTGGCCAAGCAGACCGACGAGCGATTCGCCTACGACTCGTACCGGCGCTTCGTCGCCATGTACGGCCGCATCGTGCAGGGCATCGAGGGCCACGAGTTCGATCGCCTGCTCGACGAGGCCAAGGCCACCGACGGCGTCACCGCCGACTCCGAGATCACCGCCGGCACGCTGCGCAAGCTGGTGGAGCAGGAGAAGGAGGTCGTCGAGCGGGAGACCGGCGCTCCCTTCCCGCAGGAGCCCAAGGCCCAGCTGCGGGGCGCCATCGAGGCCGTGTTCGCGTCGTGGAACGGTCCCCGCGCCATCGCCTACCGGGTGCGAGAGCGCATCGCCCACGACCTCGGCACCGCCGTCAACATCCAGGCCATGGTGTTCGGCAATCGGGACGACAACTCGGGCACCGGCGTGGGCTTCACCCGCGACCCGGCCACGGGAGAGGCCGGTGCCTACGGCGACTTCCTGGTCAACGCCCAGGGCGAGGACGTGGTGGCCGGTATCCGCAACACCGAGCCGTTGGCGGCCATGAAGACCCGCTTCCCAAAGATCCACAAGGAATTGCTGGCGATCTTCGAGCGGCTCGAAGCGCACTACCGGGACATGTGCGACACCGAGTTCACCATCGACCAGGGCAAGCTCTGGATGCTGCAGACGCGGGTGGGCAAGCGCACCGGCGTGGCCGCACTGCGGATGGCCGTCGACATGACCAAGGGCCGCAAGTGGAAGATCACGCCCGAGGAGGCGCTGCTGCGCGTCACCGCCGAGCACCTCGACCAGGTGCTGCACCCCCAGATCACCGGGAAGAACCTCAACGTCATCGCCAAGGGCCTCGCCGCCTCACCCGGTGGCGCCGTGGGCAAGGCCTACTTCACGGCCGACGACGCGGCCGCTGCCGCCTCCCGCGGCGAGAAGGTCGTGCTGGTCCGGAGCGAGACGTCGCCCGAGGACGTGCACGGCATGATCGCGGCCGAGGGCATCCTCACCGCCCGGGGCGGCCTGGTGAGCCACGCCGCCGTGGTGGCCCGCGGCTGGGGCAAGCCGGCCGTTGTGGGCGCCGAGGCGGTGCGCATCTCCGGTAAGTCGTTCACGGCCGGCGGGGTCACGGTGAACGAGGGTGACGTCATCGCCGTCGACGGCACCACCGGCACCGTGGTGCTGGGCGAGGTCACGCTCACCCAGGCCGAGCCGCCGCCCCAGTTCGCCACGATCCTCGGCTGGGCCGACAAGGTGCGCAAGGGGCGTATGGCCGTGCGGGCCAACGCCGACACCGGTCCCGACGCGGCCAACGCCCGCAAGTTCGGGGCCGAGGGGATCGGGCTGTGCCGCACCGAGCACATGTTCCTCGGGGAGGACCGCCTGCCCGTGGTGCGGGCCATGATCCTGGCCGACACGCCCGGGGCCGAGTCCGCTGCGTTGGAGAAGTTGCTGGCCGTGCAGAAGGCCGACTTCGAGGAGATCCTCGAGGCCATGGACGGCCTGCCGGTCACCGTTCGCCTGCTCGACCCGCCGCTGCACGAATTCCTGCCGTCCACCGAGGAGCTGGCCATCAAGGAGGCCACGACCGGCCTGTCGGCCGACGAGAAGGTGCTGTACCAGGCGGCCCGTCACTGGGAGGAGTTCAACCCCATGCTCGGCACCCGGGGCGTGCGCCTAGGGGTCCTGAAGCCCGGCTTGTACGCCATGCAGGTGCGGGCCCTCATGGAGGCGGCTGCCGCCCGGGTGGCCAAGAAGGGCAAGCCGGTGGTGGAGATCATGATCCCCCTCACCGTGAGCCGGGAGGAGCTGGCACTGGCCCGCTCGTGGGCGGTGGACGCCGTCGCCGAGGCAACGAAGGGCGTCAAGAAGCCCATCGACGTGCAGATCGGGACCATGGTGGAGACACCCCGCGCCGCCCTGTGCGCCGGCGAGCTGGCCACCGAGGCCGACTTCTTCTCCTTCGGGACCAACGACCTCACCCAGATGGTGTTCGGCTTCAGCCGGGACGACATCGAGGGCCGCATCATGAGCGTCTACCTGGAGGAGGGCCTCCTCAAGCGCAACCCCTTCGAGACCATCGACCCGCCCGGCGTGGGCTCGCTGGTCAAGATCGCGGCCGCCCAGGGCCGCGAGGCCAAGCCGGGCCTGAAGCTCGGTGTGTGCGGCGAGCACGGCGGCGACCCCGAGTCCATCGCCCTGTTCGTGGAGGCCGGCCTCGACTACGTGAGCTGCTCGCCCTTCCGGGTGCCCATCGCCCGCCTGGCGTCCGCCCAGGCCCTCCTGCGGGCAGACGGCGCCACCGGGTAGGCGGCTCCGGCGGCCGGCTGCACTGGTCAGCGGACCAGTACCGCAGCGGCACCGATCGGCTGACCAGAGCGGGTCGTCGTCGTCGCCGGCGACGCGAGGCGGTACCGTCCCCCTTCGTGGGTATCGTCGATGAGGACGTCGCCCGCGTGCGGGCCGCGACCGACTTCGTGCAGGTGGCGTCGGAACACCTGGCCCTCAAGCGGGTGGGCCAACGGTGGGTGGGCCTGTGCCCGTTTCATGCCGAGAAGTCCGCTTCGTTCTCGATCAACGCCAACGAGGGCCTGTACTACTGCTTCGGCTGCCAGGCCAAGGGCGACGTCATCACCTTCGTGCGGGAGGTCGAGCACCTCGACTTCGTGGGCGCGGTGGAGCGGCTGGCCGGCAAGGCCGGCATCGAGCTGCGCTACGACGAGGCGCGCGAGGGCCAGGACCGCCAGCGCAAGTCCCGCCTGGTCGAGGCCATGGGGCGGGCGGTGGAGTGGTACCACCAGCGTCTCCTCGACGGGCCTGACGCAGCCGCTGCGCGGGGCTACCTGCGGTCGAGGGGCTACGACGGCGACGTGGTCCGGGCCTTCCGGATGGGGTGGGCGCCCGACGACTGGGACGCGCTGGCCAAGGCCCTCCGCCTGCCCGACGAGGTCCTGAAGGACACGGGGCTCGGCTTCGTCAACCGACGAGGCAACCAGCAGGACAGCTTCCGGGGCAGGGTGCTGTTCCCGATCTTCGACGCCGCCGGCAAGCCGGTGGCCTTCGGCGGCCGCAACATGCCCGGGTCCGACGGGCCCAAGTACAAGAACTCGCCGGAGACGCCCATCTACTCCAAGAGCCGCACGCTCTATGCCCTCAACTGGGCGAAGAGCGAGGTGGTGAGCAACGGCGAGGTGGTGGTGTGCGAGGGCTACACCGACGTCATCGGGTTCTTCGGCGCCGGCGTGCGCCGGGCCGTCGCCACGTGCGGGACGGCGCTGGCCGACGAGCACTTCCGCATGCTCAAGAACTTCGCCCGCCGCATCGTGCTGGCCTACGACGCCGACAGCGCCGGCCAGGCGGCAGCCGAGCGCTTCTACGAGTGGGAGCGGCGCTACGAGGTCGACGTGGCCGTGATCGCCCTGCCGCCCGGGTCGGACCCCGGGGACCTGGCGCGGGAAGATCCCGAAGGCCTGGCAAAGGCGGTGGCCGAGGCCAAGCCGTTCCTTGCCTTCCGGCTCGACCGGGTGCTGGACGGAGCCAACCTGCGTACCCCCGAGGGCCGGGCCCGGGCGGCCGAGGCGGCCATGGGCGTCATCGCCGAGCACCCGAGCGAGCTGGTGCGGGACCAGTACCTGATGCAGGTCGCCGACCGCTGTCGTATCGACGCCGACCAGCTTCGGCGTGGCACGTTCGTCGCGCGGTCGTCGTCACCGTCGCGTGCCGAGGGCGGCACGCCGGTGCCGGGGCGCATGGACCCGGGCGGCCCGGAGCTGGAGGCCCTACGCCTGGCCGTCCACCGCCGTGACGAGGTGGCCGGCCGGCTGCGGGCCGTCCTGTTCGCCGACGAGCGCAACCTGGCCGCCTTCTCGGCGCTGTCGACCTCGGCCACGGTGCACGACGCCATCACCGCCGCCGACCCCGGCGCCGCCGACCTGCTGCAGCGGTTGGCGGTGGAGGAGTCGTCGGCCGAAGTCGACGACGTGCTCACCCAGCTCGTCCGCAGAGCGGCGCAGCGAGCACTGGGGGAGCTGGAGGCGGACGCCCGGGCCAACCCGGAGGAGGCCCTGGGGCTGGCCGCCACCATGACGTGGCTCAAGGTCACCCTCGAGGACCTCCCAGACGCCGAGGCCGCTGACCGGTTAGTAGAGTGGCTGGTCCGATGGGGTGAGGAGGCCCGGTGACGCCTCCCCTTCCCGACGAGGTCCCGGCCGACGATTTCGCCCGCCTGCTCGAGGCGGGACGCTCCCGCGGGAGCCTCACCAGTGACGACCTGATGCTCGTGCTGGGGACGGTCGAACTCAGCCCCGAGCTGATCGACACGGTCGTTGCTCGGGTGCGGGCCGAAGGCATCGAATACGACGACGAGGTGGTGGTCGAGGCAGATCCCGAGGCCGACCCCGAGCTGGCCCAGCTCCTCGCCATCGAACCGGAGGTGGTCGTCGATGGGCCCGCAGTCGCGGTGGAAGCGGTGGCCGACCCCGCGCCGCCGACCCCGCCGCCGGTTGCCCGCATCCGGCCGGCGCCGGCACCGAAAGGCCGTGCGCACGGGGGCGGCGGAGCGACGGCCGAGTACTTGGACGCCGACTCCCGAACGGCGGGCGTGGGCGAAGACCCCATCCGCATGTACCTCAAGGAGATCGGCAAGGTGCCGTTGCTCACCGGCGCCCAGGAAGTGGTGCTCGCCCAACGCATCGAACGGGGGCTGGAGGCAGCCACCTCCCTGCGGGCGCTGGAGGAGGAGTTCGGCGACCCCGAGCTCGTCCCGAGCGACTTGCGCCGACCACTGGCCCGGAGCGAAGGCGACGGCCGGGTGGCCACCCAACAGCTGATCAACGCCAACCTGCGGCTGGTGGTGTCGATCGCCAAGCGATACCGCAACCGGGGGATGCTCTTCCTCGACCTGATCCAGGAGGGGAACCTCGGCCTCATGCGGGCCGTCGACAAGTTCGACTACACCAAGGGCTTCAAGTTCTCGACCTACGCCACGTGGTGGATCCGCCAGGCCATCACCCGGGCCATCGCCGACCAGGCCCGCACCATCCGCATCCCGGTCCACATGGTGGAGACGATCAACAAGGTCGCCCGGGTGCAGCGCCAGCTGGTGCAGGAGCACGGTCGGGAGCCGACGCTCGAGGAGCTGTCCGCCCGGACTGAGATGACGCCGGCCCGGGTGCGGGAGGTCCTGCGGATCAGCCAGGACACCGTCTCGCTCGAACAGCCCATGGGCGACGAGGACTTCAGCCTGGGCGATGTCATAGAGGACCAGTCGGCCATCGTGCCTGCCGATGCTGCCGCCCGTGCCCTCCTGAACGAGGCGGTGAAGCAGGCGCTGGCCGAACTCTCGGAGCGCGAGCAGCTGGTGGTGCGGTTGCGATTCGGGATCGACGACGGTCAGGTGCGGACCCTCGAGGAGGTCGGCAGGGAGTTCGGAGTCACACGCGAGCGGATCCGCCAGATCGAGTCGAAGGTGCTGGCCAAGCTCCGCCACCCGATCCGCAGCCAGCGGCTGCGGGACTACCTGGACGACGAGTAGCGACGAGCGTTCGCCACCAGCCGGTCGGTCGGCGGTTCCAGCCGTTCGGCCGGCGCCAGCCCGGCTACCGGGCGGCCGCCGTGATCGGTGCGTTGAGGCCGAGCGACGCGGTGGAGCCGAAGAACGGCGCAGCGCCGAAGGCGAATACGCCGCCGTCGGACGCGATAAGCCAGTAGCCGTCGCCGGCGGGCGTGTTGAACAGGCCCACCATGGGCTTGTTCAACCTGAGGGCGCCCGTCGAGCCCCGGAACTGGGCGTCGCCGAAGGCGAAGATGCCGCCGTCGGACGCGGCCATGAGGTAGCCGCGGCCGCTCGGCGTCGTGGCCATCGCGATCATCGGCTTGTTGAGCTTGAGGGCGCCCGTCGAGCCCCGGAACTGGGCGTCGCCGAAGGCGAAGACGCCGCCGTCGCCGGCCACGAGGAGGTAACCCTTGCCCGTCGGGCTCGACGCCATCCCCACGATGGGCTGGTTGAGCTTCATGGACCCCGTGGAACCCTTGAAGACGGCATCGCCGAAGGCGAAGACACCGCCGTCGGAGGCCACCAGCCAGTAGCCCAGCCCGGTCGGTGTGCGGGCCATGCCCACTATCGGCTTGTTCAGCTTGATCGCTCCGGTGGAGCCGTGGAACTTCGCGTCGCCGAAGGCGAAGACGCCACCGTCGCCGGCCACGAGCCAGTAGCCGCCGCCACCGAGCGTGGATGCCGTCGCCACCACCGGCTGGGCGAGGCGGAGCGAAGAGGTGGAGCCGAGGAACCGGGCCCCGCCGAAGGAGAAGACGCCCCCGTCGGACGCCACCAGCCGGTAACCGAGCGGGCCCTCGTTGACGCTGCGGGCGACCACGATCCGGTCGGGGGACCCGCCGGTGGGTCCGGGATCGGCGAAGGGCGTCACCACGACCGTGCCTCCTAGGCGGGCGACAGCGGCCCCGAGCAGGCCTGCGTCGATAGGACGGTCGCCGTCGGCCACATAGGTCACGTTGGTCGCCATGCCGCGGGCGGCGCCCAACTCGGCTACCGCACGGGAGGTGGTGTACACGTTCGCCCCGCCGACCCGGGTGGGGCCGGGAAGGGTGGCCAGCACGGCGTCGCTGATCACCTGGGGGCCGCCGATGACCAAGGTGGTGGTGATCCCGAGAGCGGAGAGGGCGGCCGTGGTGGCGGCGGGCACCACGTCACGATCGGCAAAGAGCACCGGGTAGCGCAGGAAGGCGGCCATCGCCGCCGCCGTTCCCGCCTCCTTGGAGGTCGGGTCGACGACCACGGCCGTCGTGGGCACGGCGCGCGACGCCGCCGCCTCGATCGTCCTGTACGTGTCGGCGACGAGCCTTGCCGTGTCGGGCGCGTTGGCGCCGGCGATCCGGAACACCTTGTCCGCCGGCAAACCTGCCCTTATGAGGTCCCCGACGACGGTGGACGACAACGCCGACTCGCTGCCGACGACGAAGGCGGCAACCGGCCCGAAGCGCCTGACCTCCGCCTCGACGTCGGGGGGGAGCCCGAACGAGGGCGAGGCGAGGACCGGGCCCAAGTTGGCCCGGGCCAGCACGCCGGCGGCGACAGCGGAGCCGGCGTCGGCGTCGTTGACGACAACCACGGCGCTGCCCGGCGCGGGCGCGCCGGCGACGAACTTCTCGGCGCCGCCGGGATACGCGAGGCGCGACAGTGAAACGGAGAGGCCCGCCGGCTGGGCGAGCGGAAGCTGCGTCGACGGCGGCGGCCCGGACGGGTTCACCTGCACCCTGGCCGAGAAGATGTCCATGTTCTCGGTCTCGAAGTCGGTAAGGCGCGCGTCCGACCACGCCACCAGCACCTCGTTGTCGCCCAGCGGGACGATGCCCGGGACGAAGAAGTCGTTGCCCCGGACGGTGGTGAGGCCGTTGGTGAGGCTGATCGACCGGTCGGTGAGGCGACGGTTGGCCGAGAAGGTCTGCCCACCGTCGTTGGACGACGCCATGTAGATGTCGTGGTAGTTGGCCGGCCCTCCGTAGCCGTTCCGCCTGTCGCTCCACACCACGTCGACCCGCCCGTTCGGCGCGACCGACACGTTCGGGATCGACTGCTGCACGGGCGTGGCCGGGTCCTCGTTCACCCGGAGCGGGGCCGACCAGGTGAGACCCTTGTCCGTCGAGCGGGTCAGGAAGATGTCGGGGTTGTTGGCCGTGCGGGTCTCGTTGTCGACGGAGTACAGGGTGCCGTCGCGGGCGTCGATACCCAGCCGGCGCTCGTTCACACGGGAGGTCTTGTTCGACGTGGCGAGCTTGCGCTCCACGGTGGCGGACCAGGTGGCGCCGCCGTCGGAGGACCGGCTGATCCAGTTGAACTCGTCGGCCGTGGCCGTGTACCCGAAGGCCTCGGCGTGCTGGGTACGCCAGGTCACGAAGATCGTGCCGTCCGGGCCGACGACGGGGTTGGACAGGTACTGGGCGAACTCGCCCGGGGGCTGGGCGTTGACCGGCGGGCCCCACGTGGCCCCGCTGTCGTTCGACACGGCCACAGCGGCGGAGCGGACGTTGTAGTTCAGGCCGTTGGAGGCGACGATGACCCGGTCGCCGCCTGGCCGGCGCTCGACACCCAGCTTCGGACGGACGAACGAGGCCTGCTGGCCGGGCTGGTTACCGAACCCAGGGTCGATGCCGGTGGTGCCCGCCATCACGATCTGGCCCTCGGCGAAGGTCTTGCCGCCATCGGTGGACCGGGCCACCAGTGTCGTGCTGCCCTCGGACAGGTTCGGTGTGCGGGCGTCGAAAGCGATGTACACGTTCTGGCCGGACCCGAAAGCAATGCCGCCGTCCATGCGAAGGCGGTTCACGTTGTTGAACAGCTCGCAGGGCATCGAGCCGAACTTGGCCGGCGCCTTGAGGACGCCGGAGGTCCAGGTGTCGCCGCTGTCGAAGCTCACGTTGTACTGGCACAGCCCGTAGCGGGGGTTCACCTCCGATTCCACGATGTGGCGCGGGTCGGCAGGGTTCACAGCCAGGCCGACCGCCTCGGCCGTCCGCAGCAGGGGCGCCTTCCCGCCGATCCGTTGGTTGGCCCCGGCCCGCAGCGATGGGATGACACCCAGTGCAGCCGAGTCCGGAACCGCCCCGCCCAGGGCCATGCCCGACACGAGCGCAGCCACGGCGGTACGGAGACTTTTTCGAAGCATTGGAACGGCTGGCTCCTTGAAGAACGGGCGCATGGCGCCGGCGAGCGGATCGGGGACACGGCTGCGGACATGGCGGAGGGGCAGCCCGCCGGCTGCCCCTCCGCACTACGGAACTACTGGTGGAACGAGGCTACGGCCGGCGAGCGCCTGCAGGAGCCTTGCTGTCCCGGCGACTGGCCAGCACGACGGCCGAAGCGCCCAGAGCGAGGACAAGGCCGACGCCCACGAGGGCGATGGCCAGGGCCGGGGAACCGCCGGAACCGCCGGCCATACTCACCATGACCGAGCGACGGGCCGGGGCGGGAGCAGCGGTAGCCTCGGCGACCGGCGGGGCGGCCGGGGCCACGGCCGGCGCCGGGGCGACCTCGGTTATCGGGGCCGGGGCCGGGGCCGGGGCCGGGGCCGGGGCCGGGGTCGGGGCCGGGGCGGCCACTGCCGCTACTGCGCGAGCCG
>JAHFUS010000102.1 GCA_023264975.1 Actinomycetes bacterium | reverse complement strand
ACCGCAGTGAGTACTGGGCGATCAAAGCCGTTGCCGCTGCCACTGAACGAGAGGCGGCCTCTGCGCGCGGTCAGAGATTCGACTTCGACGGCTCGATCCTTGCCCTTCGCCGCTTCACGTCGTCGGAGCTGCTCGACTCGGGGTTCAACATCAGCATGGTGGCCCAACGCCAGGGCCACGGCCCACAAGTGCTCACCAAGCACTACGCGAAGGGACGCCGGTCGGCTGACCGTCGCGCGGCGGAGCACCTCGGTCGAGTCGTGCATGGGAGCCAGAGGGATGAGAAGGCGACCGGGCCGACCTGAACGGCTACGCCTCTCATCAAGCAGGTGGAGCGCTCGGGCCGGGCTTCCGCAGCTTCGTCAACTACCGGCTGCGCATCCTTCTCGCCGGCCGTCACTGCCACTGCAACACTGGTGTCGTCACGAGCATTCGAACCCGGCGTCCCAGCTTGGTCGCGTCGGGCCATATAACGTGCGCTCCGTAACGCCCGCTGACTCGCCCCCAGGAGCGGACAGATCGGCGCGTAGCGCGTCGTGGCGGGTGTCTGTGTGCCGCACAGACATACCCATGGCGCAACGGGTGCCAACGACCCGCGGTACCGTATGTACTATAGTAGCGAGATGGTGGTGCGCCGAAGAACTGACAGCAAGACGGCAGTTCTCGTCTGGCTTCTGAACCACCACGAGGCGCCGGCGTGGGGTCTGCAGATAGCGAGCGATCTGGGCATGGCGTCTCCGACCGTGTATCGGATCCTTGACCGCTTCCAGCAGGACGGCATCGTGTCCTCGGAGTGGGAGACGTTGCCGGACCGTTCGGTCCCTAGACCACGCCGGCGCCTCTACACGCTCACGACGACCGGCCGGGCTTGGACGGTCAACGCTGCTCGCGAGATGAACGAGCGACAAGCGTCGATCCCAGTCCGGGTGCGGCCGGCGATGCCATGAGCGCGGTGCTCTCCACTGCGGTGCCGGTCCTAGTCGCCCTGGTGGTCGGGATCGTTACGAAGCTCATCGCGACTCACCTTGATCGGAATCGCCTCGCCGTCGCCGACCGGATGGTGTGGCGTGCCGGCCGACTCGTTCGACCGGAGATCCGTGATCAGCACTTGGAGGCCGCTTTGGCCGACGTCGCACACTGCGAAGAAGTCGGTAAGTCTCCTCTGACCGCCGGTGCCGCAGCGGCGGTCCGGCTTTTGGACGTCGCCCTCCGCTACAGGACGATCATTCGACCATCCACTGTGGACATGGAGCCAGGCACCTGGCAGTGCCCTCCGGGTGTTCGGGTCTCGCTGAGAGACGCTCCAGACTGGATTCGGCTGGCGGCGTGGAGACGAGGCTGGCGTCACGGCGTCTACATCGAGATCAGCAGTGTGCTCCGTCCGCACCACCAGTTCTGGATCAAATCCTGGCCGGTGGAGGGCGAGACGCCTGATGAAACCGCCCAACGCGTGTCGGGGCAGCTGCGCGCCTGTGGGATCGTCCTCGACGACGGGTTTGAGTGGCTGATGGTCCGGTCGCTCGAAGCCCATCAGGTCGAACAGGCGGGTTACAGACGGTGCCGGCTGTGGGACGACGAAGAGTACGACCACGTGAGGAAGTGTGGGCGGGAGGATGTCGACATCGTGGGGCAGCCGAGGCGAGGAGGCCGCCTGATCGCGGCTCGCCTGTTCGCTCGGCTCCGCGCACCTCTGCCGGGCCTAAGGAAATCGTAGAACCCAGCCACGTCGGGCGTCGGTCCCCCCTCTCGGGAGGCGTACCTGCTAAATAAAGGTATGTAGTGAGCGTGGGAGGCGCCCCAGCTCCCACATCTCCTCGACGATCGTCGGGCGGATCGGCCAGCTCGGCCACGTAGGAGGCCACGGTGCCAGGGCCGGCTGGGAGTCGGGCGCCTCCCTGTATGCTTTGTCCGGCAGAGTGAGGAGGGTCCGTTGCCTCCGTCACGGACAGGTGCAACCCTGGTGATGTGCCTCGAACTCCACTTCGCTTGAGCGAGAGGGCAACTGGCCTACGGTTGTCGGCGTTGGCCTCCGTGCTGGCACGGGCCGTCGCGGACGGCGAGCTGGGAGCGAACCACGCACTCTCACTGCTCCGTCAGCAGCTCCGGCTCATGAACGTCAACGGCGCCCGAAGGGTGGTCATGCGATCGGCGGGTCCGCAGGCCGTCATAGGAGGTTTCTCGGCTCTACGCGTTTGAGTGGGGAGAGCGTGTCCGGATCGGCGGCACCACCGAGCGCTCCGGCCAGCGGACGCCGCCGGCATGGAGCAGCACCAGCAGTCGGTAGTTCTCGAATGAGCGGAACCCGTGGCCGCAGCGCTTCACCTTCTTCACCGACAAGTTGAGGCCCTCGGTCGGGCCGTTGCTGGCGCCGGTTCGGTGGTGGGCGACGATCTCAGTCCGCCACGACGTCAGCGTCTTGCCGAGCGAGACGATTTCCTCGACGTCATCGGCGATGCAGCCGGCGATGGCCTTGTCCACGAGCAGCTCCGCCTCGGCCGGGTCGTCGGTGAGGTAGATGTCGCGGACCGTCTCCTGTCGGCCAGCCAGGCGCCCAGCACCTCGTCGTGGGGATCGCCGATGCGAAGCCCGAGCAGCACCCGCTCGTTGCCCCGTTCATCGAGGCGCTCGGTGCCGGCCAGCAACAGCTTGCGGATCCGGTACAGGGGGTCGGCCTTGCGGCCGCGGTGGCCGAGGGTCTCGTTCTGCACCCGTCGGCGCACGGTATCCAAGCAGCGGTTGGCGACGCGCACCACGTGGAACGGATCGGCCACCCGTTCGGCATGGGCCAGATGTGATCGCAGCCCGGCCCGGTAGGACTCGGCCAGGTCCGTGGCCACCGTGGTGATGGCGCCGAGCCACGCCGGGTCCTGCGCCGCGCACCATCGCCGCAGGTCAGCGGCCGCGTTGCCCCTCCACCATGTCGATCACGATCCGTGCGTGGAGGTCGACCAGGCCGGTGGCGTAGCGGGTCGGATGGGTCCGGTCGGCCTTGAGGAAGGCGGTCTCGTCCACGCCCAGGCTGGTGACCACACCCACCCGGTCGGGGTCGTCGACGAGCGGTGTGCCGTGCTCGGCCACCGCGTCCATGACCGTCGACCAGGTCACGCCGAGCTCGCGGGCGAGGCCCGCCACCGGGCGGGCGTTGGCGCCCACCTGGCGGCACGCCTCCCAGCCGGCCCGGCGGGTGAGCACCGTGCGCGACGAGACGTGCGGCGACGCCTCCGTCCACGTCTTGGCCTCGCAGTCGGGATCGACGCAACGCCACCGGCGCTTGCACCACCGCAGGCGGGCCGGTCGCCCGAAGCAGGCCAGGTCCCGGATCTCCACGGCCATGCGGTCTTGCGCTTCGGCTCGCACACCGCACTCGGCGCAGCCGGCCACATCGGCCACGGACTCGATGTCGATCCACGACTTCGCCAGCGCCCTCGACCACCTCGAGTACCCGGAATCCGCTCAGTCCCAGCAGCGCCTCGGCCAGACCAGTACCGTCGCTCACCGCAGGGGCCTCCTGTCGTTGTAGCCGTCAAGAAGCCGCAACGATGACGGGGCCCCTGCCCCTATTGGTGGATGCTCAGCTCGACGCCGCCGGCGTCAGCTCCCCACTTGAACGCGTAGAGCCGGTTTCTCCCACCCACTACGCTGAGCTAAGTCAAATCGGGCCTTGGTTCAAACGAACCCGACTCAATAATATGGGCATGATCCTGGGTAACCACGCCGCCTTCGGCCGCTTGGCGTATCGACAAGGCCATCCGGCGCCGACCGAAGTCGATATCAATCAGCTTGACCCACAGTTGCTCGCCCACCGTAACCACCTGGTCGGGTAGATCGACATATTGGTGAGACATCTGGCTGATATGAACCAGACCTTGCACGCCCTCGGCGACCAGAATAAAGGCACCATATGGAACCAGGCTGACAACCCGTCCGTAGAGGAGTTCCCCGACCCTGTGCTGTTGTGCGAACTCCACCCATGGGTCTGGTTGTAGAGCCTTCATTGACAGGGATATGCGCAAGTCATCTGGATCAGCGGCGAGCACTTTGACCCTTACCATGTCCCCGACTGAGACTACATCGCTCGGCTTGTCGACATAGGACCACGATAATTGGGAGACGTGAATGAGGCCTTCGACATCCCCCAAGTCGATAAACGCGCCGAAGTTCGTGAGATTTACTACCTTCCCCACAAGGACCTTTCCGGGTCGGATCCCCGCCGGACCCTCTGGGAGCGCCTCTGGACGATCTAGCCGGACTGGTTCTCTCGGAACTTTGTCGAGCTCATCCCACGGCAGCGACTGGTATACATCAAGCATGTCCTGAGCAGACGAGAAACCTTCACGATCAGATCGCAGACCGCGGTTGACGAATTCCGCAAACCCGGACGGTGAAAGGCTCCCTTCTTCTAATCCAGCCGGAGTGATCTCCGACCCCGAATCGGGCCTCGTCCCTGTCATCAACTCAAACAGCGTTACTGCCGTCGCGTAAATATCCGGGTGGACCTCCCATCGGTCCAGGCCAAGCAACGGCGGGCTGTATTCAGGGGTATGAGAACGTGTCTCGATGGCGCTTCCCACTGGCGTTGCTAGGTTGAAGTCAATAAGAACGACTGACTCGTCAGCTGTATAAATGAGGTTCTCGGGCTTGATATCTCGATGTAGCAGACCCATACCCTGCAGTGATTGCAGCTCCTCGTACTGCTCAGCGGCAAGTTCGGTTAGCTCGGAGAGTTGTCGAATGCGCCGAGTGTTCGGATGAATTGCGCATAGGGCAGACAGTAGCTGTTCGCCGATTGTGCGCACTGCCTGAGGGGGCAGCGGACCTTCTTCATCAAGAATTGCTCGGAGTGTTCGCCCGCGAACGATCTCCAGTTTCATGTACCATTGGGGCGGTTCGGTCTCGATCTTTCCGACATCAATGAGTTGCACTACGTTTGGATGACTAAGTCGCCGAAGGGCGTGGAGTTCCCGTCGCACCGGATCGAATCCGTAGTTCGGCGCAAAAATCTTTAGGGCAATCCTCTCGTCCAACAACTCGTCGTACGCGTCGTAGACGACGGAATAGCCGCCACCACCGAGGTTCCCTTCTATTCGGTAACGATCGTTCACACGATCGGCCTCGCAGTAGCGAAGTGGGGCCCTATAGCGATCACCCGTCTCGCCCGTCATGTCTACAAGCGTATCGAGAAGCGTGCAGTGCGACAGGGCGAGGTCGTCGCTCGGCGGGACCTGTGCCACTGCGATGGCCGTGCACTCTTGAGAGGCTCTGGTACGACCTGCGCGCAAGCGGCAGGCTCTCCCTGGAGCGCCACAGCAGCGCATGTCGCCTCAGCGTCGACGTCACGCTGCATCGTCCCCCCAGCCCCGGGGCGCCGTCGCCGACCAGGTTTGGTGAAGGTGCTCGTGGACGGGTCACCTGCGCCCTGCTGTTCACAGCGCCCGTTTGCGCGTGGTGCTGGCCGAACGGCTGGGTGGTCGCCTCGGCGTTCCGGGCGAGCGGGTCGAAGCGATGTTGATGGACAACGATGCCGCTGCCCTCGGCCCTCGGCGACTGCTGTGGCCGTGCCGCAACTTCGTGCAGTGAAACCCTGCAGACGACGGGATCGTCGGTCTCTGCCTGACCACCACCCCGTCGCCGACCTGGCAGGTCAGCGAGATCTTGGTCGATCCCGACCCCGCCCCGACCGGGTAGCCTTGCGTGCTCTCGCCGTTGGCCGCGCCGGCCGCCCGGCTCGTGGCGCGGGCCCCGCCATCGGCGCCGCCCTGGCGACGAGCTTCGCCGCCGTCGCTGAGCCACTCCCGCTGACTTCTACCGCGCGCTGAACGGCGAGTGTTCTTCTGGCCGAGCTCTCGCCCAGAGTCGATCCCTCGGACCGGCCTTTGATCACTTCTTGCGGCCCCGAAGATGATCCGTCCCAACTCTCTTTGTGCGTCACCAGATCCTCCTTCCCTTCTCCGGACGATACAAAGGGGGTGAGACAGCGTGGCGTGCGCCAGCGCACGTAGTCGGCGATCTGGATCGGCGGCGCCTCCAACTCGTCGGCTCACGGAATGCCCGGGCCAAGCATGCCTTGGCTCGCCTCCGAGGCTCGGACGCGAGCACCGCCAGGAGCGAGGGAACAGGCGCGAGGGGGCGTGCAACCCGCACGCGTTTGTCCCGAGGGGGTCACCGCCACGTCGCCGTCGTTACCGTGCACCGCACCGGTGCCGTACTCGGGCGTCTCCGCCACTGCACGGCGCGGAACAACGTCCGTCAGTATCGCAAGTTCCGCCCCTCAAGGATCGACTCGCACAGACGCGCCTCCAGCCGGAGGAGGCGTGCAATGCTTACGGTGTGCCTGCGTTTGAAGATTCCGCGGATGGAGGATACGCTGGCCTGCGGTCACCGGGTCGCTTTCAAGTCTCAGACCTCCGGAAGTCGGTCGTGAGTGACTGTTGAAGTCATCAGGGCGCGATCCGGTAGATGATCGGCCTCGGATCACCGAGCATGTGCGCCTCGGCGGCGGTGAGTTCGTC
>JAHFUS010000053.1 GCA_023264975.1 Actinomycetes bacterium | reverse complement strand
AGCTCCTCAGCGGCAACTGACACCGGCCGCCCGCCGTGCCACAATCGCGGGGCCAGACGGCGACGAGCCGGACGGCAAAACCAACCGAACGAGCCTCCGTCAAACCCAGGCCGATTCATACCTCCGCGCTGAGCTTGTCTGGGTGGGTGTCCCATGGACCCTTGCCCTGTAGTGCGGTCTCTTGCCCGGGGCCCCGTTCGGGGAGGCGCGGTGACGGCGCTGCCTGGCCGCCTGTCGGTACCGTCGGGCCGCGGTCTCCGATCTGGTGCACTGCCTTCGTTACGGTGTGGTGAGCACCACGTCGACCCAGTAGTTGGTGGCGCCATAGGACTGGGTGGGGAAACCGCCGCCGGCGCCGTAGAGGTAGACCCCGTTGGCCCCGTCGGTCCCGTTTGCGAGGGCGTGGAGGGGCGGGCTGTCCTTCGCCGTCGAGCTGAAATACCCGCCGTCGGACGCGTAGCGGCCGCCGGGGGCGTAGTAGGACGCGATGTACGTCGTGTTGGCCGTGATGGCCACGGGGCTGGCGAAGTTGACCTGCTGCCAGCCGCTTGACGACTCACCAGCGAAGGTGGCGGTGGCCAGCCGGGTCCCGGCGGCGCTCCACAGGCTGCCGGTGTGGGTGCCGGTGTTGCCGGCGCCCTTGTAGAACCGGATGCCGGTGATGGACCCGGCGCTGGTGGAACGGAACTTGACCCCCAACTCGACCGCCGAGGTGTCGCTGTTGGACGCTGTCGTGGGCACCGCGGCGCTGCTCCAGATGCTGCACGGGCACGTCCCCGGCGGTGGGGGGCTGGCTGCGGTGGTGAAGCTCCACGAGAGTGGGGCCATGGTGTTGCCGGCGGTGTCCTTGGCCCCGGTGACGGTGGCCGTGAAGGTGGTGCTGGTCGCCAGCGCGGCCGACGGGGTGAAGGTGGCCACTCTCGTCGTGGCGTCGTAGGCGGTGGTCCCGCCCACGGCCACGTCGGCGGCGTTTTTCAAGGTGAACGAGATGGTGGCGGACTGGACCGGCTCGGAGAACGTCGCCTCCGGCTTGACGTTGGTGGCCACCCCCGTCGCCCCCGATGCGGGCGACGTGGACGTCACCGTTGGTGGGGTGGTGTCGGCTGTCACCGTTAGCACCAAGTCGACCCAGTAGTTGGTGGCGCCATAGGACTGGGTGGGGAAACCGCCGCCGGCGCCGTAGAGGTAGACCCCGTTGGCCCCGTCGGTCCCGTTTGCGAGGGCGTGGAGGGGCGGGCTGTCCTTCGCCGTCGAGCTGAAATACCCGCCGTCGGACGCGTAGCGGCCGCCGGGGGCGTAGTAGGACGCGATGTACGTCGTGTTGGCCGTGATGGCCACGGGGCTGGCGAAGTTGACCTGCTGCCAGCCGCTTGACGACTCACCAGCGAAGGTGGCGGTGGCCAGCCGGGTCCCGGCGGCGCTCCACAGGCTGCCGGTGTGGGTGCCGGTGTTGCCGGCGCCCTTGTAGAACCGGATGCCGGTGATGGACCCGGCGCTGGTGGAACGGAACTTGACGCCTACCTCGACGGCGCTGGTGTCGCCTGAGTCGACCTTTGCCGGCACCTCCGTGTCGGCGAAGATGCGACAGGGGCAGGTGACGGTGATGCCGACCGCCGCCGGCGCGCCCTGAATGTTGCCGCTGTCGTCGGTGGCCCGGGCCATGATGGCGATCGGCCCCGACCCGGTGACAGGTCCGGAGTAGCTCCACGACTCCCGTCCGCTGGCCGGGTGCCACGAGGTGCCGCCGTCGACGGAGACCTCGACGCCGCCAACTCGGCCTCCCAAGTCGATCGCCGTCCCGGTGACCATGACGCTCGTGCCGTTGGTCACCGTCGTCCCAGGGGCGGGCGACACGATGGTGGCGGTGGGCGGCGTGTTATCCGTCGACTTGGTGGCGGCGACCAGTCCGGGCTGGAGCGTCGCCGGCTGGACATTCATGTCGGCGAAGATGTTCACGGTCGCCTGTTGCATGCGGACGTCCGGGTTGCTCGGCGCGCCGTCGTGATTCCCGTCGAGGCCCCACGACCACTGGATGGTGCCGCCGCCGAACACCAGCGCGCCGGACGGCGCCCGGTACAGCGTGAGATGGTGCGTGGCGACACCCGGGGCCACGGTGTTTCCGTAGTCGTAGAGATACTCAGCGACGTTCTTGGTGGTTGACGACAGGCGTATGAGCCCTGCCGGCCGGAAGCCGTTGTCCTCATCCTCGTCCCACTCGTAGCCGAGCGTGTTGGGCTCGAGGACAGCAGTAGCGCCGGGGGCGAGGTTCGCGACGCTCGTGTTGCGCCAGAGCCGCATCTGGCCGTCCGCCTGCGGGACCTCGATCGAGAACTGGCCGGTGTTCACCTTGTACAGGGTGCCCATGAGGTTGTTCTCTGGGCGTCCGCCGTCGGCCGGCGGGCTGAACCGGGGATCGCGCCAGGTTCCCGTCCACGACGGATCCGGGTCGATCTTGGCGTTGGCCGTTGTCTCCTTGTAGGTGACGAGCGTCCGGTAGGCGGTCGCCGGCTCGGCCACGCTGTTCTCCCAGCGGGTCTTCCAGTAGACGGAGTTGCCGCTGAAGAACGCCAAGTTCACTCCGGCGTCCCGGGCCGCCTCGACATTGGCCCGCTGGGCGCCCGACCAGTACTCGTCGTGGCCGACTGACAGAAAGACGTCGTGCTGCTTGATCAGTGCGCCCCGCCGATCGCTGTCGACGTCCGTCGTGTAGGTGACGTCGTAACCGTTCGCCTCCATCCACCGCACCATCGGGTATTCGTTGGCGAACACGAAGTCGCGCGAGTCCGGGACGTCACCTCGGGTGGTGAACGGCCGGTTGTAGCTGACCTTCACCGCCCGGCCGTTGACTCCGCCGTAGAGGCTACGGGCAGTGGAGGCGGTGTCGCCGTAGTTGTTGTAGGCCTGCCAGGTGGTGTCGGACGTCTGGAACAGCACGTTCGAGGTGCTCGCGTCGTCACGTACGACGAACACGATGTGGCTGGCTCCGCCGGTGGTTTTCACGAGCCGAGCCACGTAGATCCCTGACACAGCCGTCGACGGCACGGCCCACGACCCTGATTCGGCCCAGTTGCCGCAGTCGAGCGGCCCGGCGGGAGGAGAGACATTTGTGCACGCCGGCTGGGACTGGGGGAGGGCGGCCGAGGGGTTCACGGTGGCGACCTTCCGGGCGCCGTTGCCCTGGTAGTAACCGAGCCTGTAGATGTCGAGCCGGTAGCTGGTGGCCGTGGTCTTGATCTTGAAGCGGACCGTATCGCCCTTGTTCACGCTGATATCGGTGGAGAAGCCCTGGATGGTGCTGTCTCCGGCGACCGAGATATCCCACTCGCTACTGGGGCTCCCCGGCTTGGAGTTCTCACACGCGATGGGGCTGGTGACGGGTGAGTCACACGGCGTTGCGGCGAAGACAGGCGCGATTGCGGGCGCGAGCCATGCACCGAGAGCCATCACGAGCAGGACTGACGTGACACGCCGAGATCGGAGGCCGCGCCGGCGCAGGCCTCGTGGCGGGGCTCCTCCTACGCTCGATTCTGAGCCCTTGGAGGAACATGGTGTCGCGGAGCGCGGTCGAGAGGGTGCCGCCGAATGGGCTGGCAGGGCGACCTTGATCGAATCAGGGGCCTCGGTCGCCGGCCGGGGGCATGCCGCCGCCAGGGAGCGCACTCCGGCCGCCAGCCGGTCGAGACGATGCCGGGTCTCCATCGGCACGCCCGTTTGATCGTGGGCAGCGCCGAGGAGGAGGCGGAGGGTCCCCAACGACCGGTGCGCGTCCCGGGCCGCGCCGCGCCTCGCTCCTCGTAGTCCCAATCCGCCCCCCCCAGATTCAGCGCAGCAGGCTTGTCGCCCCGCGCATATGCACTACCAGCAAAGTTCGTGTAGTTTCGGATCCAACGGCTCTCACGCTCAGCGTTGTCCTGCGACGAGTGTGACGGATCACCACATTGAGCGCAATTGGTCATATGGCCGGCTGGCGGGAGCCCGCTTCGGTAGTCCGCCCCCTCGCCCATCCTCTCGATCGTCCTCTGCGCCACCGGAGCCAGATCGCCCCGACGTAGACTGCGCCTCCTCATGAAAGCCGTCGTCGAGCCCCTCGAGGGCAACAAGGTCAAGCTCTCGGTCGAGGTCGACGAGCAGGAGTTCGAGAAGGCCGTCGATGCCGCCTTCCGCAAGATGGCGAAGGAGGTGCGGGTGCCCGGGTTCCGGCCGGGCAAGGTCCCCCGCCGGCTCCTCGAAGCGCGCATCGGCCCCGGGGTGGCCCGCCAGGAAGCGCTGCGGGAGTCGCTGCCCGAGTTCTACGCCCAGGCGCTCCGCGATGCCGACGTCGACCCCATCGCCCCGCCGGAGATCGACATCACCTCCGGTGAGGAGCAGGGCCCCATCGCCTTCGACGCCGTGGTCGAGGTGCGTCCCCAGGTGTCCGTGGCCGGCTACGGCGGCCTTCGGGTCGCCATCCCGTCGCCGGTGGCCGACGACGCCGAGGTCGACCGCCACATCGACCGGCTGCGCCAGCAGTCGGCCGAGCTCCGCTCCGTGCAGCGCCCAGCCCTCGACGGCGACCACGTCTTCGTCGACATCAAGGGCGAGCGCGAGGGCGAGACGGTGGCCGGCCTCACCACCGACGACTATCTGTACAAGGTGGGCAGCGGCATCGTGGTGCCCGAGCTCGACGAGCATCTGGCCGCCGCCAAGGTCGGCGACATCCTGCGCTTCGAGGCCACGATCGACGAGGGCCCGGTCACCTTTCAGGTCCTCGTCAAGGACGTGAAGGAGCAGGTGCTGCCCGAGGTCACCGACGAGTGGGCGAGCGAGGCGTCCGAGTTCGAGACGGTCGACGAGCTGCGGGCCGACCTCCAGCAGCGGGTGAGCGCCGGCCGGCGTATTCAGGCCACCCTCGCGGTGCGGGAGGAGGCGATCAAGGCGCTGGCCGAACTGGTGGCCGAGGACGTCCCCGAGCCCATGGTGCGACCGGAGATGGAGAGCCGGGTCCAGGAGCTGGCCCGCCGGCTCGAGAGCCGGGGCGCCACCATCGCGCAGTACATGGAGGTGTCGGGCACCACCGAGGAGGAGTTCGTCGCCTCGTTGCGGGAGGAGGCCATCGCCGGCATCAAGGCCGATCTGGCCCTGCGGGCGCTGGCCGACGCCGAGGCGATGGTGGCCACCGACGACGACGTCGACGCCGAGGTCGGGCGGCTGGCCGAGCGCATGCAGCGCAAACCGGCCGACGTGCGCCGGGAGCTGGAACGGCAGGACGCCATCGCTACGGTACGCTCGGACGTACGCAAGTCCAAGGCCCTGGAGTGGCTCGTCGAGCACGTGGAGATCGTCGACGAGGAGGGCCGGCCGGTCGACCGGGCGCTCCTGTCGCCCAACCCGAACGCTGCCCCCTCGGGAGCAGAGGAAGCGGAGACCCCGAGAGTGATCGAGCCCCAGTGATCGAGGCCCAGTGATCCATCCCGCGTACAACTACCTCGTCCCCACGGTCGTTGAGTCGAGCAACCGGGGCGAGCGGGCCTACGACCTGTACTCCCGGCTGCTCAAGGAGAACATCATCTTCCTGGGCACGCCCATCGACGACACGATCGCCAACCTCATCTGCGCCCAGATGCTGTTCCTCGAGGCGGAGAACGTCGACAAGGAGATCAGCCTCTACATCAACTCGCCGGGTGGCGACATCACGGCGCTGTTCGCGATCTACGACACCATGAAGTACGTGAAGCCCACCATCTCGACGTTCTGCTTCGGCCAGGCCGCGTCCGCCGCCGCCGTGCTGCTGGCGGCGGGCGCCACCGGCAAGCGCTACGCCCTGCCCCACGCCCGGATCCTGCTGCACCAGCCCTACGGCGGCGCCGCGGGCCAGGCGGCCGACATCGAGATCCAGGCCAAGGAGATCCTGCGTATGCGGGACCTGCTCAACGAGATGATCGCCCACGACACGGGCCAGAGCGTGGAGCGGGTGAAGAACGACACGGACCGCGACTTCATCATGAGCGCGGCGGAAGCAAAGGATTACGGCATCATTGACGAAGTGATCACGACCCGGGAGCTGGCGGAACTGCCGCAAGCGGCCGGGGTGAGCTGAGGGTCGGGGGGAGCTCGGTGGCCAAGTTCGGAGACGGTGGTGACCTGGTCAAGTGCAGCTTCTGCGGGAAGTCGCAGAAGCAGGTCAAGAAGCTCATCGCCGGGCCCGGCGTGTACATCTGCGACGAGTGCATCGACCTGTGCAACGACATCATCGAGGAGGAGCTGGCCGAGTCGTCGGAGCTCCGCTTCGACGAGTTGCCCAAGCCCCAGGAGATCTTCACCTTCCTGAACGACTACGTGATCGGCCAGGACCGGGCCAAGAAGATCCTGTCCGTGGCCGTCTACAACCACTACAAGCGGGTGCAGGCCGACGCCTACCACGACGCCGAGGTGGAGCTGGCCAAGTCCAACATCCTCCTGCTCGGCCCCACCGGCTGCGGCAAGACGCTGCTGGCCCAGACGCTGGCCCGCATGCTCAATGTGCCGTTCGCCATCGCCGACGCCACCGCGTTGACGGAGGCGGGCTATGTGGGCGAGGACGTCGAGAACATCCTCCTCAAGCTCATCCAGGCCGCCGACTACGACGTCAAGAAGGCCGAGACGGGCATCATCTACATCGACGAGATCGACAAGATCGCCCGCAAGTCCGAGAACCCGTCGATCACCCGCGACGTGTCGGGCGAGGGCGTGCAGCAGGCGCTGCTGAAGATCCTGGAGGGCACCACCGCCTCGGTGCCGCCCCAGGGGGGCCGCAAGCACCCCCACCAGGAGTTCATCCAGATCGACACCACCAACATCCTGTTCATCTGCGGCGGCGCCTTCGCCGGGCTGGACAAGATCATCGAGAACCGCATCGGCCGCAAGGGCATGGGCTTCCGGGCCGAGATCAAGCGCCAGGCCGAGCGCGACGAGGGCGAGACCCTGGGCCACGTTCTCCCCGAGGATCTCCTGAAGTTCGGCCTCATCCCCGAGTTCGTGGGCCGGTTGCCGGTGATCGGGGCCGTGTCGGGCCTCGACAAGGAGGCGCTCGTGCGCATCCTCGTGGAGCCCAAGAACGCCCTCATCAAGCAGTACCGCAAGATCCTCGAGCTCGACAACGTGGAGCTCGAGCTCACGCCCGACGCCCTGGAGGCGGTGGCCGAGCAGGCCCTGCTGAGGGGCACCGGCGCCCGCGGGCTGCGGGCCATCCTGGAGGAGGTCCTCCTCCAGGTGATGTACGAGCTCCCCAGCCGCCCCGAGATCGGCAAGTGCGTGGTCGACCGGGCCGTCGTCCTCGACCGGGTCCACCCGACCCTGGTCACGCGCGCTGCTCCGGAGAAGGAGACCCGCCCGAGGCGCGCCGCCTCCTGAGCTCGCGTCAAATGGTGAGCAGGCCGAGCGGCGTGGGGTGCTCGAAGTGCACGGTCGGCTCGGAGTTGGTGGTCCTTTCCGGCGGGTGCCCAACGTCGTGCTGGCCCGGCCCCGAAGCGGGGATAGGGTCGCGCCATGGGAAAGATGCTGAAGTTCGCCTTCCTCGGCGGGCTCGGTGGCGCCGGCTACACGGCGTACCGGGCCTACTCCCGGGATGAGACGATCGACCAGATGGTGAACCAGGCGGCCAAGGTGGGAGCTGAGGCTGCGGCCGCCGGCGCCGCCGTGGGCTTCCTGCTCACCTTGAAGGGCAAGCGCAAGGCTCGCAAGAAGGCCAGGAAGGCAGCCGCCGCCGCCCTCCGGCGCCGCCCCACGATCGAGGCGTCGCGAGCTCGTCCCGCCTTCGAGCACGCCCTCGAGGTCGCCATGCACGCGGCTGAGATGGCCCGGCCCCACGTCGAGACGGCGGCCCGGGCCGCGCTCGACAAGGCGGAAGGTGCGGCCGAGGCGGCCAAGCCGCGCGTCGAGAAGGCGGCCAAAACCACCCGCCGCAAGGCCAAGAAGGCCGCACACGCCGCCCGCCCCCACATGGAGCACGCCGCCGCCCTCGGCCGGAAGCAGGCGGCCAAGGCGGCGAAGGCGGCCGAGAAGGCCCGCCCCGCCGTCGAGCAGGCGGCCAGCATGACCAGCCGCAAGGCCACGGAGGCCGCACGAGCCGCCCGGCCCCACATGGAGCAGGCAGCCACCACGACCCGCCGCAAGGCCAAGAAGGCCGCCCGCGCCGCCCGCCCCCACATGGAGCATGCGGCTGCGCTTGGTCGCCACCAGGCAGCGAAGGCGGCGGTGGTCGCCCGGCCCCACGTCGAGCATGCGGCAAAGCGGGCCCACGACGTGGCCGATCTCGCGCGCGAGAAGGCGGTGCGTGCCGCGCTGTCCGGCGTCGACGGCCCGCAGGTGTTGATCGAGGTCGCGTAGCCACGGACCAGGGGGCCCCGCCGGCGCGAGCGCTTCTGCTCACCGGGCCGGTCCCCCTGCCCGGCGGGCTCTCGGTCGCCCACCTGGCCGCCCTGGTCGGCGCTGACGTGCTCGTTCGCCGCGCCCGGGCGACGGGCGAGGACCTGGCGTGGGCGGCTTCGGCCGTCGCCGGCGGTCTAGCGACGCAGCGGGCGGCGGAGCGTGAGCTCGCGCGCGAGGGCCTCGACAAGGAGCTGATCGGGCGGGAGGCCTTCGTGGCGCGCGTGGCCGCGTCGGCAGACCTCGCCCGCTACGAGCTGGCCGGGTTGGCCGAGGCGCTCGGGCTCGACCTGGACGCCAGGGCGGCCGTCGACGCGGGGGATGCCGCCGCCCAGACCGCCCGAACCGCATTCGTCCGGCTCTTCGACGCCGGGCTGGTGCACAGGGCCGAGCGGGTGGTGGGCGCCTGCCCGGGCTGCGCCACCACGATCGGCGCGTCGGAAGCGGTTGCGGCCCACCTGGGGGGCGACGGCCTCCTGCTGCGCCTGGCCCTCACGGACGAGAGCGACGGTGGCCACCTCGACGTGGGGTGCCTCGCGGCCGAGCTCCTGCCCGGTGTGGTCGCGGTGGCCGTACCCGATGGTTCACCCGCCGCCGGTGGCGCCGCGCTCATCCCCGTGGCCGCAACTGTTGTCCCCGTGGTGGCCAACGCAGGAGTGGGAACTCCCACGCTCGTGGTTCCCGCCCACGACCAGCGGTCGTTCGACCTGGCCTGGCGGCTCGGCATTGCGCCGGTGCCGGTGCTCGACGGCCGGGGCTTCGTCTGCGCCCCCGGCCCGCTGGCCGGGCTGGCCCGCTACGCCGCCCGGGCGGCCGCCCGCAAGCTGTTGGACGCCGAAGGCGTGGTGGTCGGCATCGCCGAGGGCCTGGAGCCGATCGAACGGTGCCCGGCGTGCACGACGGTGCTGGTGCCGCTCCTCGGGACCCAGTGGGTGCTCACCGTGGCGGACCTGGAGACGTCGGCCGCCGACGCGGTCCGCGACGGCCGTCTGGCCGTGTGGCCGCCGGCCGCCCGTGAGGATCTGGTGGCCGGTGCAGGCTCGGCGGGGGAGTGGTGCCTCAGCCAGCAGGTCTGGGGTGGCGTCCCGGTGCCGGTGGGGCGCTGCGTGGAGTGTGGCACCCTCGACGTATCAGTCGACCCGGCCACATCGTGCAGGCGGTGCATGGGCGACCTGGTGGCGGACGACGACGTGCTCGACGCCCGGTTCGTGCGGTGCATGCTGCCGCTGGCCACCGCCGGCTGGCCGGAGGCACGGGGAGCGGGGGACCGGCCCGGTGGCGGCGTCGTGTTCGTCGTGCCGCAGGTCGCAGCGGGCGACATCCTTCCCATGGTGGCCCTCGCTCTCCGCCTGGACGGGACCGTCCCGTTCGACGAGGTGGCGGTCCTGTGCCCGGTGCGGGAGGCGGCGGAGGAGGAGCCGGTGGCGGATGTGCCTGCGCTCGCCGCCCAGGAAGGACCCCAGGTGCTCCGGCTCGCCCTGCTGTGCGGGGGCCTCGACCTGGCCGAGGCCCGAGGCCTCCTCGGCCGCATCGAGGCCACTCCGCTCGGCGAGGCCGACGTGGAGCAGCTGGCCGCCGCCATGGAGGACGCCTTCGCCGCCCTCGCGCCCTCCGTCGCCCTCGGGCTTCTCGCAGCTGCCGTCCGCCAGGGTGTCCCCGCCGCCGACGGGCCCCGGGTGCGGGAGCTGGCCGCCCCCTTCGTCGGACGATGAGCCCCGTGCCGCGCTGGTCCTACGCCGAGGCCCTGGCGTGGCTCGACGGCCACGTCAACTTGGAGGCCATCGTCGCCGGCCGCCCGGAGCCGAGCCTGGACCGCATGCGGCGGCTGTGCGGGCTCATGGGCGACCCGCAGACGGCATTCCCGGTCATCCACGTCACAGGCACCAACGGCAAGGGCTCCACCACCCGCATGGTCACCGCCCTGCTGGCGGCGCGGGGCCTCGACGTGGGCACCTACACCAGTCCCGACCTGGAGCGGGTGAACGAGCGCCTGGCCCGTACTCAGGGCCACATCGATGCCTTCGAGGACCCCGACGAGGAGGAGCAGGAGGCGGCTGCCAGCCGCGGCCCGGCTGACGGGTTCTGGGGCGGCGACGGCGACCCTCCGGCAGCCCTCGCACCGCGCCGCGCCGAGCTCCCTGTCCCGGTCCACGATCCGATCGCCGACGCTGACCTGGCCGGCGTGCTCCAGGCGGTGGCCGGCCTGGAGGGCCTGCTCGACAGCCCACCGACCCGCTTCGAGATCCTCACCGCCGCCGCCTACCGCTGGTTCGCCGACGTCGCCGTCGACGTGGCCGTGGTCGAGGTGGGCGTCGGCGGGCTCTTCGACGCCACCAACGTGGCCGACGGCGCCGTCGCGGTCGTCACCAACGTCAGCCTCGATCACGCCGACATCCTCGGGAGCCGCCTGGAGGACATCGCCCGCGAGAAGGCGGGCATCGTCAAACCCGGCAGCACCCTCGTGCTCGGGGAGACCAGCGACGCGCTGGCACCCATCTTCCGCCAGGCGGGCGCCGAGCAGGTCTGGGAGCTCGACCGCCACTTCGGTGTCCGCGCCGACCGCGTGGCCGTGGGCGGCCGGCTCGTCAGCCTGCGCACGCCGACGGGCGAGTACGACGACGTCTACCTCCCGGTCCACGGCGCCCATCAGGCCACCAACGCGACGCTGGCGGTGGCCGCCGTCGAGGCGTTCTTCGGCGGCCCCCTGCCGACCGACGTGGTCACCGAGGCCTTCGGCGGGCTGCAACTGCCCGGACGGATGGAGGTGTTGGGTCGTCACCCGCTGGTGCTCCTCGACGGCGCCCACAACCTGGCCGGGGCTCGGGCGGCGGCAGCCACGGTGGCGGAGGAGTTCGCGGGCGAGGGCGGCCTGATCGCAGTGGTGGGCATGCTCCAGGGCCGGGACCCCACCGAGATGCTCGTGGCCCTGGGCCTTGCCAGTGCCCGCCTGGTCGTTGCCTGCCCGGCACCGTCCCCCCGCTCGCTGCCCGCCGCCGAGGTGGCGGCCGCCGCCAGGTCGCTCGGGGTGGACGCGGTGGAGTCGTCGTCGGTGGCGGAGGCGGTGGCGGCGGCTCTCGACGAGGCCGGCGAGGCCGACCGGGTCCTCGTCACGGGCTCGCTCTACGTGGTGGGCGCTGCCCGCACCGCCCTCCGCACCCGGAAGCGCTGACCGGCCACCTGTTCTCGACGGCCCTGCCACCGGGTACCGGTGTTGATCCTTCCAAGAACGGCGCCGCCGGCTGGGAGGCGGCTGCGACGCCCAAGTAGGGTCCCCACCCTCATGGACCGCACTTTCGTAATCGTCAAGCCGGACGCCGTGGAGCGCGGCCTGGCCGGGGAGATCCTGGCCCGGTTCGAGCGAAAGGGGCTCAAGCTGGCCGCGGCCGAGCTGCGCCCCATCGACGCCGACCTGGCCGGCCGCCACTACGCCGAGCACGCCGAGCGCCCCTTCTTTCCCGAGCTGGTCGAGTTCATCACCCGCTCGCCGTCGCTCCTGGTAGTACTTGAGGGGCCGCAGGACACCTGGAAGGTCGTCCGCTCCATGATGGGCGTCACCGACCCGAAGGAGGCCGCGCCCGGCACCATCCGGGGCGATTTCGGCACCCTCGTCGCCGAGAACCTGGTGCACGGCTCCGATGGTCCCGAGTCGGCCGAGCGCGAGATCCACCTCTTCTTCCCACACCTGTAGTAGGCGCCCGCTGGCGCTTCGCCGGCATGACCCCTAGCCTGAGCCGTTGCGGAGAGGGGTTGCCTGTCATGTCGGAAAACTTTTTCTCCTCCTTCCTCGGTCGCGACATGGCCGTGGACCTGGGGACTGCGAACACGCTCGTGTACGTGCGCGGCCGGGGCATCGTGCTCAACGAGCCCTCGGTGGTGGCCGTCAACGTGAAGGACGGTCGGCCCCTGTCTGTGGGCATGGAGGCCAAGCGGATGATCGGGCGCACCCCGAGCCACATCCGGGCCATCCGCCCGTTGAAGGACGGCGTGATCGCCGACTTCGAGATCTGCGAGAAGATGCTCCGCTACTTCATCCAGAAGGTCCACCAGCGCCGCTTCGCCAAGCCGCGCATGGTGATCTGCGTCCCGTCGGGCATCACCGGCGTGGAACAGCGGGCCGTGCAGGAGGCAGCCGAGTATGCCGGCGCCCGCAAGCCCGCCTACATCATCGAGGAGCCCATGGCCGCCGCCATCGGCGCCGGGCTCCCCGTCCACGAGCCCACCGGCAACATGGTGGTCGACATCGGCGGCGGCACCACCGAGGTGGCCGTCATCTCCCTCGGTGGCATCGTCACCAGCCAGTCGATCCGCATCGGCGGCGACAAGCTCGACCACTCGATCATCCAGTTCATCAAGAAGGAGTACAGCCTCGCCCTCGGCGAGCGCACGGCCGAGGAGATCAAGATCGCGCTCGGTTCGGCGTGCATGCTCGAAGAGGAGCAGAACGCCGAGATCCGCGGCCGCGACCTGATCACGGGCCTGCCCAAGACGATCGTCACCAGCACCCAGGAGATCCGCGAGGCCATCGAGGAGCCGCTGTCGGCCATTGTCGACTCGGTGAAGGTCACGCTCGACAAGACGCCCCCGGAGCTGGCCGCCGACATCATGGAGCAGGGCATCGTCCTCACCGGGGGCGGCGCGCTGCTGCACGGCCTCGACGCCCGGCTGTCGGCCGAGACCGGGATGCCGATCGTCATCGCCCGCAACCCGTTGCACTCGGTCGCCATCGGGGCCGGCCAGTGCCTGGAGGAGTTCGACGCACTCAAGCAGGTGCTCATCTCCTCCAACGGGCACCAGTAGCGCACGGGGCCCGCCCTTCGTGGCTGTCTACCGGCGCACCTCACGCCCCCGCTTCACGCTGCTCCTGCTCGTCCTCACCGCCATCACCCTGCTCACCCTCGACGAGCGCAGCAACGGGTTGGGCATCGTGGACGGCGCCCGGGACGGCGCCCAGGACCTGTTCGCGCCGGTCAAGGCGGCGGCCGACTCGGTTTTCCGGCCCGTGACGGACTTCTTCGACGGCGCCCTCCACTACGGCGACGTGACGGCGGAGAACGACCGCCTCCGCGAGCAGCTGGCCGAGCGGGAGTCGGCCATGCTCCAAGCGGCGGACGCCGCCCGTGAGCGGGAGGCACTGCTCGACCTGGCCGGCCTCGACTTCGTGGGCGACATCCCCACGGTCGCCGCCCGCGTGGTGCTGACCCCGGCCTCGGGCTTCGAGCTCACCCTCAGCATCGACCGGGGTCGCGACGCCGGCGTGGCCAAGGGCATGGCGGTCGTGTCCGGCGGCGGGCTCGTCGGCCAGGTCATCGACGTCTCCCGCACGCGGTCCACCGTGAGGCTCGTCACGGACGCGTCGTCGAACGTGGGGGTACGCCTGGCGGCGACCGGTGAGACGGGCGTGGCCGCCGGCCGGGGCGCCGGATCGACCCTGCGGGTCGACCTCGTTGACCCGAAGACAAAGGTCGACAAGGGCGAGATCGTCGTCACCAGCGGGCTGCAGAACAGCGCCTACCCGCCCGGAATCCCCGTGGGAAAGGTGGTCGCCGCCACCACCGCGACCGGCGCGCTGCAGCAGGATGTCACTATCGAGCCCACCGTCGACCTGCCCCGGGTCACCTTCGTGAAGGTCCTCCAGTGGGGCCCGGCCAGGTGAGCTCGCGCTTGCGCCTGAGCGTCGTCCTGCTCGTGGCCCTCACCCTGCACCAGTCCCTCTTCGTCACCCTTCGGGTCGACGACGCCCACCCGCAGGTGATGCTCCTCGTCGCCGTGGTGGGCGGCCTGCTGGCCGGCGCCGAGCGGGGCGCCCTGATCGGCTTCGCCGCCGGCCTGCTGGCCGACCTGTTCGTGCAGACGCCACTCGGCCTGTCGGCGCTCACCTTCGCCCTCGTCGCCTTCGGGGTGGGGTCGCTCCAGGCCGGCATCGTGCACACCGACTGGTGGATCGGGCCCGTCACCGCCTTCGCGGCCAGCTTCGCCGGCATGGTGCTCTACGGCGTCCTCGGAGCGATCATCGGCCAGGCCCACTACATGTCGCCCCGTCTCCTCCTGGCGGGCGTCGGCGCCGGCGCCATGAACGCGGTGCTGGCGGTGCCGGTGGTGCGGGCCATGTCGTGGGCCCTCGACGGCAAGGCCGCCGCGGCCTACGCCCGGTGACGGTTCGCCGTGGGTGCCGATGAGTAGCGACAACACCCGGCTGCGCCTGTCGATCGTCGGCGTCGTGGTCGTCTCCCTGTTCGCCGCCCTTTTCGCCCGCCTCTGGTACCTCCAGGTCATGGACACGGGCACGTTCCAGGCTCTCGCCACCCAGAACCGGGTGCGCACGGTCTACGAGGCACCGCCTCGTGGCCGGATTTTCGACCGCCAGGGCCGGCCCCTCGTGGAGAACCGCGGCTACCAGGCCGTCACCGTCACCCGTTTCGACATCAAGGACACGCCGGAGGTGGTCACCCGCCTCGCCGCCCTGCTCGGCCTGCCGCGGCCGGAGCTGGAGAAGCGGATCGCCGACCCCCGCTACAGCCCGTACAAGCCGGTGCCGGTGGCGGAGGACGTGGCCGAGGACGTGGTCGCCTACCTCCGCGAGCACAGCGCCGACTTCCCAGGGGTCGAAGCCACGGCCGTGGCCGAACGCACCTACCCGCACGGTTCGCTGGCCGCCCATGTCCTCGGCTACGTCGGCGAGATCAACAACGAGGAACTGGACGCGCGCAAGGGTGGCGATTACCGGCCGGGTGACGACATCGGCAAGTCGGGGGTCGAGCGCACGTTCGACCTCGACCTCCGCGGCAAGCCCGGCACGACCCGGCTGGAGGTCGACGCCAGCGGGAGGGTGCTCCTGCCGGCGCTCTCCTCGTCGCCGCCGGTGCAAGGCGACGACGTGCAGCTAACCATCGACCTCGACGTGCAGGCACTGGCCGAGGACTCCCTCGCCAAGGGGCTGGAGGCGGCGCGGGCCTCCCACGACCGCAACACCGGCAAGGCGTTCGTCGCCCCGGCCGGATCGGTGGTGGTGCTCGACCCGCGCGACGGGTCGCTGCTCGCGCTGGCATCGAACCCCAGCTACAACCCGGCCGACTTCGTGAACGGCATCCGGCCCGACGTCTTCGCCGGCCTGCAGGACCCGGCCAACCACTGCCCGCTGTGCAACCGGGCCATCCAGGGGCAGTACGCCCCGGGGTCGACGTTCAAGCTCTTCACCGCCGTGGCCGCCCTGCGCACCGGGCTGATCGCGCCCAACACCACCTTCGTGGACGAGGGGTCGTACCGCATCCGGAACTGCAGGGGCGAGAAGTGCGTCTACCGCAACGCCGGCGGCCGGTCGTACGGCCGGGTCAACCTGCCCCAGGCGCTCACCGTGTCGAGCGACGCCTTCTTCTACAACATCGGGGCCAACCTGTGGTTCGGCGGAGGGCCGAACCGCAACGCCATCCAGGGCGCCGCACGCGACTTCGGGCTCGGGACCCGCTCGGGTCTCGACCTCGGCGGGGAGATGCGGGGGCGGGTCCCCGACCCCGAATCGCGCAAGAAGGCGCACGAGGACTTCCCCGATAAGTTCCCCTACGGCGACTGGCGCGCCGGCGACAACGTGAACCTGGCCATCGGCCAGGGCGACACGGCCGTCACGCCGCTGCAGCTGGCCAACGCCTACGCCGCCTTCGCCAACGGCGGCTCGGTGCTCAAGCCGCGCGTGGCGGCCCGCGTCCTGCGGCCCGACGGCCGGCCGGAACGGGAGATGGCCCCCGAATCGACGTCGAAGGTAGTTCTCGACCCGGGCCACCGCTCTGCCATCCTCCAGGGCCTGCGGTCGTCGATCGCCCGGCCCGAGGGCACCGGCGCCGGCGCCTTCGCCGGGTTCCCCCTCGACTCGTTCCCGGTGGCCGGCAAGACCGGCACCGCCCAGGTGGTCGGCACGCAGGACACCGCCGTGTTCGTAGCCTTCGCCCCCGCCGACGCGCCCCAGTACGTCGTGGCCGTCGTGATGGAGGAGTCCGGCTTCGGCGGCGCGGTGGCGGCGCCGGTGGCCAGGCGCATCCTGGACGGCCTGGCCGGCCACCCGCCTGCGCCCGTGCAGCTGGCTGCGGGGGTGGACTGATGGCGACCACGTCCGCTGCGGGCGGGGCGTCGTTCTCCCGCCGCGACGGCACCGCGCCGTGGCGCCACGTCGACGTCACCCTGCTCGCCGGCGTGGCCGCCATCGCCGCCCTCGGTGTGCTCATGGTCTATAGCGCCAGCCGGAACCTGGGGACCGACGAGGGCTACTTCCTGCGCCGCCAGGCCGTCTTCTGCCTCATCGGCCTGGGCGTCATGGCCCTCGCCGCCACCGTGGACTACCGGGTCGCCCGGGACTTCGCACCCGTGATCTACGTGGCCAGCGTGGCTGGCCTGGTGCTCGTCCTGTCACCCCTCGGGTCGAACCGGCGGGGGGCCCAGGCGTGGTTCCAGCTGGGCGGCTTCCAACTCCAGCCGTCGGAGCCGGCCAAGATCGGCCTGATCATCTGCATCGCCGCCTACGCCTCCCACCACCGCGGCGACCTCAACGGGAGACGCATGATCGGCGCGCTGGCCCTCGCCGCGGTCCCCATGCTCCTCATTGAGCTACAGCCGGACCTCGGCACCATGCTCGTCTTCGCCGCCATCCTCCTGGCCACGCTGCTGGTGGCCGGCGCCCGCCCGCGGCACATGGCGCTGCTCGGTCTGGCCGGTGCGGTGGCCGTGGTGGCGGTGTTCCAACTGGGCCTCTTGAAGGACTACCAGAAGGACCGTCTCGGCGCCTTCCTCAACCCCACCGAGAACACCCAGAAGTCCTCCTACAACCTCAACCAGTCGAAGATCGCCATCGCCAACGGAAGCCTCACGGGCAGGGGCCTGTTCAAGGGCACCCAGACCAAGCTCTCCTACGTGCCCGAGCAGCACACCGACTTCATCTTCACGGTGGTGGGCGAGGAGCTCGGTCTGGCCGGTTCGGGGCTCCTGCTGGCCCTGTTCGCCCTGGTGGTGTGGCGCACCTGGCGCGCGGCGGCCCTGGCCAAGGACCTCTGCGGCACGGTCATCTGCATCGGCGTGCTGGCCATGCTGGTGTTCCAGATCTTCGAGAACGTCGGGATGACCATGGGCATCATGCCGATCACCGGCATCCCATTGCCCTTTATGAGCTACGGCGGGTCGGCCACCATCGCCGCCTTCGCCGCCGTCGGGCTCGTGCTGAACGTGCACATGCGCCGCTTCTCCTGACCGCTCGCTACTCGGGTGGCGCCGAGAACAAGTCGAGATGATCGAGGTCCTTGGGGCGGCCGGCGGGTGCTTGAGTCGCTCCCAGGCGTCCACGCCATTCCCCTGACCACGTGACATGGCCATGCGTGCATCCTTCCATCTGGTGGGCGCACCGGCTATCTTCGCCTGGCCGACCCCATCGGGGGGTCCAGGGGGTGAAATGAAACGCACGCTGGCAGTTCTGGCCGTGGTAGCGCTCTTCGGAGCGGCCTGCGGTGACGACAAGAAGGCAGATTCCGGCACGGCGACAACGACGGCTCCGGCGACCAAGGCGAGTTCGATCACCGTCGAGGTCGACGGCGCTCCCGACGACCTCTCGATGTCGGCGCTGGCGTACTTCCCGAAGGCCGTCACCGTCCACGCCGGCGACAAGGTCAGCTTCCACTCGAACGACACAGGTGAGCCGCACACGGTCACACTCGGCGCCCTCGTCAACGACGGCCTGACGGCGTTCAACGGCCTTCCCGACGAGATCAAGAACGCCGATGGACCCCCCGACCCGTCGAAGCTGCCGGCGGACCAGGCTGCCCTCGTGGCCCGATTCATGGCCCTCGACAAGAAGCTTCCCCCGCTGCTTCCCGACGGCCCGGGCGACGCCAACCAGCTCTCGGCCAACCCCTGCTTCCTCGCCAGCGGTGACCCGAAGCCGGACGCTGCGTGCGAGAAGACGGCCCAGCCCGCCTTCGACGGCAAGCAGTCCGTCTACAGCAGCGGCTACCTGGCCGAGGACGCGATGTTCGACGTCACGCTGGCCGACGACATCGCCGCCGGCACCTACAGCTTCATGTGCCTGCTGCACCGCCAGGGCATGACGGGCACCATCACGGTGGTGGCCGACGACGCCGACGTCCCGAGCGCCGCCGATGTCAAGAAGGCAGCGGCGGACGAGCTCGAGTCGAGGTTCGCTTCCAAGCTCCGCCCCGCCGCCGCCACTCTGGCGACCAAGGCGGTGGGCGACGCGGTCGCCGGGTCGCCTCCACTCAAAGGCGAGGAGGACCTTGAAGCGAGCCTCAACGCCTTCGGCCCCGGAGAGGCGACTGTCAAGGCCGGCTCGGCGATGACCTGGACCGTGTTCGGCCCCCACACGATCTCCATCAACGCCCCCGAGGACGCCAAGGGCGTCTTCGTCAGGGCCCCGGACGGCACGTGGCACGCCAACGAGAAGGCGTTTAAGCCCGAGGGTGGCGCTGGCGCTCCGCCCCCGCCCGAGGGTGACGCGGGTCCGCCGGACCCGAAGGCCAAGCCCGTCCTGATCGACGGCGGCAGCTACGACGGGACCGGGTACCACAGCTCCGGCGTCATCTTGTCCTTCGGGGCGCCGGTGTACCAGTACAAGCTCACCTTCACCAAGGCCGGCACCTACAAGATCCAGTGCCAGATCCACCCGGCCATGAAGGGCACCGTCAACGTCACCTGATCTGCCCACCTGATCTGCCCACCGCCGCCGCCCCCGGACCCGTCCGGGGGCGGCGCAGTGGATCCAATCAGGTCATTCAGGGGCGACGGCGGCGACCAGTTCCTCCCGGTCCACATCCAGCTCGGTGAGGATCGTCGCTCCCAGCTCGGCGAGTTGCGCCGCGCCCCCGGCCTCCTCGGCCTCCTGGAACCTGGCGAACAGGCCGCGCACTCTGTTGTGATCGGCGACGAGAAGGGCCAGTGCGTCCTTGTGGTGCGGTCCGACGGGACGCACCGGACCTACCCGCACGCAATACGGGGCAAACCGCTGCAAGGCGGGATTTGCCTGCCAGGGTGCTCCCTTGGGCCGGCGCACCGGCCGAACGGGTCGCGCCGCTACACTTTCAGCCAGATGACCTCGCTGTGGCCTCGGATCGAGCCCATCCTGGCCAAGGTCCAGAAGCCGGCCCGCTACATCGGCTGCGAGGACGGGGCCCAGGAGCCGGTGCACGCGCCGCACAAGGTCGCGTGGCTGCTCGTCTACCCGGACGCCTATGAGATCGGCCTTCCCAACCAGGGCCTGCAGATCCTCTACGAGATCCTGAACGAGCGCCCCGACGCCGTCGCCGAGCGCTCGTACGCCCCCTGGACCGACATGGAGGCCGAGCTGCGGCGGCGGGGCGTACCGCTGTTCAGCGTCGACACGCACCGCGCTGCAGGCGACTTCGACCTCATCGCCTTCAACCTGTCGGCCGAGCTCGTCTATACCAACGTCCTCAACTGCATCGACCTGGCCGGCGTCCCGGTGCGGGCGGCCGAGCGGGGCCCTGAGCACCCGCTCATCGCGGCCGGCGGCCACTGCACGTTCAACCCCGAGCCCCTGGCCGACTTCGTCGACCTGTTCGTCATCGGCGACGGTGAGGAGGCGGTGGCCGAGGTGACCGAGGCGGTGGCGGCGTGGAAGACGGGCGGCCGCGGCGCCGGCTCCCGCCAGCGGGTCCTGCGCGACCTGGCCGGCGTACCCGGTGTGTACGTGCCGTCGATGTACGACGTGGCCTACGACGGCGAGCGCCTGGTGTCGGTCACGCCCCGCTTCGCCGACGTGCCCGAGCGGGTCGAGAAGCGCACCATCGCCGACCTGAACGAGTGGCCCTACCCGAAGAACCAGCTGGTGCCGCTCACCGAGGTGGTGCACGACCGGCTCAACGTCGAGATCTTCCGGGGCTGCACCCGGGGCTGCCGGTTCTGCCAGGCCGGGATGATCACCCGGCCGGTGCGGGAGCGCTCGTCCGAGCAGGTCCGTTCGATGGTCTCCGCCGGCCTCCAGCGCACAGGCTACGACGAGGTGAGCCTCACCTCCCTGTCGAGCGCCGACTACTCCGGCATCGAGGATGTGGTGGGCGGCATCATCACCGATCCCATGTGCCAGGGCTCGGTGGGCGTGAGCCTCCCGAGCCTGCGGGTCGACGCCTACACCGTGGGCATCGCCAGCGAGATCGCCAAGGTGCGCCGCACCGGTCTCACCTTCGCGCCCGAGGGGGGCACGTGGCGCATGCGCCAGGTGATCAACAAGCTCATCCGAGAGGAGGACCTCTACGGGGCGGCCGAGTCGGCCTTCTCGCAGGGGTGGCAGCGGATGAAGCTCTACTTCCTCATCGGGCTCCCCACCGAGACCGACGAGGACGTGCTCGGCATCGCCGAGCTGGCCCGGCGCTGCGCGGCGATCGGTCACAAGCACAGCAGGCGGGTCACGGTGGGCGCGTCGGTGGGCGGCTTCGTGCCCAAGCCGCAGACGCCGTTCCAGTGGTTCGGGCAGGACACGGCGGCCTACCTGCGGGCCAAGGTGAACCTGCTGAAGGACACGGTGCGCCGCGACCGCGGCGTCACCCTCAAATGGCACGACCCACAGGCCACCCTGGCCGAGGGCCTGGCCAGCCGGGGCGACCGGCGCATGGGGGCTGTCATCGAGGACGTGTGGCGCAACGGCGGCGTGTTCCAGGAGTGGTCCGAGCACTTCGACATCCGGCTGTGGGAGTCGGCCATGGAGCGAAACGGCCTGTCGATCGACTGGTACGTCTACCGCCACCGCACCGAGGACGAGGTCCTGCCGTGGGACCACATCTCGGCCGGTCTGCACAAGGACTTCCTCTGGCAGGACTGGCAGGACGCCCTCGCCGCGTCGGGGGTGGAGGACTGCCGGTGGACGCCCTGCTACGACTGCGGGGCCTGCACCGGGTTCGGTATCGAGCACGTCGTGGCCTCGCCCGTCCCTCCCGCCGGCGGCAGCCAGGGCACCGGCCAGGACCTGTCCACCGGTGGCACGGTGCCGGTGCGGCTGCTGGCGTCCAAGCCGGTGCTGACGCCATGAAAGTCCGCTTCCGCTTCTCCAAGCTCGGCAAGGTCCGCTTCACCAGCCACCGGGACCTGGCCCGCATGTGGGAGCGGGCGTTCCGGCGGGTCGCCCTGCCGCTGGCCTACACCCAGGGGTTCTCGCCCCGGCCCAGGGTGAGCTTCGGGCTCGCCCTCCCCACCGGCGCCGAATCGGTCGCCGAGTACCTCGACGTCGAGTTGGCCGCAGGGACCAGCGCCGACGTCGCCGCCCTGCCAGGGCGGCTCAGCCCCGTGCTGCCCACGGGAATCGACGTGCTGGCCACCGCGACGCTGGAAGCCGGCGCCGCTTCGCTGCAGCACGAGGTGACGTCGTGCTCGTGGCTGGTGGAGACCTCGGGCCTGTCACCCGACGAGCTGCAGGAGCGGGTCGCCGCCGCTCTGGCTGCCGGGTCGCTCGAGATCGACCGTGAACGCAAGGGCCAGCGCAGCGTGCAGGATGTCCGCCCGGGCATCCTCGCCTGCGAGGTCGACGGCACCACGCTCGTCGCCGAACTGGCCACGCAGCCCCGCGCCCTCCGTCCGTCGGAGCTGCTGATCGCAGTCGCCGGCGGCCTCGAGGAGGTCCGGGTGCGCAGGACATCCCAATGGATTCAGCGCGACGGCGCTCGGCAGGAGCCGATCCGGCTCTCGACCGACGCGACGGACGCGCCGCACGCCGTCAGGCGTGCGTCATGAGAAGGGAATCGACCCATGTCCGACCCGAACCCCGGGCCGACCGAAGCCGGGCCCCCGGGCCCCCGTCCTCTCACCGGGCCGGCCGAACACCAGGCTGACGGGGGCCAGGGCGGCCCGCCGGAGGACGGCCAGGGACCAAGCCGGAACAGCCGGCGCCGCGGCTCGCGTGGTGGGCGGGGTCGTTCCAAGACGGCCGGCGCCGGCGGCCAGCCTCCCCCTGGTGCGGGGCACGAAGGCGGCGGCGGACCGGTCCCGGCCGACTCCGGCGTTCCAGGGGGCGCCGGCACCGCCGAAGCCGCTGCGGCTGGCGCGATCGCTTCGGGCTCGGGGGCGGGGGACCGCACCCCCGATCTCCCCGACCCGCCGGGAGGGGGTCGTCCCCGCCCGCGCATCGGCGACACCCGCCCGGCTCCGGTCCTGGTCCCGAAGGTGCCGCCGCCGCGCTCGGCCAGGCCGGTCGCGGCCGCTGTGCCGGCACCCGCGGCCAACGGCGGCGGCGACGGGCCCGACGGCTCGCCCCGCAAGAGCAGGCGTCGGGGCGGCAAGGGTCGCAGCGGGGCCAAGAAGGCCGCCCCGCCGCGCCGTGACCCGGCGGCCAAGGGGCCCATGCCGGCCGACGACAACGTCGAGCGGCCCAAGGCCCGGGAGCGCAACGGCCGGCCGGTCGGCCGGTACCTGATGTGCGTCCACGTGCAGGAGGGCATCACTCAGATCGCCGTGCTCGAGGGCAGGTCGCTCATCGAGCACTACGTGAGCCGGGCCCAGGACGACGCCAACCAGATCGACGGCAACATGTACCTCGGGCGGGTGCAGAACGTGCTTCCCGGCATGGAAGCGGCGTTCGTCGACATCGGCACGCCCAAGAACGCCGTCCTCTACCGGGGCGACCTGCGCTACGACGCCGACGACGTCGAAGGCGGCGCCCCGTCGAGCCAGGCCCGCATCGAGCACCTCCTGCGACCGGGCCAGAGCATCCTCTGCCAGGTCACCAAGAACCCCATCGGCACCAAGGGCGCCAGGCTGACCCAGGAGGTCTCCATCCCGGGCCGCTTCGTGGTGCTGGTGCCCAACTCGTCGACCTACGGCATCTCCAAGCGCCTGTCCGACGAGGAGCGCAAGCGCCTGCGGCGGATCCTCGACGACGTGCGCCCGGACAGGCACGGCCTCATCGTGCGCACGGCGGCGGAGGGCGCCAGCGCCGAGGAGCTCGCGCGTGACGTGGCCATGTTGCTGGGCCAGTGGAACGAGATCGAGTCCAAGGCCAAGAAGCGCTCGGCCCCGGCTCTGCTCTACCGGGAGCCCGACATGGCGGTGCGGGTCATCCGCGAGGAGTTCAACCACGACTACCGGGGCGTGGTGATCGACGACGAGGCGCTCTTCCGGGACGTGCGCGACTACGTGGCCAGCATCAGCCCCGAGCTGGCCGACCGGGTGGAGTTCTTCGACCCGGCCGAGGACCAGCTCCCCATGTTCGAGCGCTTCCATGTGCACGAGCAGCTGCACCGGGCCCTCGACCGCAAGGTGTGGCTGCCGGCCGGCGGCTCGCTCATCATCGAGCGCACCGAGGCCCTCACCGTCATCGACGTGAACACGGGCAAGAACGTGGGCAAGTCGAACCTGGAGGAGACGGTCTTCCGGAACAACCTGGAGGCGGCCGAGGAGGTGGCCCGCCAGCTGCGTCTGCGCGACGTGGGCGGCATCATCGTCATCGACTTCATCGACATGGAGATCCTCGCCAACCGCGCCGAGCTGCTCCGGGTCTTCCGCGACGCCCTGTCGAGGGACAAGACCCGCACCCAGGTCTTCGAGGTCTCCGAGCTTGGCCTCGTGCAGATGACCCGCAAGCGGGTCTCCGAAGGCCTGGTCGAGGCGTTCTCGTTGACGTGCCCCACGTGCGCCGGGAGGGGCATCGTCTTCGACGAAAGCCTGCTCTAGTCGCCCCGGAACTCGGGTGCGTCCCCGCTGGTTCGGTTGCGCACGCACCTGTCGAGTACGCTCCCCAGTCCTATGTACGCAGTGATCAAGACCGGTGGGAAACAGGAGAAGGTGGCCGAGGGCCAGCGGGTCGACGTGGAGTTGCTCCACGTTGCCGAGGGCGACGAGGTCGGCTTCGACGCCGTGCTGCTGGTGGACGGCGAGAACGTCGTGGCGGGGCCCGCCCTGGTCGGCGCCCGCGTGTCCGGCCGTGTGGTCGGCGAGTCTACCGGCCCGAAGATCAGGGGCTTCACCTACAAGCCGAAGAACCGGGCCCGCAAGCGGTGGGGCCACCGCCAGCACTACACCACCGTCGAGATCACGGGCATCACCCGCGGTTCGGGAGGGAGCTGACATGTCGAAGACCAAAGGTGGAGGCTCCACCAGGAACGGCCGCGACTCCAACGCCCAGCGCCTCGGCGTGAAGGTGTTCGACGGCACGGTCGTGCAGGCCGGGGCCATCATCGTGCGCCAGCGGGGAACCCGGTTCCATCCGGGCATCAACGTGGGACGGGGTGGCGACGACACGCTCTTCGCCACCGCCGGCGGGTCGGTCAAGTTCGGCTCCCGCAAGGGCCGCAAGCTGGTCGACATCCTCACCACCGAATCCTGAGCATGTTTCGCCTCGCAAGCGGAGCTTGCTCGGCGAGCTGAAGGTGCTCCAGGCGCCCGGCGGAGCCGGGCACCCTCCGTCCGCATTCCTCTGGCCGGCAGCCGGGGAGGCCGCCTGCGGGGGCGAGGACGTCCGACGGCCGTTGCATGTCAACCCCTGTCGGGCGTATCGATATCGGGTTGCGAGCGCCGATGTGGCGCACTCGTGAGCTTCGTCGACGAGGCGCAGATCCATGTCAAGGCGGGCGACGGTGGCGCCGGCTCCGTGTCGTTCCGCCGGGAGGCGCACGTCTCCAAGGGCGGCCCCGACGGCGGCGACGGCGGTGGCGGTGGCGACGTGTGGTTGGTGGCCGATCCCAACGTGGCGTCCCTGCTGGCGTTCCGGGACCATCCGCACCGAAAGGCGACCAGCGGCGTCCACGGCCAGGGCAAGGCCCGCCATGGGGCGGGTGGCAACTCGATCGACGTGAAGGTGCCGGTGGGCACGGTAGCGAAGAGCCTCGACGGCGTCGTGGTGGCCGACCTGCCCAACCCGGGGGACCGCTGGCGGGCGGCTGAAGGCGGCCGCGGTGGGCGGGGCAACGCCCGCTTCCTGTCCAACCGGCGCCGGGCCCCTGCCTTTGCCGAGCAGGGGGAGGTGGGCGAGGAGTTCTGGTACGACCTCGAGCTGAAGCTGATGGCCGACGTCGCCCTTGTGGGCCTCCCCAACGCCGGCAAGAGCACCCTCATCTCCCGCATCTCGGCGGCCAAGCCCAAGATCGCCGACTACCCCTTCACCACACTGCAGCCCCATCTTGGTGTGGTACGGATGGGCGAGCGCGAGATCATCGTGGCCGACATCCCCGGCCTCATCGAGGGCGCCAGCGAGGGCAAGGGCCTCGGTCATCAGTTCCTCCGCCATGTGGAGCGGGCCAGGGTGATGGTGGTGCTGGTCGACCTGGCGCCGGCCGATCCCGACGACCCGGCAATGGCCCCGGCCGAGCAGGAGCGGGTGCTGCTGGCCGAGCTGGGCGGCTACCGGCCGGAGCTGCTGGAGCGGCCCCGGGTGGTCGTGGGGAGCAAGGCCGATCTGGCCACGTCCGACTTCGACGGCCTGCGCATCTCGGCCGTCACGGGCGACGGCCTGCCCGTGCTGGTGAGCAGGCTCGCCGACCTGGTGAGCGAGGCCCGGGCGGCCGACCTGGCCGTCGGCCCCGACGGCGGGTTCGTGATTCACCGGCCCGAGCCCGAGGGCGTGGTGGTGGAACGGGGCATGGACGGCGCGTGGGTGGTACGGGGTCGCAAGGCCGAGCGGGCGGTGGCGGTGAGCGACATCACCAACGCCGACGCCCTCGACTTCGTCCAGCACCGGTTGAAGCAGCTCGGCGTCGACCGGGCCCTGGCCCGGGCCGGCGCCCGGGACGGCGAGATGGTGCACATCGGTGGGTTCACCTTCGAGTACGAGCCCGACCAGGTCGTCGGCCGGTAAGCCGGGCGCGATGATCGTCGTCGCCAAGATCGGCTCCTCGTCGCTCACCAACGCAGCAGGCGTGATCGACGAGCAGGCCATCGCCAAACTGTGCGTCGAGGTCGCCGGCCTGCGGGCGACGGGGCACGGCGTGGTGGTCGTCACCTCCGGCGCCATCGCCGCCGGCCAGCCCGCCCTCGGGCTCGACGGCGCCCGCCCCACGGACCTGGCGACCCTGCAGGCGATCTCGGCCGTAGGCCAGAGCCGGCTGATGCGGGTCTACGACGACGCCCTGGGCGCGTCCGGCCTCGTCGGCGGCCAGGTGCTGCTGACGCCCCTCGACTTCCACCCCGCACACCGCAAGCAGTACCTCCACGCCCGCCAGACCCTCACCCGGCTGCTCGAGCTCGGCGTGGTGCCCGTGGTCAACGAGAACGACGCCATCGCCGACGACGAGATCCGCTTCGGCGACAACGATCGCCTGGCCGCCCTGGTGGCCAACATGGTCGACGCCGCCGTGCTGGTGCTGCTCACCGACACACCCGGCATGCTCACCGCCGATCCTCGCCTCGACAGCGACGCCTCCCTCATCGAGGAGATCATCGAGGTCGACCACGAGCTGGAGCGCGTCGCCGGGTCGCGCGGCACCGACCGGGGGAGCGGCGGCATGGCGTCGAAGTTGGCGGCGGCCAAGATCGCCTCCTGGTCCGGCGTGCGGGCCGTGATCGCCTCCGCAGGCCGGCCGGGGGTGCTGGCCGACGCCGTCGCCGGCGAGTCGGGGGTGGGCACCGTCGTTCGCCCCCACGACCGGCGCCTACCCGCCCGCAAGCTCTGGATCGCCTTCGCCGTCGGCTCGTCCGGCACCGTGGTGGTCGACGACGGGGCCCGCACGGCGCTCGTCGAGCGCAACACGTCGCTGCTCCCCGCCGGAGTGGTGGACGTGGAGGGCACGTTCGACACCGACGACGCGGTCGAGATCGCCGGGCGCGACGGCCGGGTCTTCGCCAAGGGTCTCGTCCGCCACCCCTCCCAGCGGGTGGCCGAGTGGGGCGGCCGGCGCACGTCCGACCTGCCGCCGGACCTCCCGCACGAGGTCGTCCACCGCGACGACCTCGTCGTCCTCCCGTGACACCCGCCTCGTAGGCTCCGCCGATAGGGCCTCATGAACTCCGGTCTTTGTCAACCAGCCGGTGGCGGCCGCTCTGTACTTTCGCTACCATTTCGGGGGTTAGGCACTTTTTGGGAGGAAGGGGGGGGAGTGGGGAGACCGCGCACTTCAGATACCGGTCGCGAATCTCCACTCGTCGCGGGACAAGTTCATGAATGCCACATGTGCCACGCCGATCTGCCCACACAGGCGCACTTCTGCCCATATTGCGCGGAGCCAGTTCGCGAACTGGCTCAAGCAGTCGGCCAAACTGCAGAGCTGCCGATTCTCACGGTGCCGGAACAACCGTGTGTGAACACACCGGCCGAGGGTCAGCCCCACCGCGGTTCCGCCGGCCGCCGCTCACTGTTCGTACTATCCACCGCATGCATCGCGTTGATCGTGGCCGTGGTCATCACCGTCGTGGTAAGCCGCGATGATCGGCGAACTGCGGATGCCGAGTCCATGGTTGGGACGGCCGCGTCTGAGGGCGCCAAGCCGTGGATCCTCGTCACCGAGGCAGCAACAGCCAGGGACCTTCGCCGCGCCGGACAGGCCGTACCGGCTGCAATGGCGCTGGTCGAGTCGCAGCTGGCAGAGGTGAGCCGGCTGGGCGATGGCGACACGCGTCGGGCAGTTCGAACGTTCCTCGACGCTGAGCTGGCCCTCTTGGGCGCGCTGACGCCGCTGGCGGATCTCGATCAGGAACAATCCGATAGTTGGCCGGCGATCGGCGAGGCGGGACAGGTGGCCTTGGACAGGCTTAGGTCGGCGACCACCGCGCTCCCAAAGCCGGCTACAGCTACAAGCGCCGGGATCGTTGCGGCTACTACGCGGGCCCTGCCGCACCTAAGAACCACTCTCGATGAAATGCGCGGCCGGATCACCGCCTGGAGAACTGAAGTCGAGAAGGCTCGCGCCGAACGAAAGACGGGTCTCGACGCGCTGGACGCATACGCCGGCCCGTTCCGGGCCCAAATGGAGCGGTATGGCAGGCTGCGAGGCGAGGTTGCGGAGTACGTGTCGAGGA
>JAHFUS010000052.1:8708-28357 GCA_023264975.1 Actinomycetes bacterium | reverse complement strand
CGCGCGTGCCGACGGCCGCGCCCGTGCCGCAGCTATGGCGATCGACTCCCCCCACCCCAACACGAGCGCGTTTCCTGCGTCCGTTCGGCGAATGGGATCGTCGGGTGAATGATCGGGGCTAGTAGCTAAAGCCCACTTGCCCCGCCACCTCACGACGGCGGGGCCACCGCATCCACCGCGGCGCGGATGGGGAAGGTGGCTCGCACCCTGGTGCCGGCGCCGGGAGCGGAGTCGATGGTGAGACGGCCGCCGAAGGACCGGGCCCGGTCGTCCATGTGGAGCAGGCCGCCACAGCCGGCCTGGGTGGCGGTGGCGAAACCCCGCCCATCGTCGCCCACCTCCACTACCAGCCAGTCGTCGGTCGCCTCCAGGCGCAAGGTGATCTCTGTGGCCACCGCGTGCTTGAGGGCGTTGGCCAGCGCCTCGCCCACCAGGAAGTAGGCCCCGCTCTCGACCTCGGGTGGCAATCGGGGCAGGGGGTCGGGCACGCACACCAACCGGGCCGACAGGGGCAGGCGGCTGAGTGAACTGCGCAGGGCGGCGGCCAGGCCCCGGTCGACGAGGATCGACGGGTACAGGTCGTGGCTGACCTCGCGCAGCCGCTCGATGACGGCATCGAGCTCGGCGCTGAGATCGGCGAGGGTCGAGTGACCCGTTTCGGGGGACCGCTCGGCCGCTTCGGTGGCCATGCCGAACCCCATGCGCAGCACCACCAGGTGCTGCTGGATGCCGTCGTGGAGGTCGCGGGCCAGGCGGTGGCGCTCCTCGTCCTGGGCGGCCACGATGCGCTGTGAACTGTCCTGGAGGCTGGCCGCCTGCTGGGCGATGAGGTCGAGCTGGGCCCGCAGCTCGAGACGCATGCGTTCCAGGGCCTGGGCCAACACGGCGACCTCGTCGCTCCCCATTGCCGCGAACGAGGCCTCCAGGTCGCCGCCTGCGATGCGCCCGGCTGTCGAGGTGAGACGTTCCAGGGGGCGGACGAGGGCACGGAAGCACAGCCAGCCCACTGCCAGCGCCACGGCGGCCAGGACGGCGGCGGCCAGCAGGCGGGTACGGGCCAGGGACCGGTCGAGCGGCGCCTCGGGATCGGCCAGCGACACGCCCAGGGCGACTCTCACCGTGCCTGGCAGCCAGCCGAGGGTGCGGTATACGACCAGGTTGTCGACGCCGCCGATCGGGATCACCACAGGGGTGGCGGGTAGCCGGCGGCTGCTTTCGGCGGCCGGTGGTGCATCGGGCCGGTCGGGGAAGGTGTGGCCGACGACCTCGCCGTCCGCTACCAGCACCACGTGGGCCAGGTCGCCGAGCTGGGTGCGGAGGGCGAAGGCGAAAGCGTCGCCGAACAGGTAGCCGCCCACGAGCACGGGCGAGTCGACCCCCGATCCGATCGGCAGGATCACCACCTGCATCCAGTCGCCGTCCACCGTGGCCAGCAGGCGGCTGGCCGGCGCGTTGCGGTCCTCCGGTGTGACGACCGGCTCCTCGGCCAGTTTCGTGCCCACGGAGGCGGCCGGCTCCGACATGTCGCTGCCCACGACCTCGAGCATGTCGAAGCCGAGGTTCCCGGAGACAGCCCCGAGCTCGTAGATCAGATCGTTGTGGCGGTCCGGGTCGAGCAGCCGGTCCCCGTCGAGCGACTGGCTGAAGTTGCGCAGGGCGCCTATGAGGTTGCGTTCCCGCTGGGCGTACGCCTCGGTGAGGACCCGCAGGTTGCTGACCGTCACCCGGCGGGCCTGCTCGTGCAGGGCGGAGCGGGTGAGGTTGCCTTCGAGCAGGGCGGTGATGGCGCTCGAGCCCACCAGGGCCACCACCAGGGAGGCCAGGATCTTGAGCAGGAGCGACGACCGCAGCTTGGAGACCGGGGCCCGAAGGCGCGCCAGAGCGGGAGCGTGGCCCGCCTCCCTCGGGTGCTGCTCGGGAGTCACTTCGTCCCGATGAGCGCCTGAGCCTGCTTTTGCGCCTCGGCCATCACCGGCCCGGCATCGCTGCCTCCCCGCAGCACCTCGTCGATGGCCTTGGCGAACACGTCGTGCACTTCCGGGAAGGCGCTGAGCTTGAAGGGACTGGCCGTGGGTAGCTGTTCGATGACGGCCTGCAGGTCGGGCGTGGAGAAGAAGGGGTCGTCGTAGACCCGTGGCCTCACCGGAAGCCGCCCCTCCTCCTTTGCCAGCCGCAGAGCGTACTTGTCCGACACCAGGTGGGCCATGAACTCGAACGCCAGCTCGCGGTTCTTCGAGCCCTTCGGGACGAACATGCTGCTGCCGCCCATGACCGAGCCGCGCGTGCCCGCAGTGCCGGCCGGCATCAGGGTGGACCGGTACTTGTCGCCCGGCGAGTCCTTCTTGAGCACGGCCATGTCCCAGGACCCGCTCGCCAATGTGGAGGCGCTGCCGGAGCGGAACAGGGCCAGGGCGTCGCCGCTGTGGGAGTCGGCAGCACCCGGGGCGAAGGCGAGGTTCTGCTGCACCAGCGCCCGGAGGTAGTCGAGCGCACCGACCACCGCAGGGTCGTCCAGGGTGAGCTGCGCCTTCCCGTCGTCGCCCACCCGCAGCACCTCGCCGCCGTTGGCCTTGATCCAGCCGTAGGTCCACCACGTGCTCTGCGGGATGGCGAGCGCTCGCTTCGTGCCGTCGGGCGCGCTGAGGGCTCTGGCCGCCTCCTCGAAGGTGGCGAAGGTGAACGGCTCCCGCGGGGGTGTCACGCCGGCGGCTGCGAACTGATCGGCGTCGTACAGGAGGAACAGGGCATTGGTGTCGAGGGGCACGCCGTAGAGGTGCCCGGCCCAGGTCACGTCGTCGATGGCGCCGGGGAGGAAGTCCGCCACCTCCAGCGGGTTGCCTTCGGCCCACAGGTCGTCGACCTCCTGGGCCAGGTCCTGGGCGGCCGCGGAGAAGGCGTGGGCCTGGACGACGTCGGGAGGTGACCCGCTCTTGACGGCGGCGGTGACCGTGTCGAGTATGTGGCTGATGGGCGTCTTGCCCGGTTCGACACGCACCCCGGGATGCTCACGCTCGAAGTCACGCACCGCCTCCAAGAACGGCGGGGTGATCCAGTCGTCGGTCATCATCACCCGCAGGGTGACGGTCTTCTCTGCTGAGGGAGGTTCGTCGCTGCAGGCGGCGGCGAGCAACGTGAATGTGAGGGCAGCGGCGACCAGCGGCCATGCCCGTCGCCCTGTGTGCCACCCGCCGTCGCTGCGAACCGGGCTGAGCGTCTGCATTTCGTCGTCCCCCTCGTTGCCGGACTCGGAAAGCATCGCGCCTCTTGTCGCACGACATCCGAAGTACCCGAACTGCCGCGGCCGGCGCTCCGGGGGACTCAGGGAACGGCGACGACCGCCCGCTTGCGGCACCGGATCACGGTGCGGGCGCCCGCCGTCTCGGGCGTGACCTCGTCGGTGAACGTGCGCACCAGCCACAGCCCCCGCCCATGATCGGCCTGGGGGTCGGGCGGCTCGAGGGCCAGGACGGGCCAGTGCAGGCCGCCGCCGTCGTCCTCCACCTCGAGGACGACGTCGGCGCCCTCGGTGCGGGCCCGGATCACGACCCCGTCCCCCTCCCAGCTGGCATGCTCCACCGCGTTGGCGCACAGCTCGGTGGCGGCCAGCAGCAGGTCGTGGACGGCGTCGGCGTCGACCGGCACCCGTACGAGCCACTCCCGCAGCAAACCCCGGCTCACCGAGACGGCCGCCATGCTGGGCGACAGGTGATGCTCGAAGGGGCCGAGGGCGGAGCCGGACGTGCGGCTGGGCGGCACCCGCCGGCGCAGGATGAGCGCTAGCGAGTCGTCCCGGCGGGCTGCGCCCTGCAGCGTGCGCTCGACGAGGATCCGTGCCTGCTGGCCCGCCGGGTACGGCGCCGTTTCCTCGGCGAAGCGCCGCATCGCCTCCAGGCCCTCGACCACGTCCTTGGTGCCCTCGACAAGGCCGTCGGTGTAGAGGATGACGCTATCGGTGCGGCCCAGGGTGACCTCGACGACCCCGTCCGACCCTGCCCCGGGCCAGCCGATCGGGATGCCCGGAGCCGGGAGCTCCCTGGCTGACCCTTCGTGCACCAAAAAGGCGGGCGGATGGCCGCCACCGGCCAGGCGCAGCGCCCCGGAGATGGGGCTGTAGCGCCCCACCAGCACGGTGGCCACCAGCTCGGGGTTCTGGGCGGTGACGATGTCGTCGGCCCGCTTCACCACGTCGGCCAGCGGGCATCCGTCGATCACGAGCAGGCGCAGGGCGTGGGTGACAGCCAGCGCGTCCTTGGTCGCCGCCACGCCCTTGCCCATCACGTCCACCACCGCGAAGTGCACGTCACCGTCGGGCAGGAGGATCCAGTCGTGCAGGTCGCCGCCGGTGGCCACACCCGGGTCGGCGGGGGAGTAGTAGCTGCCCAGCTCGGTGAAGGGGACGTCGGGGCGCTCGGGCATCACGGCCGCCTGGAGCTGGTTCACCATCTGCTGCTCGGTGGCCCGGAGCTGCTCCATGGCCTGCCTGGTCGCCAGGTTGTCGAGGGCGGCGCCGAGATGGGTGACGAGGATCCGCATGGTGTCGCCGGCGGTCCCGAACTGGTCCCTGCGGCTGCTGGCGGCGAGGAGGACGCCGTGGTTGGCGCTGTCCCATGACGGCACGGGCACGGCCAGCAGGTCGACCATCCCGGGGAGGCGGGCCCTCAACACGGCGTCGTCGCCCGCCGTCCGGTCCAGGTCGGCGATGCGCACGTCGGCGGTGCCCCGCACGGCGGGTTGCAACGCGACGTACTGGCGCGGGTTGGCGAGGGCGGCCAGGCGGGCCGCCGGCTCCCGTTGCGACGGTGCCGGGACCCACCTGGGCGCGCCGTCACCGAGAAGTGACCAGAAGCCGACTGCGTCGGCACCGGTGATTTCCACCGAAGCGTCGAGGGCCCAGGCCAGAAGCCGGGTGCGGTCGCTCTCGCCGTGGAGGGCTTGGGCTGCGTCGATCAGCACCGACGCGGCCGGCCGTTGTCCCGGCGCCACGGGGCCAACGCTCAGCGAGGTCACCGGAGCAGGGTAAAGACTGGCGGTGGGTATCGGCAAGCACGGCGATTGTCGGTTCCCGGACGCCTGCCGGCACAGTTGTGCCAGGGGGTTGGCCGGAGCGGCCGGAGCGGATCGCCCCGAGGACCCGGTGGCTGGCTGGCAGGAACGGTCCGCTGGTCGGCTGTCGGCGCCCGTCGGGCACGGCGGGCCGGTAGATGTGCGCGCAGTGCTTCCGGGGCCTGGAGGCGGGCGCCCTGGCTGCCATCGCCCTGCGGGCGGCCGCCGTCACCCGGTGCGCCGCCCCCGGCCGGCCGGTGACGCGCTCTCACCATGCTCGTCCTCCGATGCCTTCGGGGTCGACGGGGCGTACGGGTGCCCGCCACCCGGGTCGGGAATTCGGTCCCGGTTCCGTCCGGCCGTGGGCCATCATCGGAACATGGGTGCGCAAGCGGCGACGGACGGCGCCCGCGCCGGCACGCCCTTCAGCCCGCGCGTAGCCGTCTTCCTCGTCGCCGAGGCGCTGAGCGCCGTCGGCTCGTGGGCGACCATCGTCGCCGTCTGGGGATATGCCGCCTACAGGTACGACGCCACGCCGGGCGAGGTGGCGCTCTTCGGCATCGCCTTCGCCGTCCCCGGCCTGGTCCTCGGACCGGTGGCGGGTGTCGTCGTGGACCGACTCGGGCCCAAGGTCACGCTGGGCGCGGCCAAGGCGCTCGGCATCGGCGCCGCCCTCGCCCTCCTGGCGGCCGACGACTTCAGGACATTGGCACTCCTCTGCGCGCTCCACGGCGTGGTGTCCACCATTACCCACCCCGCCCTCCAGTCGATGCCGCCGCGGCTGGTCGACGACATCCACCTGGCCCGCACCAACGCGCTCGTGTCGCTCACCGACGAGCTGGCCATCGTGCTCGGGCCGGTTGCGGCCGGCGTTGGGATCGGCGTGCTCGGCTTCCGCGGGGCGTTCGTGTTCGATGCCGTCACCTATGCCGTGGGGCTGGCCGTCCTGCCTGTCGTGCGCCTCGCACCGGTGGCCGGCGCCGGCACAGATGGAGAAGCCGTCGCGCCGGCAGGATTCCGCGGCGCGCTCGACGGATGGAAGTTGATCCTGCACACCGGGGTGCTCCGGCGCATCGTCGCCTGCACGTTCGTGGTGCACCTGCTCTACGGCGCATCGCTGCTCTCCGAACCGCTCTACGTCCGCGACGTGCTCCACCGGTCACCGGGCGTCTTCGCCTCACTGCAGACCGTGTTCGGCCTGTTCCTGGTGGGCGGCGGGGTGGTTGCGGCCCGGCTGGGCGACCGCGTGGCCTCGTTCCGCTTCGTCGCCCTCGGCGTGGGCATCAGCGGGATCACCGCCGTCGTCTATCTCGGCACGCCCTGGGTAGCCGTCTCCTTCGCCGGGGTGGCCCTGTGGGGCGCGGCCACAGCGGTGATCGGCGGTCCGTCGCGCACCGTGCTCCACCGCGCCACGCCGCAGCGGGCCCACGGCCGCGTGCTCGCCGCCGACCTGGTGGCCGCCAGCGGCGCCGAGCTGCTCGGCGTGGCCGCCGCCGGTCTCCTCGTCGGCGGTTTCGGCGTGCGGTGGACGATTTTCGGGTGCGGCCTGCTGGTGACCGGCTGTGCCGCTGCGCTGCTCGTGGCCGATCAGCGGGCTATGCGGACGTCGAAGCCGCATGACGAGTGTCGTCCCGCCCCGTTCCGGCAGGAGGCGTCGGTCGACGGAGCGGGCTGAGCGGCGCGCGTGCGCCCGGGCTCGCGCCGGGGCGTGCTTGCTTCGATGACGTCCGGGAAGCCGGGCGCTCCCGCCGCACAACGTCCGGAGGCAGAGCGCCGAAAGGGCCGATGGCGCACAATGGTCCGGTGGCACCCTGGGGGAGGCCGACGCCGATGGCGCTTGTCGGCGTGGTCGGCGCCGCCTTGGCCACGATCGCCGTCGGCCTCCACGTCGACGCCGGCGTCGGCCTGCCATCCGACGCCGCCCGTGGCCTGTCGGTCCAGCTGCCCATCACCGCCATCGGGCTGGTACTCGCCCTGCACCGGCCGCACAACCGGCTTGGCCCGCTGGCGCTCGCGGCCGGCGCCGTGCTGGGTCTGTCGTTGGCGGCGGTCGGCATCCTCCGCCAGGCCGCCCTGGGCCACGACGTGCCGATCGCGGTGTCCCATCTCGCCGGCGAGCTGGCCGTGCTGGCGGCGCCGGCGGTCGGCGCGGCCGCCATCGCCGGCGACACGGCGCTGGTCGTGGGCCACAAGCTGCCGCCCTCGCAGGCGGGCGCGACCGACAGGTCCTCGTCGTCACCCAACTGCCCCAGGGGCCGGCCTTCGCGGATCACCAGGTGGTCGTGCGTAAGCGGAGCGCGACGGGCGGACGGTGGCCGACGCCAAGGCCGTGACGGCCGCCGAGCGGGTGGCCGAGCTGTCGAGGATGCTGTCCGGCCACCCCGCAGCGCAGCGGAAGCGGCCACGCCGAGGAACTGCTGGCGGTGGCGGCACGGGATCGGGGGCGCTGATGGAAGGTACCCGTGTTGCGAGAGTACCTGCCTGTTAGGGTCATCGTCGGTGTGTATGAACTGCGTCTCGAACGTTGATGCGATGGCCGCCAACACCGTCATCGGGGTGGTCGTAGCCGTCAATGGATGGGAGCGCCTGTCGGACCGTCGGAGCGGCATCACCCGCCTCGAGCGGGCGCAGCGGACATGGTTGCGCAACCACGCCTTCATGCGTGAGCTTGGTCTTGACCCCATCGGCGTGCTGGGTCTCCCGCCGGGGACGCCCGCGGCCGCACCGCTACGGCCGACCGCTTCGGCACCTGAGCGCGGCGCACCGGCTCCGGTGTGACGCCTGGCGATCTCGGGCGGCGCGCCGCACAGAGTTCGACCAGTCCCGAGCCGTGGCCGTGGTGGTCGTGGCTGCTCACGTTCAGCTCGTATGTAGTACTCGGCTTCACGTTGCGCTCGGTCGTCCTGAACTGGATCGTGGGCCCCGTCTACCCGCTGGTGGTGATGTACCTGGTGGCCACCGGGTTCCGCTGGCTGCTCGGGAGGCGTGAGCCGGGAGCGCTGGCGTGAGCTGGGCCGCCCACGAGTTCGAGAACTACTTCCTCCAGCGAAAGACGGGCGTGAAGGCCAGCTTCCTGGGCCTCGCGCTCGGCACCCTCGGACCGGACCTGTTCACCAAGTACTTCGTGTACCACGTCCCGCCCGCTGACGCGGCCCGGTTCCACCGGGGGTTCCCCGGGGTGGGCTTCAGCCACTCGCTGCTGTTCGGGGTCGTGCTTGCTGCGCTTGTCCTCCGGGTCAGCGGGAGTCGGAGCTGGGCGGCGGGGATCCTCATCGGGCAGTGGGCCCACGTACTCACCGACTTCTGCGACACCGCCGGTGACATGCCGTTCTTCCCCTTCTCGATCGAACCCGTCACCATCAGCATGTGGAAGCACGCCGCCTCCCAGGGCCGGTATGGGGACGCCGCCGCCTACTACTCCAGTCTTGGGGCGGTATGGGACTTCTTCTGGATGTGTACCACCCTGTGCTTCGCCCGGGTGGCGATGAGCCGGGACTACTTCCGCCGGGTCGTGGTGCCGGCCGACCCCCGCGCGTGGGGTTGGCTGCGCCGCCACACCCGGCTGCCGGAGCGGGCCCTGCTGCTGGTGTACCAGGGCATCTTCTTCTACGGGGCCGGGCGGATGACGTCGTGGTTCCTCGTCGCCCGTTTCCGCGAGCGCACGCCATTCCAGCCGACCTGGGGAGGACCCGCCTACATCGGTCCCGCCAAGGACCTGTCGAACGCGCCGCTGGTCGAGGTGCTTGTGCGTACAGCCATAGGCGCCGCGCTATTCGCCGGGTTTCTGGCGCTGTGCTGGCACCTGTTCATCCGGCGGTGGTGGGAGCGAGGCGAGGACCCGCCGATCGTCGGCGAACGTGAGCGGGGGCTGCGGGCGGTGTTCGGCGATTGACCTGGATCGCCCAGGGGGCGTGCCGTCACGGCGATGTGAAGACATCGGCCACCACCGGCCAGTGATCCGAGGCCAGGCGGTCCGCCACCCGGCGGTGGTCGACGCCAGCCGCGGCGACGGTCCACGACGGCGGCACGAGGATGTGGTCCAGGCGGCGCCCGTGCCTGGTGCCGGTGAAGTCGTGGTTGGACCCACCGGCAGCGCCGGGTACGGCGTGGCGCAACCCTCCTTCCTCGACCAGCACTCGCAGGGCCGGGCCTGCGGGCTCGTCGTTGAGGTCGCCGACCAAGGCCGTCGGCACGGCCGACCCGGCGACCCACGCTGCCAACTGGGTCGTGGCGCGCAGGCGGTTGGCCCGCTCGTGGGCGTGTAGGTGGGTGTTCACGAAGCCCAGCGTCGAACCGTCGGTGGTGTCCTCGAGGTGGAGGATGGCGGCCGTGCGGGGGAACCGGGCGCCGGGCAGCCGCTGGCCGGGCGTGGCCGGCTCGTCGCCGTACCAGCGCGTCTCGGCGTGGAGCAAGCGGTAGCGGTCGAGCCGGTACAGCACCAACGCCTGCTCGCCCCGCCGGGCGCCGTCGGTGCGCCCAACGCCGTAGCGGCCGTAGGCGGGCAGCCGCCGGCACAACCAGTCGGCCTGAAAGGCGTAGGGCTCCTGCAACCCGGCGAGGTCGGGGGCGAGGCGCACCAAGCTCGCCAGCACTGCCTCCCTGCGCCCCCACCACGTGTGGCGCAAGGCCGGTGCTCGCCCGTTGCGCACGTTGAACGTGACGAGCCGGGTGACGCTGGTCGGGCGGGGCGGCCCCTCCAGCCAGGCATCGACCTCCACTGGCGAAGGATATGGGCCTCGGCTGCCTGTAACCAGTCACCTCTGATCACGCGGAGCGCGCGTCACCCACCATTATCCGCGCGAAAGGTTGTAGAACCCTGCGGTGGACGCGCAGGCCCTGGCGGCGTGGAGAGGCTCTGCGCTGACACCTGAGTTCAGGCGCGACAGGACCCCCTTCCGCACACTGAGTTGGTCGCTCACGGTAGGGGGTTCCGAAGGGCGGTATGCCGTCGCCATCGTATGGTCGACTCAGTTGGCCTTTGAGGAGTACGCCGCGGCCGGGCGCTCGCTGGCAGTCCCTCGGTTGGCTCGGGCGTCGATGCTGGCCATCGGGTTCAGCCGATTCTGCGTGGCCGTCGCCGGCGTGGTGGCGCGCCTGACCGGAAGCGACGTGGGCCGCGGGGCGCGATCCGCGCGGAAAGGTAGGCGGGAGGGCGCCGGTTCCGCAACGGGGTGGCGACACGGTGGTCCTTCGCCAACGCCGTTGTCGGCACGCACCTGCTGACGACCAACACGGATCAGCCGTGGGCGGCGACGTGATCTTGGCGTTCGATCATCAACCGGGCCTGCCGAAAGTCGGCATGGTCCGGAAGGAGCGAGCGCGATGGACCAAAGCCACAGCCGTGACCGGCCGAGGAGGTGGCGCTGTTCCGCTTCAGCGTGATCTCCGAGGCGGCCCCGTCTCAGCCCTGCCGAGCGCGGCGTGATCGTGCGACGGTACGGGGAACGAGCCTTCATGGTGGCCGACATCGACGCCCTGAACGGGCGCCGCGTCGTGGCCATCGAGCACTTCGGTGGGCGGGGGGAGAACGCCAACTTCCGGAGCGTCTACGTCGTCGACCTGCGCCACGAGGACGCCGAGGGCTTCTTGGAGAAGCGCCTCGTCGTTGACCTCACCAACATCGCCGGTCCCGCCCTCGTGTCGCTTCCTGCGATCCATGCGGGCGACGTCGGCCTGGGCTCCACCTTCCGGGTGGCGTGCGAGTCGATCGAGGCGGTCTACGTCCTCGACCGCGAGCGGATCCTGCTCGCCTGCGACAACAACTTCCCGAACTGGGGCAGGAACCCGGGCCTGGCCGACGACAACGAGTTCATCGTCGTGAACGCCCCCGGCCTCGAGGCGAGGCACGGGAGCGACCGCGACTGACCGCGGTGCGGGGAGTGCGCCGGACCCCGGCGCGCTCCCCGGCGGCAATTCTCCACCACGCCCCATGGCGGCCCGATGCTAGAGTCGCAGCCTGATACGGGGGCCGTTAGCTCAGCCTGGTAGAGCACTTGCATGACGCGCAAGGGGTCAGGGGTTCAAGTCCCTTACGGCCCACCCCGAAAAGCCCAGGTCACAGCGTTGCGCCCGGTATTTCGGGTGCTCCCCGAGAGGCCGAGGTAAGCCAAAGGGTAAGCCAAGAGGCCGGGCGGACGGGTGTGTACGGGGGCGCACGGCAGTGGACTCAGCCCTTGCCGAACATAGCCTCCATGGGCGCCACCGCTGCTCCCACGGCCGGTGCAACGGCGTGGCGGTAGAACCGGGCGGCCATGCGGGTGCCGTCGTGGCCGAGGACGTCCGCCACGTGCTGGAGGGCCACGCCGGCGGCGGACAGCAGCGAGCATGCCGAGTGGCGAAGCTCGTTCGGGTGCCACGGGCCCAGGCCCGCCCGCTCGGTGAGACGGGCGAACATCCGGCGCAGGTTCGAGGGGTCGAATGGGTCGCCGATTCCGTTGGCGAACACGAGGTCATTGTCCTGCCAGGCGGTGCCTGCCACCAGCCGCTCGCGGGCCTGGAGCGCTCGCTGACACTGGAGGGCGGCTACCACCGGGGCCGGCATGGAAAGCGAGCGGCGCGACTTGGCCGTCTTCGGCGGCCCGAAGCGCAGCACCTCGCGCCCGTCGGCTCCGCGTTCGCGGGTCCTGGACTGGCGGACGTGGACGGCCCGTGCGTCAAGGTCAACGTCGCACCAGCGCAGCCCGCACAGCTCGCCGGGGCGAAGGCCGAGCATGAGCCCGGTGACCACCAGCGGGCCGAGCGGGTCGTCCTCGGCCACAGCCAGGAGCCTCGCGGCCTGCTCGACAGTCAGCGATCGCCCCTCCTCCGGCGCCCGGGCGCCGGCCGGCATCTCGGAGAGCTCGGCCGCGTTGCGGGCCACCAGGTCCCGGCGCTGGGCGTGCTTGAGGGCCATGACGGGCGACCGGGCGCACCCGCATGACGCTGTTGCGGGCCATGACGGCGCCGGCCAGGTGGCGCAGGAGGCCCTCGACGTCCTCCGGTGACAGGGAGCGCAGCCGCTTCGCCCCGAGGGCCGGCTTGAGATGGCGCTCGACGGCCCAGCGGTAGTTGTCGATCGTGTTCGACGACTTCACCGTGGCCCGGGCCGGCAGCACGTCGGCCGGCCAGCTGTCGAGGTAGCGCCCGAAGCTGAGGCCGCCGTCGGATACGGGCAGTCCCGTCTCGGCCTGGCGCTGCATGGCGCGGAGCCTGTCTCTCACCGCCGTCTTGGTCTTGCCGACGACACTGGCCCGGCGCCGCTGCCCTGTGCCGTCATCGCCTAGGTCGACGGTTCCGACCCAACGGTTTCGGCTCTCCTGGAAGAAGATCGATCCTTCACCGTGCCCTCGACGCTTGGCCATCGTCTTCCCCTCCATCGTTCGCGGTCGGCGGTGCGATGCCCCCGGCCCACCGGTGCCAGCGCCGACGAGCCCGCCGCAGCGGGCGGGACACGTCTCTGGCCTGCGCCGACGTGGCACGTGCTGTCAGCCGCGCCGGAGACGGTCGACGTAGGCCTCGGCGGAATCGACCGGCACCCTGGCGCAACGGCCGATATGCACCACCTCGAGCTCGCCGGCGGCGATGAGCTCGTAGGTTTCGCTGCGCCCAAGCCCCAGCGCCCTGGCCACCTGTTCGACCGAAAGGAGTAGGACGACTTCGCCGGCCGAGACCGGATCCCCCTTCCCGCGACGTTCCGGCCGACGGGTTGGTCCTTCACATGGCCGTTGCGGTTGCGCCGACCCGCGAGCAGATCCCGGCGGGGGCGCTCGAGGCCGCCGGGAAGGGCCCGCTCCTGGTCGCCGCTCGCGGCCTCGACCCGTTCTGGGAGGCGGCGCAGTGCCGGGCGTGCGGGGTGACGCGGGCGGCGTCGAGCCAGGCAGCGATCTCCACCGGGTCGAAGCGGATGAGATTGCCAATCCTGATGTAGGGGATCTCCCGTTCGGTCACCTTGCGGCGGATGGTGCGCACCGTCACACCGAGATGGGAGGCCAGCGTCGTCGCGTCGATCAGGTGGGGCAGGCCGTCATGCGCATCGGCGATCCCGCTCCCGTTCGATCGCGCCCCCGCCAGCCCGGCGCTCGTCATCGTGTCCAACGTCTTCTCCTCCGTGTCGGCCTGGGCCATAGTGGCCGCTGACGAGTCGTTTCGCGACAGGAAAGTTGCGTCGCCGCGGATGCGCGCCGCCGGGGCGGGCGGGCAGCGTGCGTCCAACCCTGGGCGACCAGGCTCAGAGCGACCGAGGTCGCTGGCCTCGCGGTTCGGGGCCAGCACCGGAACCAGCCGGTAGCGGGAACCGACCGGCGAACGGCTGGCCCGTCTGTTCGGGGTGAGCGAGGCCCTGGGACCAGGGCGGGCCTGCCGGGCTCGACGACCCGGAACAAGGGCGAAACACCTTCCCGTGCGAAATGGTACATTGGATCCGCATCCGCCCCGCGGGGCGAAGAAGCGTCGAGGGGGACGGGCACATGATCGCAACACGGCTGTTTCGCGCCATGGCATTGGCCGGGGCGGCGGCTATCGCCTGGAGCGGGTTGCCGGCGGCGCAGGCGACCGAGCGACGTCAGCCGGCCTGCGGCTCGCTGGTCACGGCGAACGTGTTGCTCACGGCGGATCTGGTCTGCAGCGGCGACGGGCTCATCGTCGACGGTGCGACGGGCGTGACCATCGACCTTGGTGGCTTCACTCTCAGCGGCAACGGGACCGGAACAGGCATCTCAATCCGCCAGTCGACGGACGTGCGCGTCCGCCACGGCAGCATCAACACGTTCTTCACGGCAGTCTCGGTCGCCTCGCCGGCAACCCTCGTCGACCTCAGATTCTCGGGAAACACCGGACCTCCGAGCGGCTATTTCGTCGCCTCCGACCTCATCGTCACAGCGCCGGTCGTCGCCCGGCGGCTCACCGGAACCGGTTCTGTGTTCGCCGCCTGGCACGCCGGATCGGTGTTCAACCACGTGTCGTTCAGCCTCCTCTTCACCCGCAACGCCAGCAACATCGAGATCTCGAACAGCGCCATTTACGGGATGTTTGCGCGAGACAGCTTCCACCTTTTGCTCTCGGACGACGTCATTCACGGGGCCGGCGTGCTTCAGTCGGACGGTCTGGAGTTCCGCGACAACGAGATGACGAGTCTGTCGGTCTCCCAGAGCCGGGGCACCACGGTGGTCAACAACGTCTTCCGCCATGGCGGCGTCGCGCTGAACTTCAACCCGTATGGCACGGCCGCGAACCTCATCGACGGCAACCTGTTCGAGGGCAACGATGTCGGCGTCCTCCTCGACAACGACGGCCCCACCACCACCACCGTCACGAACAACCGCTTCCCGGACAACGCCAGCGCAGGTCTCTACGCGATTTCCAGGCGGGGGACGGTGGCGATCTCCGGGAACATCCTGAACGGCAACGGCTTGGCCAGCACCTTCGTCGGCAGGGCGGGCACGCTGATCGACGACGGGATGCACGTCGTGGTGATGGCCGGCGCCTCCGCCACGATCACCGGCAACACCGCGAACCGCAACGCCGACCTCGGCATCCAGGCGACCGACGCAATTGACGGTGGCGCCAACACGGCCGAAAGGAACCGCAACCCGGCGCAGTGCATCGGCGTCGCCTGCGCCTGACCGCCCGGGTCCAGGTGCTCGATCACCGAGTTTGGTCGTGCCCGGGCGGGATTCAAACCCGCACGGCCCTCTCGGGCCGGGAGGGCCTAGCATAAGCTCCCCGCGTCTGGCCAGTTCCGCCACCCGGGCTCGTGCGGCCAGCGTAGCGGGACGGCCGCCGTCGGTCAGAGGAGATCGAGGTGAGGGCCATGGCCCGACATCGATCTCCATGCGTCCCGCAGGGGTGGCCGAGCGTCGTGCGAAGCGAGCCGAGGCGTCGCTGCAGACGCCCACCCGTGAGCTCGTGGATAGGTACTACTACGTAACCTTGACACCGGTCGCCTTTGGGAGGCGGAGCGCGCGTGCGGGTTCGGCTGTTCGGTCCAGATGACTGCTTCGGCCTCGCGTGGGCGCTCGTTCACATTGTCGAGTCCGCTCCGGGATGGCCGCTCCTCGGCGAAGTGCCGGACGCCGAGAATGAGTGGCGTCAGCTCCTCCGCGAGCGATCGTAGCGAGGGGCTCGATCGTGATGCCGGGGCGGAGCCGCCAGAGGATCGCTGCGGCGGCTCTCCGCCCTCCTCGCAGTCGTCGTATTCGCATGTCTCGGGCTTGTCGGTACGCCTACGACCAGCATCCACGTGTACGACGCGGGAGCAGGCATGTCCGCAGCATCTGCTACCGCTCGTCCGGCGGCGTCAGCGGCCGCGAAATCGCGCACGGCGAGCCGTCCAGTGGGCCTCGCGCGCGGCCAAGACGACCGTGCGCACCTCGCCCGCGCCTCCACGCGGTCGGGCGACTTATCGATCGGCCCCACAAGCGGCAGGGTCGGCCTTCCACCACACCACCGACCGGGCGGTGGAGTCGATCATGCGGTCTGCCTGCGTCCTGGCTCGTATGCGACACCGACCCGCGGACTGAGCCGCTTCAGGCAAACATCGAGTTGGCGCTGAACCCGGCGGGAGGCGCCCGCAACGCAGTGCTGCAGATCGACGTCGCCGGATTGCGAGCCGCCGGCTACGAGATTCCCGCGGTCACACGCGTGACGGGCGCCAACGGCATGGCCGGCGGCGGTTGGGAGATGCGCTTCCCGTACGAGATACCGACCGAGTTCTTGAAGGTGATCCCGTGAGCGCCCACGACATCCGTTCTCGCCTGGAAGAGGCTTGGTGCCGTGTCGACCCCGAGGCGGACGCCCGGAAGGACTCACACAGCGCGGTCTTCGCGCTCGAATCGTTCTACCGCGGACTCGCGGACGAGGAGCTTCCCGCCGCCGCTGACGGGCTCATCGAGTGGACGCAGCCGTCGACGCCATCGTGGTGGCGACCGCTATCCGGCTGGGGCGGCGGGATCGTGGCCACCGGCGACCACGACGATCTCGCCGCACTGGCTGCCAATCATCCGAACGTCAAGGTGTGGGACCTCACAGCCAGCTGAGTCCCCGGGAACCCGCGCCAGTGTCCCGCGTTGGCTATCGCCAGCTTGCAGAGCCCGGCACTTCTTTGCTCCGGCGCGAGACGACATCCAGGTACCGGCCCGGCCGTCGAGGGCCGACCAGCACGAGTAGCTCGCCGCCCTCGACGCCGAGATCGAGGTCGCGAACCGCATCCACACCCCCGGCGAACCGCTTGGTGACGCCCTCGAGGGCGATGCCTGCCACAGCCCGGCCGACGTACTCGGGGACGAACCGCGAGCCGAGGATGTAGTGCTGGCCGGGGCGTTCTGGCGCGCCGGCTGATCATCCACAGCGAAGCTGTGGATGCCACTGGCGGAGGTGGTCGCCGTGGCACGCCTGCGGCGAGGGCGCTCGGTCTCGACCGCCAGGGGCCACATTTGCATGAATATGCGCTGCGTCGTATAGTTCCTGGCATGATCTCGGCCGGTATCTTCGGCGCTTCGGGCTACACCGGCGCAGAGTTGCTTCGCCTGTGCGCGGGCCACCCCGAGATCGACGTGGTGCTGGCCACGGGCGACTCCACCGCCGGCTCGGCCGTCGGCGACCTCTATCCCAGCTTGGCCGGCGCCTACGCCGATCTGGTGGTGGTCGAGCCCGATCCGGCGTCGGCGGAGGGCCTCGACCTGGTGTTCCTGGCCCTGCCCCACGGGGCCTCGCAGGCGGTCGTCCCGGACCTGCGCAAGCGGGTGGGCAAGATCGTCGACCTGGCCGCCGACTTCCGCCTGCGCGACCCGAGTCTCTACCCGACCTGGTACGGCGCGCCCCACACGGCGCCAGAGCTCCTGTCCGAGTTCGCCTTCGGCATCCCCGAGTTGTTCCGGGACGACCTTCGGGGCGCGGACATGGTCGCGGCCGCCGGTTGTTACGTCACCGCCGCCGCTCTCGCGCTGGCGCCCCTGGTGCGGGCAGGGGCCATCGAGACCCAGGGCGTGATCGTCGACGCCGCCAGCGGAGCGTCCGGCGCCGGCAAGGTGCCCAGGCCTGCGTCGCACTTTGCCACCGTGGACGGCGACTTCACCGCGTATGGCCTCCTCACCCACCGGCACACACCGGAGATCGAGCAGGCCACGGGCGCCACCGTCGTGTTCACCCCTCATCTCGCACCGATGACACGCGGCATCCTGGCCACCTGCTACGCCCGGCCCACGTCCGACACCGATCCAGTCGAAGTCCTGCGGGACTTCTACGCCGGCGAGCCGTTCGTGCACGTGAGCGACCGGTCCCCGTCCACCAAGGCGACGGCCGGCTCGAACTGCGCCCACATCACCGCCCGGCGGGACGCCCGCACGGGCTGGGTCCTGGTCCTGTGCGCCCTCGACAACCTGGTGAAGGGGGCCTCGGGCCAGGCCCTCCAGTGCGCCAACCTGGCCCTCGGCCTCGACGAGACGGCCGGCCTCCCTCTCATGGGCCTCTACCCGTGACGCCACGCGGGAGGCGGCCGTGAGCGTCACCGCCCCCAAGGGGTTCGTGGCGAACGGGGTGGCGTGCGGCATCAAGCCCGGGGGCCGCCCTGACCTGTCGCTGGTGGCCACGGCCGACGCCCGCCCGGTGGCGGCGGCCGCCGTGTTCACCACCAACCTGGCCACCGCTGCACCCGTGCAGGTGAGCCGGCGCCACCTGGCCGTCACGGGCGGGCGGGCGGCGGCCGTCGTCCTCAACAGCGGCAACGCCAATGCTGCAACCGGCTCGGTGGGCCTCGCCGCCAGCGAGCGCATGTGCGCGCTCGTTGCCGAGTCGCTGGGCTGCCGTCCCGACGAGGTGCTGGTGTGCTCCACCGGCCTGATCGGCATTCCCCTGCCTATGGCGCCGATCGAGGGCGGCGTGCCCGTGCTCGTGGCGGGACGAGCGGCCGACGGCGGCACGCGCGCCGCAGAGGCAATACTCACCACCGACACCTGTCGCAAGGAGGTCTTGGTACCGGGTGACGGGTGGACCGTGGCCGGCATGGCCAAGGGCGCCGCCATGCTCGACCCCAACATGGCCACCATGCTGGCCGTGCTGACCACCGATGCCGACGTCGATCCCGCCGTCCTACGCGACGAACTGGCCGCCGCCGTCGCCGCCTCGTTCAACCGGATCACCGTGGATGGCGCGACGTCCACCAACGACACTGTCATCATCCTCGCCAGCGGCGCCGCAGGCGCGGCGGACCCGACTGCCTTCCGGACCGCGCTGCACGAAGCGTGCGCCGGCCTGGCTCTGCAGATGGTGGCCGATGCCGAGGGCGCCACCAAGCTCGTCCGGGTGCAGGTCGCCGGCGCCCGCTCCGACGCAGAGGCGGCCGCTGCCGCCCGCAAGGTGGCGTCGAGCCTGCTGGTGAAGTGCTCGCTGTACGGCAAGGACCCCTACTGGGGCCGGGTCGTGAGCGAGCTCGGGTCCGCCGGCGTGGGCTTCGACCCCGACCTGGTGTCGGTGGCCTACGGCGGCGTGGAGGTGTGCCGGGAAGGGGTCGCGTGCGAGCACGACAGCGCCGCCCTCGACGCCCTCATGGAGCGACGGGAGATCGTGCTGGCAGCCGACCTGGGCCTCGGCAACGGCTCGGCCGAGATCGTCAGCGCCGACCTCACCCACGCGTACGTCGACGAGAACATGACCACCTCATGACGCCCGGGGAGAAGGCCACCGTCCTGGCCGAGGCGCTGCCCTACATCCGCCACTTCTGGGGCAAGGTCGTGGTGGTCAAGTACGGCGGCAACGCCATCGGCGACGACGAGTCGCTGGCCGGCTTCGCCCAGGACGTCGCCCTGATGCGGTCGGTCGGCATGCTCACCGTGGTGGTGCACGGCGGCGGGCCCCAGATCGGCGACCTCATGGCCCGGCTGGGCAAGGTGCCCGAGTTCCGCGAGGGACTGCGGGTCACCGACGCCGACACCCTCGACATCGCCCGCATGGTGCTCGTGGGCAAGGTCAACCGCGACATCGTCTCGGCCATCAACGTGCACGGCCCGCTGGCCGTAGGCCTGTCCGGTGAGGACGCCGGCCTCATCACCGCCAGCGCCCGCTCGCCCGAGCTGGGGTTCGTGGGCGACGTGGAGTCGGTGAACGTGTCGATCGTCGAGCGCCTGCTGGCCGAGGAGCTCATCCCGGTGATCGCCACCATCGGCTCCGACGCCGAGGGGCAGGCCTACAACATCAACGCCGACACGGCCGCCGGCGCCATCGCCGAGGCCCTCACAGCCGAGAAGCTCGTCTACCTCACCAACATCGAGGGCCTGCGCAAGGACGTGTCGGACCCCGGCTCGCTTCTCAGCTCCGTGTCGGTCTCGGACCTCGACGCCCTCGTGGCCGACGGTTCGATCGTCGCCGGCATGATCCCCAAGGTGGCCTCGTGCGTCCACGCCGTGCGGGGCGGCGTCGGTCACGCCCACATCCTCGACGGCCGCACCCCCCACGCCCTTCTCCTGGAGGTCTTCACCCACCACGGCGTCGGCACCATGGTCTCGCCGTGAGGTCCCCGTACCTGATGCCGACCTACCCGCCGCAGGCCGTCACGTTCGTGCGGGGGGAGGGCACAGTGCTGTGGGACGACCACGGGAAGCGGTACCTGGACTTCCTGGCCGGCATCGGCGTGACGT
>JAHFUS010000052.1:0-8608 GCA_023264975.1 Actinomycetes bacterium | reverse complement strand
CCGTACCTGATGCCGACCTACCCGCCGCAGGCCGTCACGTTCGTGCGGGGGGAGGGCACAGTGCTGTGGGACGACCACGGGAAGCGGTACCTGGACTTCCTGGCCGGCATCGGCGTGACGTCGCTCGGCCACGCCAACCCGGTGGTGGCGGATGCCATCGCCGAGCAGGCCCGCACGCTGCTGCACGTGTCGAACCTGTACGGCACGACGGTGGGGCCGGAGGTCGCCGCAACGCTCGACCGGCTCATCGGCGGGCCGGCGGGCAAGGTGTTCTTCGCCAACTCCGGCGCGGAGGCCAACGAATGCGCAATCAAGCTGGCCCGCAAGTGGGGGGGCAGGGGGCGCCACGTGGTGCTGAGCGCCTACGGGTCGTTCCACGGCCGCACGCTGGCCACGCTGCACGCCACCGGCCAGCCGGCCAAGCACGAGGCGTTCCAGCCACTCCCCGAGGGCTTCCGCCACGTGGCCTATTCGGACCTGGCCGCCCTCGAGGCGGCCGTCACCCCTGACGTGGTGGCCGTCCTGTTGGAGACAGTTCAGGGCGAGGGCGGCGTGCAGGTGCCCGACCCGTCGTACCTGGTCGGCGTGCGGCGCCTGTGCGACGAGCGGGGCCTGCTGTTCATCGTCGACGAGGTGCAGACGGGCCTGGGCCGCACCGGCCGCTGGTTCGGCTTCCAGCACGCCGGCATCCAGCCCGACGTCGTCACCTTGGCCAAGGCTCTGGGCAACGGCGTGCCCATCGGCGCCTGCTGGGCCCGGGCGGAAGTGGCCGACGCCTTCGTCGCCGGCGACCACGGCACCACACTCGGCGGCCAACCCCTGGCCGCCGCCGCCGCCCGCGCCGTCCTGGCCGAGATGGAGCGTCTCGACGTGCCCACCCGGGCCGCCGAGGCGGGGGAGCGGCTGGCCAAGGGCCTGGGCGCACTCCCCGGCGTCGCCGCCGTGCGTGGCCAGGGCCTCCTCCTGGCGGCCGAGCTGGAGACGCCCTCGGCCAAGGACGTGGCGTCCGCCGCCCTCGCCGCCGGACTGGTGGTCAACCCCGTGACCGGGTCCGCCCTCCGCTTCGAGCCGTCCCTCCTCGTGACCGACGACGAGATCGACGAGGCCCTGTCCATCCTCGCCACCGTGCTCGCCGAGGGCGCCCGGTGAGTGCCCCCGCCCCGCCGACAGGTTGGGGAGCACAGGCGTGACCCGGCACTTCCTCGAGGTCGACGACCTGTCGCCGGGCGAGCTGTCGACAGTCCTCGATCTGGCCGAGCAGGTCGACCCGCCGAGGATCCTGGCCGGCAAGGGCATGGCCCTGCTGTTCGAGAAGCCGTCGCTGCGCACGCGCAATGCCACCGAGATGGCGGTCGTGCAGCTGGGAGGCCACCCGGTGTCGTTGCGGGCGGAAGAGGTCGACGTCGACGTGCGGGAGCCGGCGGCCGACGCAGCCCGGGTGCTCAGTCGCTACCACGCCGCCATCGGCGCCCGGGTGTTCGCCCACGCCAAGCTGGAGCGCCTGGCCGAGGCCGCCACCGTGCCCGTCGTCAACCTCCTCTCCGACGACAGCCACCCGTGCCAGGCCCTCGCCGACCTGCTGAGCCTGCGCCAGGTCTGGGGCGAGTTGCAGGGCCGCACGGTCGCCTACATCGGCGACGGCAACAACGTTTGCAAGTCCCTCGTCATCGCCGCCGCCCTGGCCGGCATGCGGGCCCACGTGGCCACGCCGTCAGGGTTCAGCCTCCAGGCAGCGGCGGTCGACCGCGCCCGGGCGCTCGGTGGCGAGGTCACTGTCACTACCAGCGCGGAGGAGGCTGCCGACGGGGCCGACGCCCTCTACACCGACGTGTGGGCGTCGATGGGCCAGGAGGACGACTCGGCCCGCCGGCGCAAGGCGTTCGAGGGCTTTACGATCGACGAGCGGCTCATGGCCCTGGCCCAACCCGGCGCCGTCTTCCTCCATTGCCTGCCCGCCCACCGGGGCGAGGAGGTCAGCGCCGGCGTCCTGGACAGCCCGGCCAGCGCCGTGTGGCAGCAGGCCGAGAACCGAATGCACGCCATGCGCGGCCTCCTCCTCTTCCTCCTCGGCGAGGAGGCTACGTGACCGGTCCGGGAGGACGGTCCATGAGCAACTGGCTGGTGCTTACATGACCGCCACCAAGACCCAGCGCCAGCACCGTATCGCCGCTCTTCTCGAGCGCAACGCCGTCTCTTCACAGGCGCAGCTGGTGGAGCTGCTGGCGGCCGACGGCGTGTTGGCCACGCAGGCCACGGTGTCGCGCGACCTCGACGATCTGGGCGCGGTGAAGGTGCGGGTCCCGGGCGGCGAGACGGTCTACGCCATCCCGGAGCTGGCGAGGGACCGCCTGGCGCCGGAGGACCACCTGCGGCGGGTGCTGGGCGAATGGGTGGCCGAGGTGGCCCATTCCGGCAACATCGTGGTGCTGCGCACCCCGCCGGGGTCGGCCCATGTGGTGGGCTCGGCACTCGACCGGGCCGGGCTCGACGAGATCGTCGGCACGGTGGCAGGCGACGACACGGTGATCGTGGTGGCGTCCGAGAAGTCGGGCGGCGCCAAGGTCGCGAGGCGGCTGTCCGCCCTCGCCGGCATCTGACGGAACACGACCAGAGAACAACGGGAAGAGAGCGAGACACATGGGCAAGCGAGTGGTGCTGGCGTACAGCGGCGGCCTTGACACCTCAGTGGCGGTGAAGTGGCTGGGTGAGGAGAAGGGCATGGAGGTGATCGCCCTTGCCGCCGACGTCGGCCAGGGAGGCGACTTCGACGAGATCCGCCGGCGGGCCCTCGTGGCCGGCGCGGTGGAGGCCGTGGTGGTGGATTGCAAGGAGGAGTACGCCCGGGATTTCGTCGTCCCCGCACTGAAGGCCAACGCCAAGTACGAGGGCAAGTACCCGCTCGTGTCGTCACTGTCCCGGCCGATCATCGCCAAGCACCTGGTGGCCGCCGCCCGCGAGCACGGCGCCGAGGCCATCGCACACGGCTGCACGGGTAAGGGCAACGACCAGGTCCGCTTCGAGGTCTCGACCCGCGCCCTGGCGCCCGATCTCGACATCGTCGCCCCGGTGCGGGAGTGGGGACTCACCCGCGAGCAGTCCATCGAGTATGCCGCCCGGTTCGACATCCCTGTCACCGTCACCAAGGCCAGTCCGTACTCGATCGACCAGAACCTGTGGGGCCGCACCATCGAGTGCGGCATCCTCGAGGACCCCTGGGAGCAGCCGCCGGAAGAGGTCTACGAGCTGACCACACCAACCGCCACCGAGGCCACCGAACTCACCATCGGCTTCGTGCAAGGCGTGCCCGTCAGCATCGACGGCAAGGAGCTCCCCCTGCACGAGCTGATCGAACGGGTCACCACCGTCGTCGGCTCCTACGGCTGGGGGCGCATCGACATGGTGGAGAACCGCCGGGTCGGCATCAAGAGCCGTGAGATCTACGAGTGCCCGGGCTCGCTGGCCCTGCTCATGGCGCACGCCGACCTGGAGGACCTCACCCTCGAGCGCGATCTGGCCCACGAGAAGGCGCGCCTCGAGCCCCGCTACGCCGAGCTCGTCTACGACGGCCTGTGGTTCTCGCCCCTCAAGCAGGCCCTCGACGCCTTCGTGGCCGAGAGCCAGCGGTTCGTCACGGGCGAGGTCCGGTTGCGCTGCGAGGTGCCCGGCCGCTGCATCGTGGCCGGCCGGCGCAGCGAGGTCGGCCTGTACGACTACGGGCTGGCCACCTATGAGGCGGCCGACAAGTTCCGCCACCAGGACGCCGAGGGATTCGTGCGGCTGTGGGGCCTCGGTATCGAGACCTGGGCCAACCGCCAGGTCCGCAAGGGCGAGACCCGGTGAGGCTCTGGGACGGCCGGCTCCAGTCGACCCCGGCCCCCGAGCTCCTCGCCTTCACGTCCAGCCTGTCGTTCGACAAGCGGCTGGCGGCGGACGACGTCGTTGCCTCCCGGTCCCACGTCAAGGGGCTCGGCGAGGGCGGCATCCTCGACCCCTCCGAGGTGAGCATCTTGCTCACCGCCCTGGCCAGGGCGGGCGAGGAACTGGCCGACGCCAGCTTCAACTTCGCCCCCACGGACGAGGACGTGCACACCGCCATCGAGCGCCGTGTCACCGAGATCGCCGGCGACGTGGGCGCCAAGCTCCATACCGGCCGTAGCCGCAACGACCAGGTGGCCACCGCCCTGCGCCTGTTCACCCGCCGGGAGCTCACAGGGCTGGCCGCTTCGGTCCTCCGGTTGCAAGAGGCGCTGCTCGACCGGGCCGACGCCGCCGGCGACGCGTACCTGCCCGGCTACACCCACCTCCAGCGGGCCCAGCCCGTCCTCCTCGCCCACCACCTCCTCGCCCACGGTTGGGCATTGGCGCGCGACGTCGACCGGTTGCTGGCCACCGTCGAGCGCCTCGACGTCTGCCCCTTGGGGGCAGGCGCTCTCGCCGGTTCCTCCCTCAATCTGGTGCCCGACTGGGTGGCGGGCGACCTCGGCTTTGCCGCCCGCTTCGAGAATTCGCTCGACGCGGTGAGCGATCGCGACTTCGTGGCCGAGGCGCTGTTCGACCTCGCTCTCCTCGGGGTCCACCTGTCACGGATGGGCGAGGAGGTCGTCCTGTGGTCGAGCGAGGAGTTCGGCTTCCTGCACCTCGACGACGCCTACGCGACCGGCAGCTCGATGCTCCCGCAGAAGAAGAACCCCGACATCGCCGAGCTGGTGCGGGGCAAGTCCGGCCGTCTCATCGGCCACCTCACCGGGCTGCTGGCCACCCTCAAGGGCCTCCCGCTGTCGTACAACCGCGACCTCCAGGAGGACAAGGAGCCGCTGTTCGACGCCCTCGACCAGGTGAACCTGGGCCTGGTGGCCATGACCGGTCTGATTGCCTCTGCCCGCTTCGACCTCGACCGCATGCAGGCGGCGGCCGACCAGAGTGCATCGTCGGCTGTCGACTTGGCCGAGTGGCTGGTCGACAAGGGGATGCCGTTCCGGGACGCCCACAAGATCGTGGGGAGCCTGGTCCGCGCGTGCGTCGAACGCCACGTCCCGCTCACGGAGCTGGTCGAGGCCCACCCGGACCTCGGCACCGACGCCCTCTTCCTCCTCGAGCCGGGCACGGCGGTGGCCCGTCGTACCACCGCGGGCGGCGCCGGCCCCGGCCCGGTGGCCGAACAGATGGCCCGCTTCCGCAACCGCCTGGCGGAGGACGCCGAGCGGGTAGGGCGAAGCCCGAGGTAGGGCCGGCGGCACGTGATTCGTTGGTGCACGCGCCGTGAGCGTCCCGATCCCGGATGTCGAGGCCACAGGCCAACGTGCGGCGGACGGTCCTGCGGCGCCCGGCACGGGATGCGACGGCGTCAGGGCCCGGATTCCGCAACCCATGCCGCCGCAAGCCGCCCGCAGCGCCGGGTGACCACCGGAGCCCGGGCCCGGCCTACCGCGGCGTCGTGGTCGTGAAGCCCGGCACGTAGCCCGTCGGTGGCGGCGCCACCGGCGGTGGCGCCGCCGGTTCGGGGTTGACGTAAACGGTGACCGTGTCGCCCCGGTCGACCAGCGACCCCAGGGCGGGGGCCTGCTTCCACGCCTTGCCGGCCCGGCCGGCCGACGTGCTGCTCGCAGGCTCGGCCTGCACGATGATCCTGGCCACCAGGCCGGCTGACTCGATGGCCCGCCGGGCCTCGTCGGTGGTGCGGCTCAACACGTCAGGGAGGGTGGCAGTGGCCTTGCCGGTGCTCACCAGCAGGACCACCGACGACGCGGCGGGCGCCAGCAGGCCCGCGTCGGGCAACGAACCGACCACGACGCCGGGCGGGTAGTCCTCGCTGGGCGTCGGCTCACGGGTGGCGGTGAAGCCGTCGCGGGCGAGGGCCGCCTCCGCGTCGACTGCCGGCATGCCGATCACCGTGGTCACCTGCTGCAGCACTGGGGCGTCGGATGTGCCTTCGGCCGCCGACGGGGGCGGCGGCGCGAAGTCGCGTATGGGCCTCTCGGCCAGGGCGGCCGACATGTAGAGCTGCCAGATCTGCGCCGGCCACGACCCGCCGGTTACAAGGATGCGGGTGTCCGGTGGCTTCATCGACCGCTGCCGCTCGGGGAACCCGACCCACACCGACGTCACCAGGTCGGGGGTGAAGCCCACGAACCAGGCGTCGCGCCACTCCTGGCCGGTGCCGGTCTTGCCCGCCACCGGGCGGCCGATCTTGGCGCCCACCGCCGTGCCCCGCTCCACCACCTGGCGCAGCACGCTGATCTCGGTGTCCACGTTCGCCTGCTCGAGCACCCGCTTCTGGGTGTGCTGGTGCTCGTAGATCACCCGGCCGTGGCCGTCGACCACCTTGGTGACGAAGGTGGGGGGGACGGCGATGCCCCGGTTTGCGAACGTGCCGTAGGCGGACGCCATCTCGAGCGGCGTGACGTCGTTGGTGCCCAGCACGGCCGACGGGTAGGGAAGCAGTGGCGACGTGATGCCCATCCTGGCGGCCAGGTCGACCGCTTTGGACGGGCCCACGTCGAGGATGAGCTGGGCGTAGACGGTGTTGACGGAGCGGATGGTGGCGTCCCCCAGGGTCATTCGCCCGCCGCCTTGGCCTTCGTAGTTGGACACCTCCCACGGTTCGCGGGTGAGGGGGATGGTGAGGCTGCCGGGGGCGTCGTAGAACTTGGTGATCGGTATGCCCTGCTCGAGGGCGGCGGCCAGCACGAAGGGCTTGAACGACGAGCCCGCCGGGCGCTTGCCCTGGGTCGCCAGGTCGAACTTGGCCTCGGCCGCTGGCCCGAAGAAGTCCCGCCCGCCCACCAGGGCCCGCACGAACCCGGTACCCGGCTCGATGGACACCACGGCGGCGGCCGGGTCCTTGTCGGGCGACGACAGCACCTTGGCCACCGCCTCCTCGGCCTGGGCCTGGGCCTTGAGGTCGAGCGTGGTGGAGATGCGCAGCCCGCCCTGGAGGAGCAGGTCGCGGCGGGCGCCGGGGGTGGGCCCGAAGCGGGGGTCGTCGAGCAGGAACCGCTTCACCCGCTCCACGAAGTAGGGGGCGGTGTAGCGCTCGTCGGTCACCGGCGCCGCAGCCGTCACCAACGGCTCGGCCGCCGCCGCCGCCGCCGCCCCGGGCGTGGCCCAGCCAAGCGACACCAACTTGTCGAGCACGACCTGGCGGCGCTCCCTGGCGATGTCGGGTTGCTGGTAGGGGTCGGAGCGGTTGGGGGAGCGGATGACACCGGCCAGCAGGGCGGACTGTCCGAGCGTGATCCTGTCGACACCCACGCCGAAGTACTCGATCGACGCCGCCTGAACGCCGTAGGCGCCGTTGCCGAAGTAGATGGTGTTCAGGTACAGCTCGAGGATGCGCTGCTTGGTGTAGCGCCGCTCCACCTCGTAGGCGAGGGCCGCCTCCCGGAGCTTGCGCCGCACCGTGCGGTCCGGGCCCACCAACTCGTTCTTGACGTACTGCTGGGTGATGGTGGAGCCGCCTTCGACGACCTTGCCCTCGGTGGCGTTGGCGTACACGGCCCGCAGCACCGAGCGGGGGTCGACGCCCTTGTGGTCCCAGAATCGCTCGTCCTCGATGGCCACCACCGCATCGCGCAGGGTCTTGGGCATGCGGTCGAAGGGCACCGTCTCCCGGTTCTCCTCCCCGTGCAGGTCGGTGATCACGGAGCCGTCGGCGGCCAGAATCCGGGAGGACTCGGCCAGGGGGGCGGGCTTGGTCGTCTCCAGGGACGGCGTCTTCCACGAGCAGGCGCCCGCCTGCAGGGCCAGGGCGACGGCGGTGGTGGCCGCGACGGATCTGTGCAAGACTCTCATGTTCCTCAGTGGTGATTGTCCCTCAGTAGTCATCGGCAACGGTGGAGGGCCGGTCGAGCGGTTTGACAGCTCGCGCTGAGGTGCTACAGTTACAAGCCGCCCGGGATGCAGTCGGTCCGGGGCGGTACGCAGTAGAGCGTCGAGGTAGTACGCCGGATGTCCGGCGTGGCCCTCGGCCAGCGGAATCCCGTACCTCCGTCTCCTTCTGGGAGGCGCGTGCGCTCCGCGGTGTGCTCCTTGAAAACGGAACAGAGGAAAGCCAAAAGCCAGTGCGGGCGATCATGCGAATGATCGCAACGTCAATGCACTGACAACGGACAACGTCCGTTTTGGTGCCAGTCGACCGAGAGCAGAGTGATGCTCGAGGTTGGCTCTCCAGATCACGGGAGGTTCGCCTCCCATCGATCTCGATGGAGAGTTTGATCCTGGCTCAGGACGAACGCTGGCGGCGTGCTTAACACATGCAAGTCGAGCGGAGTCCATCCAGTAGCAATACTGGTGAAGACTTAGCGGCGAACGGGTGAGTAACACGTGAGCAACCTGCCCCGAAGTCTGGGATAACACCGGGAAACCGGTGCTAATACCGGATGTCCTCATCGAGTCACCTGGCTTGATGAGGAAAGATTTATCGCTTCGGGAGGGGCTCGCGGCCTATCAGCTTGTTGGTGGGGTAACGGCCCACCAAGGCTTCGACGGGTAGCTGGTCTGAGAGGACGACCAGCCACACTGGGACTGAGACACGGCCCAGACTCCTACGGGAGGCAGCAGTGGGGAATCTTGCGCAATGGGCGAAAGCCTGACGCAGCAACGCCGCGTG
>JAHFUS010000101.1 GCA_023264975.1 Actinomycetes bacterium | reverse complement strand
CTAGGCGTCACCAACCGTCGCATAGTCGCCACCCCGGCCCCGACCTTCGCCCGGTACCGGGGCCTCAACTGGTCCGATCCGGCGGCGTGAATGGCCCCCCGACCGTCGACCGCGTCTTCGAGACCTACGCCCTGGCCCCTACCAGCATCGCCCTGATCCCCAGCCCCATGACGAAGAGGCCTCCGAAGCCATAGAGGAGGTAGAGCCTGTGGCGGAGCTGCTGGCGGTACGAGTAGAGGATGCCGACGGTGATGACGGCGATGAAGCCGTAGAACATGTGGAACTGGGCGGCCTCGATGTGCTGGCCGGCGACCATCCCCACGCCCAGGAACACCTGCACGAACACCGACAGCTGGGTGAAGACGGTGAACCACCACAGGGCGCGGGTGCGCAGCGCCGGGACCTTGTGCGCGCCGAGGGACCACAGGCCGGCCAAGCCGTTGCCGACGATCATGACCCACGCCCAGCCCTCGTGAACCTGGCGGAGCGACGCGAGGAGCGCGGTATCGGGCAGCAGGTGCTCTAAGCCGGGTCGACGATGTCGTCGCCGGTGAGCTCGGTCTTCGGCGTCCAGGCCAGGCGGCCGGTGCTGGCCAGCTCCGTCACCGCCGGCACCGGGTCGGGGTCGGAGAACGCCCTCTTGTCGTCGTAGTCGGCCCGGCGGCCGGTGACGTCATAGGCCCACCACGACGCCTCGAGGGCGATGCCGTTGGGATCGGTGAAGTACACCGAGTGCATGATGTCGTGGTCGACCACCTCGGTGATGCCGCAGTCCGCCGCCACCAGCCGGTCCCGCAGGGCGAGGAGGGCGTCCTCGTCGGGCAGGTTGAACGACAGGTGGTCGAGCTGCACGGTGGCGCTGATGGGCACGCCGGCCTGCTTGGCCAGGGTGCCGGCGCCCTTCCACTCGAAGAACGCCACGGTGTTCTGGGCGCCCATCTCGAAGAAGTAGTGGCGCATCGGGCCCGCCATCAGCGTGGCCACCAACCGCATGCCGAGGACCCCGTGGTAGAAGCGCACGGTGGCGTCCATGTCGGGCGTGACCAGGGCGAGGTGGTTGATCCCCCGCCAGCGGGGCGACTCGACTGTTTCCATACCCTTCAGGCTACGCCCGCGTGGTGTGCTGTTCGAGGTCGAACGCCCACAATTCCGATCCCGTGGCGACGGGCGCCTGGGCACCCTCGGGTTTGGCGTGGCCCTGGTTGAACGCCTGTGAGGCCACCCACCCGTCGAACGACTCCTGATCGGCCCAGCGGGTGTAGACGAGCCACGTATCGCGGCCATCGGACGGGCGCAGGAGCTGGAACTCCTCGAACCCGTCCGTCTTGTCGACCTGGCCGGCTCGGGCCGCGAATCGCGCAGCCATGGCTTCGGCTCGCTCGGCGGGGACGTTGATGGCGTTGATGCGGACGACGGACATGCGGGGATCTTCGCACCGCCGGTCACGGACCGGCCAGTACGGCTGACATGCCCCCTCACCCTTCGAGGGCGGCGGTGAGGATGGCGCGGGCGTCGGCGACGCTGACCGGCCGGACGTTGTTGGCCACGTTCCCGTTCTCCGGGGAAACCGACGCGACGGCGTCGACGTCCTCCGCCGTCACGCCGCACTCGGCCAGCGTGGCGGGCAAACCGACCCGGGCGCGCAGGCGGGCGAGCGCGCCGGCTGGGTCGTCGGGGTCGCCGAGGGCGGCGCCGATGCGGCGGGCGGCATCACCGACGGCATCGTGGTTGAAGGCCATGGCGTGGGGCAGGATCAGGGCGTTCACCAGCCCGTGGGACAGCCCGGTACGGCCGCCGAGGAGCTGGGACAGGCCGTGGTGGACGCCCATGCCGGCGTTCTGGAGGCAGCGCCCGCCCAGCACGGCTCCCTCGAGCATGACTGTGCGGGCCGCAAGGTCGTACGGGTCGTCGACCACGGCGGGAAGGGCGCCGGCGATGCGCCCGATGCAGGCCAGGGCGATCGCTTCCGCCTCGGGCGTGCGGGTGGGTGCGTAGGCACACTCGACCCCGTGGGCGAGGGCGTTCATCCCTGTCTCGGCGCTCACCCGCACCGGCGTGCCGAGGGTGACGACGGGGTCGTAGACGGCCGCCCGCGGCGCCAGGGTCGGGCCGCTGGAGCCGCGCTTGCGCCCGTCGGCGTCCGTCATCCCGTAGAACGGAGTGAGTTCCGCCCCGGAATAGGTGGTGGGCACGGAGACGTGTGGCAGCGCCGGCCCGTCGGCGTAAGTCCGGGCCGGGACCTCCTCGTCCGCAGCCGCGGGGCCTTCGGCGAACGTGCCCTCGCCGACGTCGCACACCGCCTTCGCGAGGTCGGCGCACGACCCGCCACCGAACGACACCACGCCGTCCGCCCGCACCCCCTGACGTCGCTGGACCGCCGCCGCCACGACTTCCGCCGGCACGTGGGAACGCGCGCCGTCGAACACCGACACCACCTCGACCGCCGCCTCGAGCACCTCGACCAACCGCCGCCCCGCATCGGAGGCACGCCGGCCCGCCGTCGTCACCACGAGCACCCGCCGCATCCTCAGCCCGGCGCACACCTCGCCGACGCGGTCGAGCGCCCCGGGCCCGAAGTGGATGCGCTGGGCATAGCCGGTGTGCGTCCAGCTCATTCGAAGAGCCAGTCCTCCGCCGTCCCCGCCGGCACCCCCCGGCGGATGAACCACTCCGTGCCCCACGTGACGGCGAACACCTCGGGCGTCATGTTGAGGAAGAACGACTCGGGCCCGATCTGGCTGGCGTGGGCCGCCATGGCATCGCGCTTTTGGTCGAGGTACCCGGTGACGTCGACCGTGGTCGTGATCATGTGACGGGGGGACCCGAGCTCGTTCCAGTCGAGTTCCGGCCCCTCGCCATCCGGACCGAAGCCCTCACCGGACTCGGCCGCCTGCGCCCGCAGGGCCAGGATGTAGTCCCGGTCGACGGTGGACTCGTAGACGCGGGGTGTGCCCGCCAGATCGGCGGCACGGATACCCACCCGGTGCACCTGGATGTGGTCCGGATGGCCGTAGCCGCCGTGGTCGTCGTACACGGTGAGGACGTCGGCATCCTCCTCGGTGAGGATGGCAGCCAGGCGGGTCGCCGCCGCCTCGATGTCGGCCTGCCAGAACGCCGCGGGGGCCTCGTTCTCGGGTGTGCCGATCATGCCCGAGTCCTCGTAGCCGAGGAACGCCACCCGCGCGACGCCGAGCACCTTGGCCGCCGCCTCGGTCTCCACCACCCGGTGATCGGCCAGCGACGTGCCGGGCGGCAGGAACCCCGCCTCCACCTCGCCGTGCTCGCCGCGAGTCGCCACGACAAGCACCACCCGGTGCCCCTCGGCGGCGGCGCGGGCCATGGTGCCGCCGCAGGCGATGGCCTCGTCGTCGGGGTGGGCGTGGAAGGTCACCAGCGTTGCCATGACGCGCATGCTCGCGCATGTGGGCACCCCCATGGCTTTGCCGCCGCGCCAGGCGTACGGTGGACCCGGTGCGGGTGAACGTCGGCAGCGTCGAAGAGCTTCAGGCCAAGGGTCGTCTCACCGGCAAGGCGGGATCGCAGCCGGTATGCGTCTTTTGGCACGAGGGAAAAGCCTTCGCCCTCGACGACCGGTGCCCCCACATGGGCTTCCCTCTCCATCGGGGCACCGTCGAGAACGGCCTGGTCACCTGCCACTGGCACCACGCCCGCTTCGACCTGTCGTCGGGCGGCACCATGAACCTCTTCGCCGACGACGTGCGGGCCTACCCCGTCGACCTCGAGGACGGGCAGGTCGTGGTGGTGGTCGACGAGGGCCCGGCGGCCGGAGCGGCGGCCGGCGCCGTCGACCACCTCCGCAAGCGCCTGGCCGAAGGGCTGGAGCAGGGCCTCACCCTGGTGACGGCCAAGGCCACGATCGGCCTGTTGGCGGCCGGCGTGGCCGTGGACGAGATCGTGCGCACCGGCGTGGACTTCGGCACCACCTACCGCGAGGCGGGGTGGGGGGCGGGCCTCACCGTCCTCGTGGCCATGGCCAACGTGGCGCCGTCGCTCGACGCCGAGGACCGGGCGCTGGCGCTGGTGCACGGGTTGGCCTTCGTGTCGCGCGATACCAGGGGACGCCCACCCAGCTTCGGGCTGCGGCCCCTCGGGTCGGTCGGTGTGCCGGCCGACCGCCTCGCCGCCTGGTACCGGCGGTTCATCGAGAACCGTAATGCCAATGCGGCCGAGCGGGTCCTGCTCACCGCCCTCGACAACGACGTCCCGCTGCCCGAGGTCGCCACCATGATGACGGCGGCCGCCACGGACCACGTCTTTCTCGACGTTGGCCACACCATCGACTTCACCAACAAGGCGTTCGAGGCGGTGGACATCCTGGGCGAGGGGTCCGCCGCCGCCGTCCTGGCGTCTCTCGTACCGGGCACGGCCCGGGCCGGGCGGTCGGAGGAGCAGGGCCAGTGGCGCCACCCGAGCGACCTGGCCGCCCTCGTCAGGGACGCCACCGAGCGGCTCCCGGCGCTGGTGGCCGAGGGTCAGGGTCGCCAGGGCGCATGGGACGACGTGGCCGGGCTGGCCTGGGCGATCCTCGGGGACGACCCGGACGTCATCGTCGAGGCCATCTGCACCGCGATCGCGTCCGGCGCGTCGCCGGAGCAGTTGGGGCGGGCGGTGGCCTTCGCCGCCGGCCTGCGCATCACCCGCTTCCACACCCAGAACGACCACGGCGACTGGGACGCCGTCCACCACGGCTTCACCGCCGGCAACGCCCTCCACCAGGCGCTGGTGCGGGCGCCGTCCGTCGAGCTGCTGCGGGGGGTCTTCCACGGCGCCCTGCGGGTCTACCTGGACCGGTTCCTCAACGTGCCCGCGGCCCGCCTGCCCAAGACCGAGGGCGGCGTCGAGCTGGCCGACCTCCAGGCATGCTGGGACCGCCAGGGGCAGGTCGACGAGGCGGGGGCGATTGCCTACGGATGGCTGCGGGCCGGGCGTGATCCGGGAGAACTCGTCGCCGCCCTGGGCAAGGCCCTTCTGGCCGAGGACGCCGGCTTCCACTGGTACCAGACCTACGAGGCGGCGGTTCGCCAGGCCGGCGCCTGGCCGCCCGGCTCCGAGGAGGGGGCGCTCCTCCTGGCCGGCTGCGCCCGGTTCCTGGCCGCCCACACCCCCACCCGCAGGGAGCTGGCCCAGGTGGTGCGCATCGCCACGCGCCTGCGCCGGGGCGAGACGCTGTTCGAGGAGGCGTAGGTGGCCGCAGTGACGGCGCATGGCCTGCGCGCCGGCGCCGTGCTCGGCGGTTTCGAGAACGAGGGCGGCTACAACCGACCGGGGACGCCCGCCCACAATTGGTGCTGGTGGGAGATCGAGGGGCGCTCCCCCCGCCGCCCTGCCTCGGGCGGCTTCTGGGAGAACCGGGACGCGTCGGTGGCCCGGGCGGCCGCCGCCGGGTTCGACACCGTTCGAGTGTCGGTGGAATGGGCGCGCTGCGAGCCGCTCGACGGTCAGCCCGATGCGGGCGCCGTCGCCGCCTACTGCCGGCTGCTCGACGTCTGCCACGAGCACGGCCTGCAACCCGCCGTCACCCTCCACCGCTTCGCCCACCCGGCCTGGATGGGCGTCGACTTCTGGCTGCGGCCCGACAGCCCAGAGCGCTTCTGCGCGTGGGTCGAGGCGGCGGTCGGGCACTTCGCCGGCCGCACCCACCAGTGGGTCACCATCGACCAGCTCAACGCCTGTGCGCTGTTCTCGTACCTGTCCGGCCGCAACCCGCCGGGGCGGCGCCTCGACATCGGGTCCACCATCCGTGCCCTCGACCACCTCCTCACCGCCCACGTCCTGGCCTACGAGACGATCAAGGAGCGCCAACCCCACGGCATCGTCTCCACCGGCAATCGCCACCTGCCCGTCTACGAGCTCGACCGGCTCCTGGTCGATGTGCTCCTCGGGCGGAGCCAGGGCGTGGCCCGCCACGACCTCCACGACTGGCTGGCCGACCGGCGGGCCACCTACTCCGCCGCCGCCGGTGTCCGGCGTGACGGAGGCCGCCTGGCACGGGTCCTGCGTACCCTGGCCCACACGGCCGTTCCCGCCGGACAGGCACTGGTACGCGCCGTATCCGCCGTCTACGACAGCGCCTGCGACCGCCCGCTCGACGTGCTCCAGGTATCGGCCGAGGCGGGCGACCTGTTCCGGGCCCTTCCGCTGCCGGGCAGGCAGCGCTACGTCGCCAGGTGGAGCGACCAGGGCGGCCGGATCGAACGGGCCTGCCTGGCCCACCGCGACGTCGGCCTACCGCTGGCCGTCACCGGCGACGTGGCGGTGGGTGTCACGGGCCTGCGTCGCAACCTGGCCGAGGTGGAATCGGCCGTGGCTGCCGGAGTCGACGTCATGGCCTACTTCCAGCGCATGAAGCCGGCCGCCCTCGAGATCCTCGCCGACCCTCGCCACCCGGACACGACGAGCACCGGTCAACCGAAGTGAATCGGTCACGTAGTCGAGCGGAAGGCTGACGCTGTGGTCCGCAGAGCAGCGGACGTGGAGCGACCGGTGGTCACCACCCACCACCGTGCCGATGTCCCCGTTGAGGATGCCGAGGTCGTAGCGGTTCTCGAGGGCGAGGACC
>JAHFUS010000100.1 GCA_023264975.1 Actinomycetes bacterium | reverse complement strand
CCCAACGTCGGCGGCTGGTACGTCGCCGGCCAGCCCACGGCGTACCTGGGGGCGACCGGCGACATCCCGCTGCCCCTGCCCCCGGCCGTCTACCGCAACTTCTTCTGAAGCTGACCGGCTGGTGCGGGATCTGGAGCTTCGTCGACGTCAGGCGGCCAAGTGAACTACCAGGATCAGCCGGGCCGGCCGCTCTCGTTCGCCTCGAGCTCGGCGCTCATCCCCTTCCGGGCGTGGGTGACGCCGTCGGCGTCGGTGAGGAAGCAGACCAGCCCGTAGCGGCCGGGGACCAGGTCGGCGGCGAACACCGTGGCTTCACCAGGGCGCTCGGCTGCGACACTGCTCACGAGGTTGACGGGGCGGCGCTTGGCCGAGCGCAGCTGGGCGTCAAGACCTCCCGGCACGAGGTCGTCGGGAAGGCGCACCAGATCGACCTGGTGGGGGATCCGCCCGTGGTTCTTCACCCGGAACTGCACCCGGCCGGCGGTGACAAACGGCTTGGTCACGAAGCGGTACTCGGCCATGGTCACCGCAATGGTGGCCGGGGCCGGTGGCAGGGCCGCTCCGCTCGGCCGCCCGCACCCCGGTGCCAGCACCACCACCAGCACCGCCCCGAAGAACCGGGCCTTGCCGGTCATGCAAGCACCTCGGGTCCACCACTCGGCCCGGGGGACGGGGTCAGATGGGTGCCCCGGTGGTTTCGGGACGAGGCGAGCAAAGTCGGTCTACGGGTCACGTCTTTGACGTGTCGCCGCGCCCCAGTGATTGCCTGTTCCGGGCCCACCACGGACGCCCCGCATAAGGGAATTGGAACGAGCCGATGAGCTCGATGCCGTTTGAAGCGGCCCGACGGGTCCCGTCGACCTGGGACCGTGGTGGAGAAGAGCGTCGCCCGTGCCGTCGGGATCAACCAAGCGAGAAAGGGAGCCACTGTGCAACGAAGGATCGTGGGATTGGACCTCGGCGTCGCCACCGACCACACCGCCGTCGTGGTGAGCGAGTCGGGCGTCGAGCTGGCCCGACGACGGGCGCAGCCCACCCGGGCCAGCCTCGAGCAGCTGCGGGAGGTGGCGCTTTCGGGAGCGGCCGAGGGCACCGTCGTGGAGGTCGTCATCGAGCCGACAGGCCCCGCCTGGCTGCCGGTGGCGGTGTTCTTCAGCGCTGCCGGCGACCGCGTGTACCGGGTGAGCTCGCAGCGCGCCTACGACCTGCGCCGCTACTTCCGCCGCCACCACAAGACCAACCGCATCGACGCCACCACCTTGGCCCGCATGGCCATCGTCGATGGCGACGCCCTGCGACCGGTGGAACTGGCCCGGGGCGACGCCGCCGCCTTGGACCGAGAGGTGCGGGTGACCGAGCGGCTCACCGAGGAGATGGCGACGCGCAAGGTGCGCATCCGCGATCTGGCCCGCCAGCTCATGCCCACCTCCGGTCGCGCACTGTCCAAGCAGCTCTGCCGGGCCGACCTGGAGGTGCTGCGGGCCTACGGCAACCCGAAAGACCTGCTGGCAGCGGGTGTGGACGTCATCGAGGCGCTCATCACCGACGTCAGTCGGGGCATGCACGGGCAAGCCAAGGCGGAGGCCTTCTTGGCCGCGGCCGGCGAGGCCGTGGCCCTCTACGGTGACACCGACGCGGTGGCCTTCGAGGCCCTGGCGGCCGACCTGGCCACCGAGATCACCCTGCTCGACGCCATCGAGGCGGCGAGAGCCCCGCACGAGCGCCGACGTGAGGAGCTCTACGGCCGGGTCGACCCCGAGGGCCTGGCCCGCTCCGTGCCCGGCGTGGGCGAAAAGGGCGGCCCGTTGGCCGTCGCGGTCGTCGGTCGCGCCGGCCGGTTCCCCAACGCCGATGCCTTTTGCGCCTACACCGGCCTCGTGCCCCGGGCGTCGGAGACCGGCGAGACCGACCACAAGGGCCAGGCCATGACCAAAGCCGGCAACCCGAAGCTGCGTCGGATGCTCTACCGGGCGGCCGACACCGCCCGCAAGGAGGACCCCCAGTTGGCCCGCATCTACTGGACCCAGATGGTCGAGCGGGGGGCGAACCACACCAAGGCCCTGGCCGTCGTCGCCGCCCACTTGGCCCGCCGGCTGTGGCGGACCCTCGAACGCAACAGCCCCTACGTGGTGCGCGACGTCGATGGCCGGGCGGTCGACCGTGCCCAGGCGAAGCAAATCGTCGCCGAGCGATGGACCGTCGATGAAGAGACACGGCGCCGACGCCGGTCGAAGAAGAAGGCGGAGAAGGCCCCTCAACAAGTCCTCAAGGGACAGGTGGAAAATGGCGCTCGAAGCGCATCCGCGAGGCGACCTTCCCCGACTGACATCGTCGACCGGGAGGCGTCTTGACGTCAACAGAAGATTCCCCTTGAAGTCGGACGGTGGATAGGGAATCACCGGTGCACCATCGCGCGGCGGGATGTCGCACCAGCGCGTGCTCGATGGAACCCGTCTCCCGGGCCGATCACGCCGCCACGACCTGGAGCGCCCGCGCCCGCCGCCGGCGAGCGCCGGCGGCCACCCCTCCCGCCGCGATGAGGACCACGGCGGTGCCGACGGCGTGCATGCCACCGCTGCCGCCACCCGGCGCTGGGAAGCGGACCTCGGTGGCGAAGATGTCCTGGCCCGGGGGGAGGGCAGTGTTGCGGGTGTCGGTCCACGCGGCCACCACCCGAGGGCCCTCGGACACCAGGGCCAGCTCGGTGCCGAAGCCGACTGTCCCGGCCCCGGCGGGCCCAGGACGCCGGGGGCCGATGCGGGCGTCCGAGCCCCGGGCCGTGAGTCGAGTGGCGGCCGCGAAGCTGCGCCCCCCGTCGCTGGAATAGGCGTACGAGACGTCGGTGAGGACGTTGGCGGGGTCCCGGCGCCGGTCGTAGAAGACGGCGTCGAGGCGGCCGTCTCGGGCCACGGAGAGGTGGGGCAGGTACTGGTCGCCGCCGCTGGCGGCGCGGTCGCCGCTCAGGCGACGGGCCCCGGACCAGTGCGCACCGCCGTCGCCCGAGCGGCGCACGAGCACATCCACATCGCCATCGCGGGCGTCGGCCCACGCTGCCACCAGCTGTCCCGGACCGCCGGCGGCGAGCGCCGGGGCGGCGACGGAGGACACCCGGCCTGCCGCCTCGACCGCCACCACGTCGGCGTCGACCACCGTGGCAGGGCCAAAATGAACGCCGGCGTCGATGGAGGAGGCGACCACCACCGACCACGTCTGTTGCGCCGCCGCCTGGGGGTCTCCGCCGCCCCGCCGAACAAGGCCACGGTCCCAGTAGGCCAGGTACACGGCGTGGCGCGGCCCCAGGGCCAGGGCCGGCGCGACGACCGACCGGCCCGAGCGGCCCACCCGTACCGGCGCGGAAAGGGTCCGGCCGCCGTCGTCGGAATAGGCGACGAGAACGCTGTCGTGGGGCGCCGACGGGTCGCCAGCGGGCGCGGCGCCCACCTGGAGCCACACCACGTGGAGCCGTCCCCCAATCCCGACGGCCGGGTCGATGGCCACCCGGGCATCGACACCGCCGGGCCCGAGTAGGCGTCGGGGAGCGCTGAACGTGCGACCACGATCGGCGGAGGTCATCAGGAACACGCCCGACGAGCCGCCGTCCTCGCCGGCCAGTCCGGCGAAGACGAAGTAGAGGAGCCCGTGGCCGTCGAAGGCGACCTGGGGCGCGTAGCACCGCTTCGTGCCGGCTGGCATGGCCGCGACCGGGGCAGCAGGCACCCAGCCCCGGCCGCCGTCACCCGACAGGTGCAGGGCGCACCCGGGACCGGGGGCGTCGAGGCGGTTGGCCAGCACCACGAAGCGGCTGTCCGTGGGGTCCACCGCCAGGACCGGCGAGTTATAGGCCTCGGGCAGCGAGGCGTGGTTGGCCGTCACCGCCACCTCGGGAGCGACGGCCAGCTGCCGGGCCCCGGCGGCAACCGCCGGTCTCGGGTCCCCCGCCACGAGGATCCCCAGCATGGCCAACAGCGACACAAAGATCGTGTACTGCGGTGGTGATCTGGTGGGCGATGGCGAGGTCCCAGTGCGAGGTGTCATCGGCGCCGATCCTCCCCCACCCTGTCCCACCCTGTCCCACGACGGGCTGATGAGCACTTCAGGGGTGCGTGGGCCGGCGGAGCGGCGTCGTCGAAGGCGAAGATGCCACGTTGTCGTGGGTACCGGCTGTTGGGTGGTCGGACCGCCCGATGGAGCTGGCGGTCCACCACGCGGGTGCCCCTCACCGGCCGGTTGGTGCCGGCCGGTGAGAGGTGGAGAACGGTGAACGGTGCCGGCCGGCGAGTGATCGCACCGGGCAGGTCGAAAGACCGGCGGACACGGGCGTTGGTCAGGCGCACCCTGCCTGCAGGCGCCGAAACCAGCTGTCCGTTGGCCGCGAACTAGATGGCGCTGAAGTGGACACAACCGTACGCTTCCGGAGGCGATACTCCGTCGGCCCCGACGATGACCGCCTGGCCCCCCGGATCGGGCCCGAGCGCGGTTTCGAGCTGCACCACCAGCGTGCGGGTGTTGGGCGCTGGCAGGTATGCGACGGCCGGGTCATTTGTCCCCGGATCGCCGTAGACGTACACGGGGCCTCCGGAACCGCTGACGGGGCAGGCGTCCTCCACCCGCCACGGTTCCGGATAGAACTCGGGGACGCGGTAGGTGAGGCCTCGTTTGACCACGATGTCACCGACCGTGGTGCCGGCCGACACCACCTGGTCGAAGACGATGGTCAGTTCGTCGCCGGCCACCGACGAGACTGTGGCCGACACGGGACCGGCGGATGCGCCGGGCATGCTCCAGCCACTCACTATCGCCAGCGGGACCAGCAACCCGAGCCCGACGCGCAATCCTCGTCGCGGCCCTTTCGAATGTGATCTTCCGTTGTGCTCTCTCATGTCGGTCCTCTCCTCGATCTCGTCTGCCGGCGCATGACCACCGCTTTCCGCTCCCGGTTCGCGGGAACTCCCCTGCATTGCCACGACAGCGGCGTCACCGCCGTCGGGCACACATGGGACAACCTGAACCGAACCACATCCAGGCCCTCAATACAACCAGTTTTGTCTACGTCCACAACAACAAGCCTGCTTCGATTGACGGGTTTCGACCCGGAAGTTTCCCTAGGGGCCCAGCTATGTTGTAGTGTTACGTTTCAACTGGGGTGACCACTGGGGGAGCGGCGGGACGGCCCGCCTGTTTCCGCACAAGGGGGAGGACCTATGGCGCCGAAACCGACCGGACGGCGGCGGGCAGGGATAGCCGGCGTGGGCCTGGTGCTGGGGGCATTGGCCTGGCAGGCTTCGCCCGCCCCGGCGGTGGGGGGAGTGACCAGGGTCAGCGTGGCCAGCGACGGCACCGAGGCCACGGCGGGCAGCTTCGCACCGGTCATCAGCGCCGATGGCCGGTGGGTGGCCTTCTCGTCGGCAAGCAACAACCTGGTGCCGGCGACGGCCGGCAACACCAAACTTCAGATCTACCTCCACGACAACCTGAGCGGCGAGACCACCCTGGTCAGTGCGACCAACGACGGCACCCCGGGTGACCAGAACAGCGGGGCAAACGCGATCGACCTTCTGCCCCACTCGATCAGCGCCGACGGCCGCTACGTGGCCTTCGACTCGGCTTCCACCAACCTGGCGCCGGTCACCGCCGGATTTTCATACTTTCAGGTCTGGGTCCACGACCGGCTCACCGCGGTGACCACCCTGGTCAGCGTGAGCCTCACCGGCTACAGGGGCGACGCGAGCAGCTTCCACCCCTCCATCAGCGCCGACGGGCGCTACGTCGCCTTCCAATCCCGTGCGAAAGACCTCGCCCCCGGTACCGGCGCAGCCACATACGACGTGTTCGTCCGCGACCTCCAGGCCGGCCAGACCTCCCGCTTGGTCGGCCAGGGGGGCGCGGCCCCCTCGATCAGCGCCGACGGGCGCTACGTCGCCTTTCTGCCCGTCTCCGGCGGTGTGAGCGTCAACGACCGCACGACCGGGCTGACCACCGAGGTGGATGTGGCCAGCGACGGCGTGTTGCCGGGCAACGGGGCGGCCTCTGACCCCGTCATCAGCCCCGACGGCCGCTTCGTCTCGTTCGTCTCGGCCTCGACCAACCTCGTGGCCGGCGACACCAACGGCCTGAACGACGTGTTCGTGCGCGACCTCACCAACTCGACCACCACCAGGGTGAACGTGGCCAGCGACGGCACCCAGGCCAACGGCGTGACCCAGTTCAGGGGCCGGTACGCCACCGCGTTGCCCGCCATGAGCGCCGACGGCCGCTACGTGGGCTTCTTCTCGGCCGCCACCAACCTGGTGCCCGGCGACACAAACGGCGCCAGGGACGTGTTCGTCCACGACCGCCAGACCGGCCAGACAACCCGCCGCAGCGTCCTCGGCGACGCCAGCGAGGCGAACGGCGACAGCTTCGATGTCGCCTTGAGCGCCAACGGGCGGACCCTGGCCTTCGCGTCGGGCGCATCCAACCTGGTCGCCGGCGACACCAACCTCAAAGACGACGTGTTCGTCAAGGACCTGTCGCCGCCTCAAGTGACCAGGCCCCCGGCCGACTTCGACGGCAACGGCACCACCGACCGCTCGGTGTACCGCTCAGGCGCCTGGTACGTGCAGGGCCAGCCCACCACGTACTTCGGCCAGTCCGGCGACATC
>JAHFUS010000051.1 GCA_023264975.1 Actinomycetes bacterium | reverse complement strand
GCGTGCCGACGGCCGCGCCCGTGCCGCAGCTATGGCGATCGACTCCCCCCACCCCAACACGAGCGCGTTTCCTGCGTCCGTTCGGCGAATGGGATCGTCGGGTGAATGATCGGGGTTAGGCGCACCAGCCTGCCCAAGCGGGGCCGGGTTATCGAGCGGCCGTTATGCGGCGCGTCCCTTGCGCGGTTTGCCGGTTCCCGAGTGGGTCCGCCGTTCCTTGGGCATCCCCCTGGGCTCGTCCGCGCGGTCGTTTCGGGGGCCTGGCCGGGTGGACTCCCCGTGGCGGGTTCAGGCTGTCATCGACGTGGCGGACGGCGAGAATCTGCGCTCACGAGGCGGTCACAGTCTGAGAGCGCCGTTCCTTGATATCCCAAGCGGAGGGGCGCCGCCGACCACAGCGTGTGAGAGTCGTGGCCTGGTATAGTCCTCTCGGCGTAGCGGAGTCCCCGTGCCGCGTCGGGCGGTTCGGCATGTCCGGGAGGGTTGCTCTGGACCTCGGCAGCGCTGTAGCACGAAGCCCCCGCTGAGGTCGGCGCTTCGGTCCGAGCTGTCTTCCAACTGCCAGGGATTTTCAATATGCGCTTTTTTCATGCAGCCACCGCCACCGGCACTCGTCCGCGTTCTGCCCTCGCGTCCTTCGTCGCCGTGGCCCTACTGGCGGGAGTGGCTCTGCCCTTGCTGGCTGCATCTCGGGCCTGGGCTGCGCACGGAACACTGTCGATCAGCGACGCGTCGCGACCGGAGGGCAACAGCGGGAGCGCCCCCGTCGTCTTCACCGTCACCCTCTCGACGGTCGAAACCGCCCTTGTCGCCGTGGACTACTCGACAGCCAACAGTACGGCCACCGCCGGGGCCGACTACACGGCCACGAGCGGCACCGTCACGTTCTCACCGGGTCAGACATCCAAGACGGTGAGGGTCCAGGTCACCGGAGACACCCTCGACGAGGCCGACGAGACATTCACCGTCGACCTGGTCAATCCCACCAACGCCACGGTCGCCGACGCCCAGGGCGTTGGCACCATCGTCGACGACGACGCCCCGCCTCGGCTGTCCATCGACAACGGCATCCCCAACCCCGTCACCGAGTCGGCCGCCGGTCCGGTCGGCATCACGTTCACGGCGACCCTGTCGGATCCCAGCGCGCGGACGGTCACGGTCGGTTACGCCACTGCCGACGGCACGGCCAGCGCAGGTGCCGACTACACCGCCACCAGCGGCACGCTCACCTTCACTCCGGGCCAGACGAGCGCGACGGTCACCGTCGCCGTCCTCGACGACGCCACCGACGAGAACAACGAGACGTTCTTCGTGAACCTCTCGGCACCGGCCAACGCCACGATCTCCGACGCCCAGGGCGTGGGCACCGTAGTCGACGACGACGGGCCCCCCGCCCTGTCGATCGGCGACGCGACCGTGAGCGAAGGAAACTCGGGGGCCACGAACGCGGTGTTCACGGTGACGCTTGCACCGACCAGCGCAAAGACGGTCACCGTCGGCTACTCGACGGCCAACGGTACGGCGACGGCCGGCAGCGACTACACCGCCACGTCCGGCACGCTGACCCTCCCTCCGGGAACGGCGACGGCGACGATCAGCGTGCCCGTGCTGGGCGACACGGCCGACGAGCCCGACGAGGTGTTCCGCGTCAATCTGGCCACCACTGCGACCAACGCCGTGGTGGCCGACGCACAGGGGTTAGGCACCATCGTCGACGACGACGCCGGATCGGTGCTGTCGATCACCGACCAGAGCGCGTCCGAAGGCACCGCCGGAGTTACAACGTTCACCTTCACGGTCTCGCTCACGCCCGCCAGCGCCCAAGCGGTGACCGTGGCCTACGCCACGGTGGACGGCACCGCCGTTGCCCCGACCGACTACGTGCCCGCAAGCGGCGTGCTCACCTTCGGCGCCGGGCAGACCTCCAGAACGGTTACGGTGGATGTCGTCGGTGACGTCGCGGCCGAGCCGAACGAGAGCTTCTTCGTGGATCTGTCGGCTCCCGTCGACGCCACGATCAGCGACGACCGAGGTGTAGGGACGATTGTCAACGACGACGGTCCTCCGTCGAGCCTGTCGATCGGCGACACGACGGTGACGGAGGGCAACTCCGGCGCGGTCAACGCGTCGTTCACCGTCACCCTGTCTCCCTCCGCCACCCAGACCGTCACTGTCGGCTATGCCACGTCGAATGGGACCGCCGTCACCCCGGGCGACTACGTGGCGGGCGCGGGCTCTCTGGTCTTCTCGCCCGGCGACGCCACCAAGGTCGTCACTGTGGTCGTCAACGGCGACCTCCTCGACGAGGACAACGAGACGTTCTTCGTGGACCTGGTGACCCCTATCAACGCTTCCATCGGCGACGGCCAGGGTCAGGCGACGGTGACCGACGACGACGCCCCGCCGTCGCTGTCGATCAGCGACATCGCCGTCCTCGAGGGTGACCTGGCCACCACCAATGCCACCGTGACCGTGACTCTCTCGGCGGCCAGCGGGCGCACCGTCACCGTCGCCTACGCCACGGCCGACGTCACGGCGACGGCCGGGAGCGACTACACGGCGACGGGGGGGACGCTGAGCTTTGCCCCCGGGGAGACCACCAAGAGCATCTCCGCCGCCGTGGTCGGCGACTCGGTGGACGAGGCCAACGAGACGTTCACCCTCGACCTGTCCGGGGCAGTCAATGCCAGCGTCACCGACGCCCAGGGCCAGGTCACCATCACCGACGACGACGCGGCTCCAGCCATCACGGTGAACGACGCCTCACTCTCCGAGGGCGACGCCGGGACGACGACAGCCCCCTTCACCGTCACCCTCTCGACGGCCAGCGCCCGCACGGTGACCGTCGCTTATGGGACCGCCGCCGGCACGGCGACGGCTGGCAGTGACTACACAACGACCTCAGGGACTCTCACCTTCTCTCCCGGGGAGACAAGCAAGGAGGTGGGCGTCGCCGTCGTCGACGACGTCACCGACGAGCCCAACGAGACCTTCACCCTTAACCTGTCGGCACCCTCCAACGCCACCATCGCGGACTCCCAGGGCGTGGGCACAATCGTCGACGACGACGGCCCGCCCACGTTGTCGATCGACGACGTCACGGTGACGGAGCCCGACTCGGGGACGACCACGGCGGTGTTCACCGTACGACTGCTGCCTGCCGCCCTGGCGACCGTCACGGTCGGGTATGCCACCGCCAACGGCACGGCCGTGGCAGGGAGCGACTACACGTCCACCACGGCGACACTTAGCTTCGCCGCCGGGGAGACGGAGAAGACGATCAGCGTGCCCGTGATCGGCGACGTCGCCGACGAGGCGCAGGAGACGTTCGAGGTCAACCTTTCGAGTGCTACGGGCGCAACCATCGCCGACGGGCAGGGGATCGGCACCATCGTCGACAACGACGCTCCGTCGATGAGCGTGGCCGACGTCACCGTCGCAGAGGGAAATACCGGCACAACGACCGCCACCTTCACCGTCACCCTGTCGGCTGCCAGCACCCGCACGATCACGGTGGGCTACGCCACGGCTGACGACACCGCCAGTGCCGGCAGCGACTACGAGGCGGCCAGTGGCACCCTCGTGTTCACACCGGGCCAGACGACGCGCACCGTCGGTGTCGTCGTCAACGGCGATACATCCAACGAGCCGGACGAGCGGTTCAGCCTCAACCTGTCTGCGCCCGGAAACGCCGTCATCGCCGACAACCAGGCCTTCGCCACCATCACCAACGACGACGGCACGCTGTCGATCGGCGACGTCATCGTCACCGAGGGCAACTCAGGCTCGGCAAGCGCCGTGTTCACGGTCACCCGGACCGGCGTGACATCCCAGCCCGTCACCGTCGCCTTCGCCACCTCCGACGGGTCGGCACAGGCGCCGGGTGACTACACGGCAACGACCGGCAGCGTGACCTTCGCCGCCTCGGACTCGACGAAGACGATCACGGTCGCCGTGGGGGGCGACACCCTCGACGAGGCCGACGAGACCTTCACCGTCACCTTGTCGGGCGCGACGAACGCCAACATCGCCGACGCAGTGGCGGTGGCGACCATCACGGACGACGACGCCGCGCCCACCCTTTCGATCAACGACGTGTCGGTGCAAGAAGGTGGGAGCGGTTCGACCAACGCCACATTCGCGGTGGTCCTGTCGAGCGTCAGCGGCAAGGCCGTCAGCGTCGTCTACGCCACAGTGGACGGTTCGGCCACCGCTCCGGCGGACTACACGGCAACCAATGGCACGCTCACCATCGCCGCGGGCCAGGCGGGTGGTTCAGTCACGGTGCCGGTTCGAGGCGACCTCCTCGTCGAAGGCAATGAGACGTTCAACGTCGACATCTCGAGCCCCATCAATGCCACGGTTGTCCGTGCCCGAGGGACCGGCACCATCGTGGACGACGACCAGGCGCCGACTGCGCCGGTGAGAACCGGCTACTGGCTGGAGGCCTCCGACGGCGGCATTTTCGCCTTCGGTGACGCCAGATTCTTCGGCTCGACAGGGGCTATCAGGCTCAACCGGCCCATCGTCGCTTCGGTGGCGACGCCCTCGGGCAACGGCTACTGGCTGGTGGCCTCCGACGGCGGCATCTTCGCCTTCGGCGACGCTGTCTTCCGCGGCTCTACCGGGGCCATCGCGCTCAACAAGCCGATCGTGGGGATGGCGGCCACGCCGAGCGGCAACGGCTACTGGCTGGTGGCCTCCGACGGCGGCATCTTCGCCTTCGGCGACGCTGTCTTCCGCGGCTCTACCGGGGCCATCGCGCTCAACAAGCCGATCGTGGGGATGGCGGCCACGCCGAGCGGCAACGGCTACTGGCTGGTGGCCTCCGACGGCGGCATCTTCGCCTTCGGCGACGCTGTCTTCCGCGGCTCCACCGGGGCCATCGCGCTCAACAAGCCGATCGTTGGCATGGCCGCTATTCGCCGGTAGTCGTTCGCGTCTCACCGGGGTTCGGCATCGGTCTGGATCTGACCTGGGGATTAGCGAAAATGGGTAGGTAACGCCGCCCGCCTGGCAGCCTTCACACGGCTGGGGGCATAGGTTCGAGTCCTGTTGCGCCCAACGGGAAAGGTGCAGGTCAATGGGCAGATATGCAGTTGCGGGAGCAACCGCCGAGGCCCGAGGAGCGTCCTGTCACCACAGTGGCGAAGCCAGCGGGGCCCGGTCCTCCCGACGGTTCGAAGCGGTATCCCACGCCGCGCACGGTCTGGAGCCAGCACGGACTGGTCGGGTCGGCCTCGATCTTGTACCGCAGGCGTCGTACGTGCTCGGTGACGGTGGCGGGGTTCTGCCACTCCAGTGCTGAACCCCAGACCCGATCGAGCAACTCGGCGCGCGAGAACACGCGGCGGGGCGCCGATACCAAGAACGCAAGGAGATCGAACTCCTTCGGCGTGAGATCCACCAACGCTCCTGCGACCAGCACCCTGCGCTCCAGGGGGCGGACCTCGATGGACCGATCGGCGACGGCGTCGTCCGTCGCCGTGGCGCTCCCGAATGTGGGAGCAGTTCGAGCGTCTCGGCGAAGCACGGACGATACCCGGGCCCCGAGTTCGGCCGGGTCGAAGGGCTTCACGATGTAGTCGTCGGCGCCGAGGTGGAGTCCGATGACCCGATCCGCCTCGTCGGCGAGGGCGGTCAGTAGGACGACCGGAATTAGGGTGTCGCGGCGGATCCGGGTCAGCACGGCGAGGCCGCTCATGCCCCTGAGGTTGACATCGAGGGTGATGAGGTCGATCGAGCCGCAGGCGACCAGGTCGAGCGCCGACTCCCCATCGCATGCCTCCACCACGTCGAAGCCCCGGCACTCCAGAGCGGCCCGGGCAAGGACCCGAGTTTCAAGCGCGTCGTCGACCACGAGAATCCGTGAGGCCGCCGAGGCCGGCTTTCCTGCCATGTTCGTCCGTCCCGGTTTCGTCGATTGGGCGTCATGGCTGACTCGGCGAGATTCGGGAGAATCTGAAGCTCTAACCGCGAAAGGGTCAGAATACCGATAGAGCCCATCCGCAGCGCCCCCTCCACCTCCGATGAGCCGGGAGGCCCATTGGCGACGGGCCGCGACGTACGCCCTGAGATCCATTCACGTGGGCGCCCGCTGCTTCTCGGCGGATCTCACCACCGGTTCATGCCCGGCGCCGGGCTGACGACGGGGGTTGCTGCTAGGGGGTTGCCTGTACTCGCCGACTAGCCGTCTTCGCGGCGATGCGAGGCTCCTTGCTCCGGACAAGATCGCGCAGCGCGGCCCGAGCCCGTACAGCCAGCTGCGCCGCGGCGTTGGGCGACAGCGCGCCTTTCAGTGGGAGGTCATGTGCCGGAAGGACAAGCGAGAGGGGTGACCCCGGTGGCGAACAGACGCGCCGACCGAGCGTCGCCCCTGGAGACGGCGAGCGGGTTCAGCCGCCGGGCCGGAGGGCGTCGCGGAGGCGGATGAACGTCGAGATGGCCTCATCGACCACGCCAGCGGCCTGGGAGTCGAGCCGCAACGTGGCGAGGTCGATGAGGTCGAGGCCCATGGTGAGAGCTTCGAGGCTGAGGACTACCTGGCCGACCAGGTCGTGCGCCTCCGAAGGCGACAGCTCGACTGCGGACGGCCCGTCCTCGTTGCTATCAAGGCCCACCCTCGCCCGGTCGAGCAACCGGTGGGCGGGGCTGACCGTGTGGTCGAACTCGGCGGTGACGTAGTCGTCCCACGAGGCGTACCCCAGGGCTCTCCACGCCTCGCCGTCGTACGCCTCCACGAGCAGCGCCCAGGTGCGCCCGGCTTCCTCGCGGACCCGCCCGGTGAGGGCGGTGGCGGCGGACTCGCCCAGCTGCGCCTGTTCGCTCATGAGCACGTCCCTTCGACGCTCGCGAGCGTAGGCGCCGGATAGGAATGTCGGGAGTGGTGGGATTTGAACTTGCTTCTGGGGTGCAAGCTGGTACACTTTGGAACATCCCGCCCCCCGGGACACCAGAGCGCCCCGCCGATCTCGGCGGGGCCGCTCTCGTTCCGGCCCGCGGCCGTCGCGACGAGCGGGCGGCGCCCTTTGAGTGGTAGACGTCCTGTCCGATGACGACGCTCTCGGGAATCCTCGCCAGCCGATCGGAACGGGCGGTACGGCAGTGGCGGGAACTGTCTGTGAGGGTTCGGATCGGCTGTCGCATGGAGACCTTCCCCTTCGTTGTTCCTGAGGGTTGTTCGGGTTTGGCGGTCCCACCGCCATGCCCCGAAAGGGTGGTTTTCGGCCTGCTTCCCGCGAACGACGGGGCTGCGTGTCGATGACGGCGAGGTCGCCGGCCCCCCCGGCCCGCGGCTGGATGACCGGCGCCGGCCTGGCGGTGATCGGCCTCGGTTCTGCTGCTCGTCGCTTCCACCCTCGGAGGCGGAACGATGCGCCAGCGCCGCGCGGTCGTCCCGGTGAACGTCGGCGCGGCCGACGGCACCGACACCCGAGCCCACAACTCCCCGGCGGTGGCCCGCAACCCCAGGGACAAGGCCAATCTGGTGGTCGCCAACCGTGTCGACAGCCCGCAGTACTCGTGCGCGCTGCACGTCACGCGCGACGGCGGTGCCTCGTGGGAGGAGGCCACCATCCCCTTCCCGGGTGGCGAGGAACTGCCCGCCCGCTGCTTCGCTCCGGACGTGGTGTTCGACACCGACGGCACGATGTACCTCTCCTTCGTCACCCTGAAGGGCGAGGGCAACTCGCCCAACGCGGTGTGGACCACGTCGTCCAAGGACGGTGGCCCCACCATGGCGGCGCCTACCCGTGCCCTCGGCCCGCTGGCATTCCAGGTCCGGCTGATGGCCGACGCCAACCGTCCCGGCAACCTCTACCTCACCTGGCTCCAGGCCGACGCCGTCGCCTTCGTCGCCTTCCCCAACCCGTCCAACCCGGTGGAGTTCATGCGCTCGACCGACGGCGGGATCACCTGGTCGGGCCCGAAGCAGGTGAGCTCGTCAAGGCGCCGGCGGGTGGTGGCCCCGTCTCCCGCCCAGGGCCGGGACAACGAGATGTTCGTGCTGTTCCTCGAGCTGGTGGATGACCGGCTGGACTACCAGGGTGCCCACGAGTGGAAGGGGGGACCCCCCTACGACGGGCCTTGGCGGCTGGTCCTGGCGCGGTCGGTGGACCGGGGCGACACGTGGCAGGAGTCGGTGGTGGAGGACAAATTGGTGCCCACCCAGCGGATGCTGGTCTTCCTGGCGCCCTCGCCGTCGCTGGCGGTCGACCGCGAGCGGGGGCGTGTGTTCGTGTCCTACCAGGACGGGCGCACGGGCGACGCCGACGTGCTGCTGTGGACCTCGACCAACTTCGGGGTGACGTTCTCGGCGCCCCGCCGGGTGAATGACACGGCCAGGCGGGACGGCACCTCGCAGTACCTCCCCAAGCTGGCGCTGGCACCAAGCGGGCGCCTCGATATCCTGTACTACGACCGCCGCCAGGATCCCAAGGACCGCATGAACGAGGTCTCTTTGCAGTCATCCACGGATGGGGGTAAGTCGTTCGGCGCTCGCATGATCCTGTCGTCCATCGCCTTCGATGCACAGGTTGGCTTCGGGGGTCGACGGGGTATGCCGGACCTTGGGAGCCGCCTCGGCCTGGTGGCGGGTGACGACTTGGTGTTCGCCCTGTGGAGCGACACCCGGCGGGGAAAGCCCGAGTCGGTGCTCCAGGACGTGGCGGTGGCGGTGGTCGATGTGAGCCAGCCGTCGTCGATGCGTGGGGTCCTGAAGCTGGCCGGCACGCTGGCCCTCGTGGCCGGGTTGGGCCTGGTCGCGTGGCAGGTGGTCGGCATTCGCCGGCGGTCGCCCGTGGGCCGGGCCCACCCCCGGTCGGGAAGGCCCGGCAAGGACGAGGGAGGCCTTCTCTGACTGACGGGCGACTCGGGTCCGGGAATAGTCTTTAGAACGGTAGCGTTTCGCTGCGAGACGTGATAGTTCTACAAGATCCTCTCGGAGCCAGGAAAGGAGTGTGGCCGTGAGCACACTTCGCGACACCGGACCGCTGCTGCACGAAGACCCGGTGATCCAACGACGGCGCTGGTTCCTGCTGGGGATCATGTGCCTGTCCCTGGTGATGGTGGTCATGTCGGTGGCCGGGCTCAACGTGGCCCTACCGAGCATGCAGCGCGACCTCGACGCCAGTTCGAGCGCCCTGCAGTGGATCGTCGACTCCTACGCCCTGGTGTTCGCCGCTTTCCTGCTTCCCGCCGGCGCCCTGGGCGACCGCTTCGGGCGCAAGCAGGCCCTGATGGTCGGGCTGGTGGTGTTCGCCAGCGGGTCGTTGCTCTCCGGCCTGGGGACGGGCTCGGCCCAGGTCATCGCCGGTCGGATCATCACCGGCCTGGGCGCCGCCTTCGTGATGCCGGCCACACTGTCGCTGCTCACCACCATCTTCCCGCCCGAGGAGCGGCGCAAGGCCATCGCCATGTGGGCCGGGTTCGCCGGCGCCGGCGGGGCGCTCGGGCCCATCGTGTCCGGGGCGCTGCTGGAGAAGTACTGGTGGGGCTCGGCGGTTCTGGTGAACGTGCCCATCGTGGCCGCCGTGCTGGCCGCCGTGTGGGTGTTCTCCCCGTCGTCCCGCGACCCCGAGGTCACGCCCCTCGATCCGGTCGGCGCCCTGCTGTCCCTGGTCGGCCTCGCGTCCCTCGTCTACGGCATCATCGAGGGCCCCGGGAAGGGTTGGACCAGCCCGGTCATCCTGCTCGCCTTCGTGGCATCCGTGGTCGCCCTCACCTCTTTCGTGCGGTGGGAGCGCCGGAGTGCCCACCCGATGCTGCCGCTCGAGCTGTTCCGGGACCGGCGCATGAGTGTGGGCAGCGGGGTCGTCACCATCGCCTTCTTCGTGATGTTCGGCCTCTTCTTCCTCTTCACCCTCTACCTTCAGTTCGTGCGGTCCTATTCGCCCCTGGCCGCCGGCCTGGCGACCCTGCCCCTCGCCCTCGCCCTGGTGGTCATCGCTCCCCGCAGCGCCCTGCTGGCCGAGAAGGTGGGAACCGGTCCGGTGATGGCGGCCGGCTTCGCCCTGGTGGGCGCCGGCTTCGGCGTGCTCGCCATGGTGAGTCCGGACACGCCCTACCCGGTGCTGGCCCTCGCCCTCGTCCTGCTCGGCGCCGGTATGAGCCTCACCGCCGCTCCGGCCACCGGCAGCATCATGAGCGCCGTCCCCCCCGCCAAAGCGGGCGTGGGCTCGGCCGTCAACGACACCACCCGTGAGGTCGGCGGCGCCCTCGGTATCGCCGTGTTGGGCTCCCTCAGCAGCGCCGCCTACCGGTCGTCGCTCGACCTGAGCGGCCTCTCCCTCCCGCCCAAGGTGGCGGAGGCGGCCAAGGAGTCGGTGGGCGCCGCCAACTTCATCGCCTCCGGCATCCCCGGTGGCCAGGAGCTGGCGGCCCGGGCCGGCGTCGCCTTCACGGACGCGTTCACCCTGGCCAGCACGGTGGCGTCGGCGCTCGCCTTCACCGCCGCCGTTGGCGTGTTCCTCGTGTTCAGCCGGCGGGCCGAAGCGGCGGCCGCCGACCAGCCCCCGCCGGTAGCCGCCGCCTGGGACGCGGCCTGAGCGACTGCGACAGAACGACGTGAGCAAGACGGGGACGTCTTCCGAGCAGGTAGTTCTGTCGCAGGCGCTGACACGACGATGGCCACGCCGGTGACCCCCGCGTCGAAGGAGGCCGACCCGCGCGTCGAACGGTCCCGCCGACTGATCCTGTCGGCCGCCCTCGAGCTCCTGGGCGAGGTCGGCTACGGGGGTCTAACCATCGAGGGCGTGGCCGCCCGGGCGGGCGTGGGCAAGAGCACCATCTACCGCCACTGGGACGGTCGTCTCGAGCTGGTGGAGGATGCCGTCCGCCTCCTCAAGCCGGACGCCACGCCGGTGGCCGCCGGTCCCGTGCGTGAGCGGGTCATCGGCCTGCTCCAGCAGCTGGCGCTGGCGCTGGCCGACTCAACCTGGTCGCGGTGCCTGCCCGCCATCATCGACGCCGCCGAGCGCGACCCGGCCGTGCTCGACATCCACCGCCGGCTCACGTGCGAGCGGCGCGAGGTGCTGGTCGGCCTCCTGGCCGAGGGGGTGGCGCGTGGCGAGATCGGGCGCGACGCCGACCTGTCCCTACTGGCGGAGACGCTCGTGGGGCCGATCCTCGTGCGCCGTCTGCTGTTCCACGAGGCGTTCGACCCGGCCGACGTGCCCAGGTTGGTGCACCAGGTGCTGCCGCCGGTCTGACCCCGTCGACACCGGGGCTACGCCTCGCGCTCCCGCTCCATCTGGATGACCTTCAAGATGCCGGAGATCTCCATGGCCCGGTGGACGTGGGGGCGGGGCCGGATGACCGTGAGGCAGGCCGGCGGGGCGGCCCGCTTGTGCGCTTTCACGAGTGCGCCCAGGCCGGACGAGTCGATGAAGGTGACCTGGCGCATGTCGAGGGTGATCCTGGAGCGGCCCTCGGCCAGGAGTTCGTCGATGCAGGCGAGCAGCCGGGGCGATGTCGACACGTCGAGGTCCCCGGCGGGGCTCACCGAGGCGGTGGACTCGTCGGGCCGGACGGCCACGATCCCGAAGGTCTCGGGCGCCGGCATGGGGTGCTCCACCAATGGTTCTCCGGCTCCCAATGGTCCTCCGGCTCCAGGATGTTGCTCACGATACCACCGAGTCAGGCTCAGGGTACCCCCGCGGGGGCGGCTCGGGAACGGCTGGGTGCGCGGTTTCGCAGGGCCCGAAACAGGGCGAAAAGGAGCGGTTCAGAGCGATTCGTCGCGGCGGACGGCGGACTTCTCGAGCACCCGGACGACGTCGACGATGGTGGTGTCCGGGTGGTCGTTGAACCTCGAGACGCCCACGGCGCCGACCCGCTCGGGGTATTCGGAGGCGATCGTCTCGTTCACCAGGCGCAGGTCGGCGGCCAGGTCGGGGTCGGTGCTCGTGTGGGTGAGCTTCCCGTGCTGGCGCGGCCGGCACCCGTGCGCCTCGTACAGGGCGCCCTGGAGGCAGTGGCGGCCCGTGTCGTCGGTGAAGGCTCCCTGGGTCCAGCCCTTGCGGGCCAGTACCTCGATCGCCTCGCGAATCCTGTTCGCCATCGAATCCCCCTTCAGTGCCGCCTCGTCGAGAGGTCGGCCCGGATGGTCTGGAGCTATTGGCGTTCGGAGCATACCCCCTGGCCGGCCCGTGGTCATCGCGGCGGCAGCGGGCGGATTGTGCTCCGCGTATCCCAGTGTCTCCTTTCGGCGCTTACCTGCCTTGACGGGGGCCGGTCGGAACGGCGGAACGGCCCCCGTCCCCGGCACTACCCTTGCCTCCGCCCCGGTGTCGACGTCCGGGAGGGGCGCCGGTGGGGAGGGACCGTGCTGTCGGAGTGTTCGAAGCTGCAGTGGGACACCGACCTGGCGGCCCGCCGGGCCCATGCCACCCCCTTCGGTGACCGCGACGACTTGCGCCGCTTCGTCACACGGGTGCACCTGCGGGGCGGGCAGGCCACGGTGGCCGAGACGGTGGATCTGCTCTACAAGGCCAGCCCCGACACGGCCTACGCCGACAACGACGGGGTGTTCGAGGTCTGATACGGAATGGGTGACCAGCTCGACACACCTCGTGCGTCCGGACCGGCCGGCGCCTCCACCGGGACGGGCGCCGACGCGAACGACGCCGGTGACGACGGCGCCATGGCCATGGCCAAGGCGTGGGTCTCGGCCGTCATGGACGAGCGCGACATGCACAAGGTGTGGGCCCTCACCGAGCCCGACTACCGCAAGGTGCTGGCCCAGCACTGGATCATCTCCAAGCACCCCGACGTGGTTGGGCCACCGGAGCAGTGGGAGGCGCTGGCCGACGGCCTCGCCGCCTACCCGTCAGGCTCCCGGCTGTGGGAGCAGTTCGCCCGGGAGCGGCTGCAGCGCTGGCGGGAGTTCTGGGTCGGCTTCAGCGCCGTCACCTGGGGCGTGCGCAGCCGCTCCGACCCTCGACCCGACGTGGCCGTGGTCACCTTCGTGGAGCCACGTGGAAAGCTGATGAGCCTGAAGCCCGGCCCGCCCCTTGAGTTCCGCCACATCGCTGTACGGCGCACGCCCGACGGCTGGCTGGTCGCCGGCGCCGACGGCAACAACCTCTTCGGCCCCGGCTGGCCCCCCGGCCCGGCGTAGCCGGCGGCCGTAGGATCGGCCCCAATGGACCTCGAAGGCACCACCTCGCTGAACGCTCCGCCGACCACCGTCTTCGCCGAGGTGGCCGACCTCGGCACGTACGCGGAGTGGTTGGGGATCGTGTTCGGCGCCGAGCCGTCGCCGCCGCACGAGGGCGATGCCGGGCCGGCGTGGATGGTCGACCTCGGGGCCAAGATCGGCCCCATCCCGCTCACCAAGAAGGTGCGCATGGTGCGCACGGAGCACGTCGCCCCCAAGCTCGTGCGCTTCGAACGCAAGGAGCACGACGGCTCGGAGCACTCGGCATGGGTCCTCACCGCCGAGGTCGAGGTGGCCGACGGCGGGTCCGTGCTGACGGTGAGCTTGCACTACGGCGGGTCGGGCCGGCTCCCCGGCGTCGACTCGATCCTGCGTGACGAGATCCGCAAGGGCGGTGGCCGCCTCCAGGCCCGCATCGACGCCAGGTCCCGGTAGCGCACGATCGTGGGCGAGTTGCGCCGCTGGGACCGTCTCTGCATCGGCGGCGAGTGGGTCGAGGCGTCCGGCCCCGGTGCCGTCGATGTGGTGAACCCGTACAGCGAGGAGGTGTGCGCACAGGTCCCGAGGGGCGACGCCACCGACGCGGCAAGGGCAGTGGCCGCCGCCCGGGCCGCCTTCGGGCCGTGGTCGCGGACGGCGGTCGAGGAGCGAGCCGCCGTCCTCAGCCGCATCGGCGACGGGATTGCCGCCCGCACGGCCGAGCTCGGGGCCATGGTGGCCGAGGAGGTCGGCATGCCGATCAACCTGGCCACCATGATCCAGGTCGGCCTGCCGGTCATGACCTTCTCGACGATGGCGCCGTTGCTGGCTGCGTTCCCGTTCGAGGAGCGGGTTGGCAACTCGCTCGTGGTCCGTGAGCCGGTGGGTGTGGTGGCCGCCATCACACCGTGGAACTACCCCCTGCACCTCATCGCCGCCAAGGTGGCCGCTGCGCTCGGCGCCGGCTGCACGGTGGTGCTCAAGCCCAGCGAGCTGGCCCCGTCGGTCGCGTTCGTGCTGGCCGAGATAGTCCATGCGGCCGGGCTGCCGGCCGGCGTGTTCAACCTGATGACCGGCGAGGGCCCGGAGGTGGGCGAGGCGCTGGTGTCGTCGCCCGGCGTCGACATGGTGTCGTTCACCGGCTCGACGGATGTGGGGCGGCGGGTGGCGGCCGCGGCTGCGTCCACCGTGAAGCGGGTCGCCCTGGAGCTGGGCGGCAAGTCGGCCAACGTGGTCCTCGACGACGCCGACCTGCCGGCCGCCGTGCGGGCCACCGTCACGTCCGCCTTCCTCAACTCGGGGCAGACGTGCTCGGCGCTCACCCGCATGCTCGTCCCCCGCCCCCGCCTGGCCGAGGCCGAGCAGCTGGCGGCGGCGGCGACGGCCGACTACGTGCCGGGGGATCCCTTCGCCGACGGCACCCGGCTGGGACCGCTCGTATCGTCAGCCCAGCGGGAGCGGGTGCGGGGCTACATCCGGGGTGCGGTGGCCGATGGCGCCCGGCTGGTGGTGGGTGGGGCCGATCCGCCGGCCGGGTTGGACCGGGGGTACTTCGTGGCTGCCACCGTGCTGTCGGACGTCCGCCCGGGTATGCGGGTCGAGCAGGAGGAGGTGTTCGGGCCGGTGCTCGCCGTCATCCCCTACGACACCGAGGACGAGGCGGTCGACATCGCCAACGACACGATCTACGGGCTGCACGCCGGTGTGTGGTCGGCCGACCCCGACCGGGCCCTCGCCATCGCCAGGCGGATGCGCACCGGCATGGTGGAGGTCAACGGCGGCGTGTTCAACCCGCTCGCCCCGTGGGGCGGCACCAGGCAGTCGGGCAACGGCCGCGAGCTCGGCCGCCGAGGTATCGAGGAGTTCCTGGAGACCAAGTCCCTCCAGCTCTAGGTTTCACCCTCACTCGCTCGCTCCGCTCGCTCCGTTCGGGCGAGTTGCACGTGCTGCGGCCGGCCGGCGGAGCCGGCCTGGCTTCGCTCTGAGGCTCATGCCGCCGGCTTTGCCCGCGGCGTTAGCGCGCCCACCAGGGTGGCCGCCTTTCGGCGGCGGGTGGTGGCCGGGCATCCAGTGAGCTTGCTCGCCCCACACGTGGCGAAGGCGCCCTCCCGGCTGCTCGCCCGCTTGTGCGGACGTGCGCCCGTGGGGCCTCTCGCGTAGCCTCGGAGGCGGATGGGGCGATTCTGTTTGGCGTTGGGGCTGGTGGCCGGGCTCTGCCTGGTGCCGGCAAGCGCCTCCGGCGCGGCGCCGGCGGCGAAGCCGCCCACGCCGGCCCAGATGGCGGCAGCGCAGAAGAAGGCCAACGCGGCGGCCGCCCGTCTGGCCAAGGCCCAGACCGCCCTGGCCACGGCGCAGAAGGAGATCGCCGATCTGGAGAGCCACACGGCGTCCACCAGGAAGGTGGTCGACCTGCTGGAGGGCCAGGTGCGCGAGCTGGCGGTGGCCCAGTACGTGCAGGGCAACCACGCCGCCACGTGGGTGGGCCACGGCGATCCGGGCCAGGCCGCCCGCGGGCGGGCCATGCTCCGCTTCGTGAGCCTCGGCCGCACCGACTCGGTGGAGGGCTACCAGGTGGCCCGGGTCGACCTGGAGCAGAGCCAGGCCGCCCTCGACGATCGCCTGGCCGAGCGGCGCACGGTCGTCGCCGGGCTCCGCAAGGAGGAGGCGGCGGTCACCGCCGAGCTGAACAAGCTGGCAGCCGCCCAGAAGGCCTACGAGGCCAAGGTGGCGGCCGAGAAGGCGGCGGCGGCCAAGGCGGCCGCAGCCGAGGCGGCGGCCAGCCGCCGTGCCCGGGCCTCCCGCAACGCCGCCCCGGCCCCGCTCGTGCCCGCCATCGTCGGCGCACTGCCCGTCATCGGCGGCGGCTCATGGATCTGCCCGGTGCAGGGCCCGCACGCCTTCTCCGACGACTGGGGCGACCCCCGCTCGGGCGGGCGTCGTCACGAGGGCAACGACATCATGGCGTCGAGGGGCACGCCGGTGGTGGCCAGCGTGGCCGGCACCGTGAAGGGCCACGACTCCAGCCTGGGCGGCATCTCGTACTACCTCACGGGTGAGGACGGGAACACCTACTTCGGCACCCATCTCGACCGTCTCAGCGGCGCCAGCGGCCACGTGGAAGCGGGCACCGTCGTGGGCTACGTGGGCAGCTCCGGCAACGCGTCAGCCAGCGCCCCCCATCTCCACTTCGAGATCCACCCCGGTGGCGGCCGGCCCGTCAACCCGTTCGCCACGCTCTCCAGGTTCTGCTGAACCGTTGACGGGCGAGGTGCGGTCGGGCCGGTGACGATCCTGCCGTTCCTCACAGCCGCCGAAGTCCCGTCGCTCGACGCCTACCTCGCCGCCGGCGGGGGCAGGGGCCTCGAGCGGGCACGCTCGCTCGGCCCCGAGCAGACGGCCAAGGAGATCTCGCTGTCGCGCCTGCGGGGGCGCGGAGGCGGCGGCTTCCCCACCGGCACCAAGTGGACGTCTGTGCGCAACGCGCCAGGCTCCCGTCGCTACGCGGTCTGCAACGCGGCCGAGGGCGAACCGGCCACCTTCAAGGACCGCACCCTCATGCGGGCCAACCCGTACCAGGGGATCGAGGGCCTTGCCATCGCCGCGATGGCTGTGGGCGCCGACGAGGCGTACCTGGCCACCAAGGCCACGTTCACCCGCGAGCGCCACCGGGTGCTGGAGGCGCTGGAGGACATGGGCGCAGCGGGGATGCTGGAGGGCCTCACCGTGTCGGTGGTGGCCGGGCCGGACGAGTACCTGTTCGGCGAGGAGAAGGCCCTGCTCGAGGTGATCGAGGGCAACGACCCGCTGCCCCGGGTGCTGCCGCCGTTCCAGCACGGGCTGTTCGCCACCGGCCCCCAGCTCGGGTGGGAGTCGCACCCGCCGGCATCGGCGCCCGGCGCCGGTCCTGAGCCGAATCCCACACTGGTGAACAACTGGGAGACCCTGTCCAACGTCCCCCACATCCTGGCCCGGGGGCCCGAGTGGTTCCGCCTCATGGGCACGGAGAAGTCGCCGGGCACGCTCGTGTGCACCGTCGTGGGCGACGTCGCCCGCCCGGGCGTCTACGAGATGGAGATGGGCTCGCCGCTGTCGGAACTGCTCGAGGTGGCGGGCGGGCCCCTGCCCGGCCGGCGCCTCAAAGCCGCCTTCTCCGGCGTGGCCAACCGGGTCATCCCGGCTACCAGCTTCGACACCCCCCTCACCTACGAGGACATGCGGGCGGCCGGCACCGGCCTGGGCGCAGGAGGCTTCGCCCTCTACGACGACACCGCCTGCATGGTGGACGTCGCCGCCGTGCTGTCGGGGTTCCTCGCGGTGGAGTCGTGCGGCCAGTGCCCTCCGTGCAAGCGGGGTACGGGCGACATCACCGCCGCGCTGGAGCGCCTGCGGGCCGGCAACGCCGACCAGGCCGACCTCGACGTGGTGGGCGCCCGCCTGCGCACCGTCACCGACGCCAACCGCTGCTACCTCGGCACCGAGGAGCAGCTCCTGGTGTCGAGCATCCTCGAGACGTTCCCGGACGACTTCGTAGACCATCTCGGCGGGGCGTGCCGGCTCCCCCGACGCACCCACTTGGTCCCCAAGGTGGAGGACATCGTCGACGGCACGGTCACCTACGACGGGCGCCAGGCCCGCAAGCGGCCGGATTGGACCTACGCGGGCGAGTAGGGCCTCCGGCGGGTAGCCCGGGGGACCGCAGTAGATTCGTCGGCATGGAGGTCGGCATTCTCGGAGGGACGGGCCCGGCGGGCAGCGGCTTGGCGGCCCGCCTGGCGGCGGCCGGCCTACAGGTGGCCATCGGCTCGCGCTCGAAGGACCGGGCACAGGAGATCGTCACTGGGCTGCTCGAGCGCTGGCCCGGTCGGGAACTGGCCCTGTCGGCCGCCGACAACGCCATGGCGGCCGAGGCCGAGGTCATCGTCGTGGCCACGCCCTGGGAGGCGGCGGCCGCCACGGCCGGGTCGGTGGCCGCCCAGCTCGAGGGAAAGGTCGTGATCTCCATGGCCAACGCCCTCACCCGCATGGGCCACGAGTTCGAACCGCTGGTGCCGCCGCGCGGTTCGGTGGCGGCCCACGTGCAGAGCGCCGTCCCCGGCGCGCTGGTTGCGGCCGCCTTCCAGCACCTGCCGGCCAAGGCGCTGTCCAACCTCGACGAGCCGGTGGAGAGCGACGTGCTCATCGCGTCCGACCACCCCGCCGCGTTCGAGGCCACCGCCCGCCTGGTGTCGCTCATCCCCGACCTGCGGCCGCTCAACGCCGGTTCGGTGGCCAACGCCGCGCCCATCGAGGCGTTCACGGCCGTGCTGCTCCAGCTGAACGTGCGCTACAAGACGCGGGCGGCGCTGCGCCTGACAGGTATCGAACTTCCCCAGTGAGGCTGTACGACACCGCCCGCCAGGCGGTCGCCGACTTCCGGCCCGGGCGGATCGTCACCATGTACACGTGCGGCATCACGCCGTACGACGCCGCCCACGTCGGTCACGCCGCGACCTATCTGGCCTACGACGTGCTCCAGCGCAGGCTGCGCGACCTCGGCCACGGCACCCAGTGCGTGCGCAACGTCACCGATGTCGACGACGACATCCTGCGCAAGGCCCGCGAGTTGGGTGTGCACTACCTCGACCTGGCGGCCGAGGAGATGGCCCGCTTCGACGCCAACATGGACGCCCTCGGCCTGCTGCCGGCGTTCAGCGAGCCCCGCGCCACGTCCGCCATCCCCGACATACTCGGGTTCATCGGCATGGTGCTCGACTCGGGTCACGCCTACCAAGCCGGCGGTGCCGTCTACTTCGACGTGTCCTCGTCGGAGCGTTTCGGCCAGGTGAGCCACTACTCCCGCGAGGAGATGCTGGCCTTCGCAGCCGAGCGGGGCGGCAATGTCGACGACCCCAACAAGGCGGACCCGCTCGACTTCGTGCTCTGGCAGCCGTCGGCGCCCGACGAGCCGGCGTGGGACTCGCTGTGGGGCCGCGGCCGGCCCGGGTGGCACATCGAGTGCTCGGCCCTCGCACTGCGCGAGCTCGGCACCACTGTCGACCTGCACGGCGGCGGCACCGACCTGATCTTCCCCCACCACGAGTGCGAGGCGGCCCAGTCGGAGGCGGCCACCGGCGAGCCGTTCGTGCGTCACTGGATGCACGTGGGCATGGTGGGCCTGGGCGGAACCAAGATGTCGAAGTCGCTCGGCAACCTGGTGTTCGTGGGCGACCTGCTCAAGGAGTGGGAGCCCGAGGCCGTCCGCCTGGCCATCATCTCCCAGCACTACCGCACGGCGTGGGAATGGGACGACACCTTGTTGCCCGCCGCCACCGCCCGCCTCGCCGCCTGGCGTGCCGCCGGCGCCGGTGACGCCGCTCTGGAAGAGGCGCGCGCCGCCCTCGACGACGATCTCGATACGCCGGGCGCACTGCGCGCCATCGACGGCGCTGCCTCCGCCGGCGGCGTCTCCGAGGCGGCCGCTCTCCTCGGCGTCGCCCTCACGCCGCCCGAGCCCAATTCGAGTAAATAGGGTGTCAAAATGACACCCTATTTACTCGAAAGCCGTCGTCAGGTGGCGGTGGGGCCGATCTCCCGGTCGTGCTCCGTCGGGGCGGCGGCGCCGCCTTCGCCGGTGACGGTGACGGTCTGGCGGATGCCGTCGCCCGTCTGCCCGGGCTTGCAGGCGATCACGTAGGTGCCGGCCGCCATGTCGGCGGTGAAGGTGGCCCTGGTCCCGGGACCGATGTTCTCCCGCTCGCTGACGATCCGGTCGCCCTCGCCGTAGACATAGACCTCGGTGACCTTGTTGCCCTCGTTGGCGACGTTGAAGGTGTTCTTGCCGGCGGTGAGGTTGGTTCTTGCCACTTGGCAGGCGTCGTCGGTGGCGGTGATGGCGGTGGCATCGGCGTCGGCCGTGTCGCTGCAGGCGCCAAGGGCGATGGCGCCGGCCAGGGTGGCGCCGGTGAGGAGGCGTCGGCCCCGACGTGCCGGCGCGAAAAGGGAAACGGAGGGCATGGTGAGGGTCATCCTGCGATCGGTTGGGCGGGCGTGGTGGACTGCGGCGCGTGCTGCTGCTTCGGCCTCGCTGCGGCGGGCTTCCGGCCGCCCGAGGGCCGCAGGAACAGGTACATGGTGGGGATGAGGTACGCCAGCCACATGCCGAATTCAAGGCGGCTGGGCGCCGCGCTGATGCTGAAGAGGCCCTTGAAGAGGGTGCCGTACCAGCTGGACGGCGGTAGGACGCCGGTGCCGTCGACGACGATGTTGCTCAGGCCGCCGCCCACCAGATATCCCGCTTCCTGGAGGTCATGGAAGCCGTAGGCGAGGACGCCGGCAGCTACCACCACGAGGCCGGCGCCGGTGTAGTGGAAGAAGGTGGCCAGGTTCAGGTTCACGGCCCGGCGGTAGAGCAGGTAGCCGAGCACGACCGCCGTGGTGAGGCCGAGGGCGGCACCCACGACGGGGTTGGCACTGTCTCCCGTGGCCTCGACCGCGGTCCACACGAACAGCGCCGTCTCCAGGCCCTCCCGGGCCACGGCGATGAAGGCGGTGACGGCGAGGGCGAAGCCGCCCATCGCGAGGGCGGCGTCGAGCTTGCCGTGCAGCTCGCCCTTCAGGTTGCGGGCCGTGCGCTTCATCCAGAAGATCATCCAGGTGACGAAGCCGACGGCGAGGACAGACATCACGCCGCCGAACGTCTCCTGGGCCTTGAACGACATCGACCGGGACGAGAAGGTGAGCAGGGCGCCGGCGGCCAGGCTCAGGCCGATGGCCGAGGCCACGCCGATCCAGAGCATGCGGAGCTTGTCGGTGTGCCCGGTGCGAACCAGGTAGGCGACGAGGATGCCGACGACGAGCGCCGCCTCCAACCCTTCCCGCAATCCGATGAGATAATTGGCCAGCAACGCAACCTGCCTTGGTCGGGTGTGAGGTCGGCCTTGAGGATCATCTAAGGCGTCCCTAAGTATGCGCTGATGGAGCGCCGGTTGACAACCCGAACAGCCCTACTGCGGGGTGCGGCGCAGCGAGCGCACCAGCTGGTGGTCTGCGGTGAACAGCCGGCGCACGGTGAGCTCGCCGGCCACGACGGCGGCGAAGGCGTTGCCGCCGAGGATCATGTACATCACCACAAGTTGCAGGCGGATGGCCTCGAGGGGCTCGGCGCCGGCCAGGATCATCCCCGTCATGGCGCCCGGCAGGGCCACCAGGCCGACGACCTTGGTGTTGTCGACGATGGGCAGCATGCCGGTGCGCAGCGCCCGGCGGTGCCACGGAAGTGACGCTTCATGCGACGTCTGCCCCAGGCTGAGGCGGGCCTCGACCTCCCGGCGGTTGCCGGCCAGGTCGTCGCGCAGCCCCGTCATCACCAATGAGGCGCTGGCCATGGCGTTCGACAGCACCATCGAGCCGAGGGGGACGATGGTGCGGGCATCGACCGGCACGATGCCGAGGACGGTGAGCACGCCGAGCGTCCCCATGGTGGCAGCGCCGAGGGCCACGCCGGCCACGATCGTTGCGCCGGGCACCCGCTTCGCCCGCCCACCCGCCGTCAGCGCCGCCACCACGACCATGACCGCCAGGAGGACGGCGCTCAGCCAGCCGTGGCCGTCGAACACGAAGGCCAGCACGTACCCGACGGCCAGCAGCTGGGCGAACGAGCGGACGGTGGCCACGAGCATGTCCTGCTCGAGGTCGAGGCGGCGGAAGCGGGAGATGGCGGCGCCCACGGCCACCAAGGCCACGGCCAGGGCCACGTCCCGGTAGCCGATTGCCCCGCTCAGGTCCCTCACCGGCTCACCCCGCTCACCGTCCCGGCACGTCGAGCACGTGGTCGGCCAGGTGGGACGCCTGGCGGGGATCGTGGCTCACCATCACGACGGTGAGCCCATCGGCTGCCAGCGAGACCACGAGCGCCTCCACGCCCTCTTTCGACGCCGAGTCGAGGGCCGAGGTGGGCTCGTCGAGCAGCAGCACCTCGGGCTCGAGGGCCAGCGCCCGGGCCAGGCACATGCGCTGGGCCTCGCCCACCGACAGCCGATCGGCCTCCCGCCCGGCCAGCGACGCCGGCAGTCCCACCCGGTCGAGCAGGGCGGCTGGGTCGGGGGAACACAGGTTGTCGGCGACGGTACCGGGAAAGGTCACGGGCACCTGCCCCACGTACTGGACCCGCCGGCGCAGGGCCAGCACGTCATAACTGCGGACGTCCTCGCCGTCGAGGAGGACCACGCCACCGTCGGGGTCGTCGAGCCGGTTCAGGAGTCGGACCAGAGTGGTCTTCCCCGCGCCCGACGGGCCGATGACGGCGGTGAGCCCGGAGGCCGAGATGCGGGCTGAGAACCCCGACACGATGGGACCGTCGTCGCCGTCCACGCGTACGTCCACGTACTCGAACCGGTCGCCCACGCCGACAGTCTCCCCCGCCCGCCGCCGGACGGGGAGTGGATTCAGCCCTCGGCGGCCACCGATCCGGGCGCAGGGGGGGTACGGGGCGGGCCGGTGCGGGCCCGCAGGCGCAGCAGCCCCGCCCGCACCCGCTCGCGCAGGTCGACGACGCCGCTGTTGTTGTTGACGGTGGCTACCGGCACCGGCCGAGAAGGCACCCGCTCCGGTACAAGCGCCGGCGCCGGCCACGGAGGCGCACCCACCTGCGAATCGTCCGGAGGGGCGATGTCGGAGGAGGTGGGGGCATCCTCGGCGACGATCGCCGTGGGCACGGGCTCGGCCACGACGAACACGACGGGGGTGGCGCCGGCCACGGTGGCCAGGCGGCGCACGGCAGCGGCGCGGACGTCGGGGTCCGCCTCGGGGTCGGCGTCGACGAGCACGAGGGGGGCGCCGGCCGGCACTGTGTCCTCGGCCGCCTGGAGGTCGGCGGCCGATTCCGCCCACGCGCGCGCTGCCTCCCGTTCCGCCTGTTCGATTGCGGCGAAGGCGTCGAGGTCGGCCGCCAGCCGCTCGGCGCTGGCCAGGGCCACGGCGTCGCCCACCAGCGACCGCCACAGCTCCCGCACCCCGCGCAGCTCTGCCTCGGCCGCCGTCAGCCTGGCCGCCCGCCGCTCCCAGGCGGCGGCCCGTTCCTCGAGGGCGGCAAGGCCGGCCAGCGTGCTGACGTTCATGGCGCGCAGGGCGGACCACCGGCGCCGGGCGGCGGCGCGCGACCGGCGGGCGGGCTCGATCACGGCGTGTGCCGCGTAGCCCAGGGCGGCGAGGGGGGCGAGGGCCACCAGCACGAAGGCTCGGTCGAACGCCTCGCTCACCACCCGCCCGGCGACCACCAGCGCGGCGCCCACGTTCGCCATGGTGAGCATCCGGGCGGCCCGGGGCAGGGCACCGCCACGGTCCATGCGTGCCTGGTCGACCTCGGCTTGGGCGGCACGGGCTGCGGTCGCCGATGCCTCGTCGTAACCGGGCCGGCTGCCGACGGCCTCGCGGGCGGCGTGGACGGCCTCGACCGCCTCGCCCACCGTGCGCGCGGCCGACCGCACGGATGCCGCCGACAGGCCGGCGGGCACGTCGGAGAGGCCGACCCGCACCATGTCCGTCGCCGTCATGGCAGCGGCGGCGGCGGCGGCGCCCTCCCGCAGGTGGGCGAGAGCGCCTTCCACCGCGCCGGCCCGGCGGGCGCTCAGCACGGCCACCGCTTCGTCCTCAGTGGCACACAGCGCGGCACCGAGGATCCCTGCGACGGCTGCACCGGTGCCCTCTGCCGCGGCTGCGCCGGCAGCGAGAACCACGGTGAGGCCGGGCGGGAGAGGGGAGGGGAGGGTCGTGCCCGGAGGCAGGACGAAGATGCCGGCAGCCGTCCCCGAAGGCATGACAGGAAACGGTAGCGACGGGCGGCCGCCAACCGGGGGATACCGGCACCGGCGGCGGGACGGCCACACTGGCGGGATGGCATGCCTGCACCACCGCCGATCGGCGGGGCGTCCGCCCGCCCGCCGGCCGGCCCTGGTCGCGGTGGTGGTCCTGTTCATGTTCGCCGCCGCCACTCCGGCATTCTCGGCCTCGGCCGAGTCGGTCGGGAGCGCCGCCGTGGCCACTGCGGCCGAGCCGCTGGCGGCGGCCCAGGCGGTGCTCGACGCCCGCACCCGGGCGGTCCGGGGCAAGGACCGGGGCGCCTTCCTCGCCACCGTCGACCCGCAGGCGCCGCCCGTCTTCAAGGCGGCGCAGGGTCGCCAGTTCGACGGCCTGCGTTCCCTCCCGCTCGCCTCCTTCGCCCTGCGGGCGTCGACCGACGACACCGGCGACCTCGGCACCGGCCTGGCCGGGCGCTACGGCGGCGCCAGGGTCTTCCTGCCGGAGACCCGTCAGGTGTACCGCTTCGAGGGCTACGACGACCGGGACGCCGTCGACCACCTGTGGCTGACGTTCGTGCAGCGCGACGGCACCTGGTTCGTAGGGGGCGACGACGACCTGGATGCGGTCGGCCTGGAGACCGACCGCCAACTCTGGGATGCCGGCCCCGTGCGCCTCGAGCGCACCGAGCACGTCATCGTCCTCAGCCATCCCGAGCAGGTGGAGCGGGCAGCGGCCCTGGCCGCCATCGCCGAGGAGGCGGCCGTCGCCTTCGCCGGGCAGTGGAGCCAGCCGTGGTCGGGCCGTCTCCCGGTCATCCTTCCCGGCTCGGTCGACGAGCTCGAGCGCCTCCTCGAGTCCACCGTCGACCTGGACAAGTTCGTGGCCTTTGCCGGCTACGGCGTGGAGCACGACGAGACGGGCTGGGCCGCGACCGCGCCGCGCGTGTACGTGCAGGACGCCCGCCTGAGCCTGTACGACCGACCGGGCCAGGTCGAGACGCTGGTGCACGAGCTCGTCCACTTCGCCTCCGCACCGATGTCCGGTCCGTTCGTGCCGGCGTGGGTCCACGAGGGCGTGGCCGACTGGGTCGCCGTCGGCAGGCCCACCGGCGAGCGCCGGCCGCCGGGGGGCGACGCCCGTCTGCCGCGTGACTTCGAGATGAGCACCGGCCCGGCGGCGGCCGTCGTCCGCGCCTACGGGGAGAGCCGGTCCGCCGTCTCCCTGCTGGCGGGCCGCCGCGGCCCCGATGCGCCCCCGGCCTTCTTCAAGCGGCTGGGGGCGGTACGGGTGGCGCCCGGGAGCGTCGACCACATCGTCGACGCCACGCTGCGGGAGGCCGAGAACCTGAGCCTCGGCGAGCTGGAGGCGGCATGGGCGGCGCGCCGGCCCTGAGGCCGTCGGGAGCTACGCCGGCGCTGGTCTGGCGCGTGGGTGCTGCCGATTACTCTCGACCGGTGATGTCGACCCTCACCGTGACCCTGCCCGACGGCTCCACCCGCGAGATGCCGGCCGGCTCCACGGCGGGTGACGTGGCCGCGTCCATCGGGCGTGGCCTTGCCAAGGCGGCGGTCGCGGCCGAGGTGAACGGGGCCGAGGTCGACCTCAGCTCCCCCCTGCCTCCCGAGGGTTGCGAGGTGGCGATCATCACCGCCAACTCGCCCAAGGGCCGTCACATCCTGCGCCACTCCACCGCCCACGTGCTGGCCCAGGCTGTGCTCCAGCTGTGGCCGGGCGCCAAGTTCGCCATCGGCCCGCCCATCGAGAACGGCTTCTATTACGACTTCGACCTTCCCGGCGGCGCTTCGTTCAGCGACGACGACCTCGATCGCATCGAGGCCCGCATGCGCGAGATCGTGGGCGAGGACCAGCCGTTCGAGCGCGAGGAGCTCACCCGCGACGAAGGCCTGGCCATGTTCGCCGACCAGCCGTACAAGATCGAGATCATCGCGGGCGTCGACCCCGACGAAGGCGCAGCCGGCGGCTCGGTGAGCGCCTACCGGAACACCGGGCGCTTCGTGGACCTGTGCCGCGGCCCGCACGTTCCGTCCACCTCCCGACTCGGCTCGTTCAAGCTCACCCGGGTGGCCGGCGCCTACTGGCGGGGCGACGAGCACAAGGCCCAGCTCCAGCGGATCTACGGCACCGCGTGGGAGTCCGACAAGGCCCTCGCCGAGCACCTCAAGCAGGTGGAGGAAGCCGAAAAGCGCGACCACCGCCGCCTAGGCGTGGAACTCGACCTGTTCCACTTCCCGTCCGAGATCGGCGGCGGGCTGGCCGTGTTCCACCCCAAGGGGGGCCTCATCCGCAAGGCCATGGAGGACTACTCGCGCACCGAGCACGAAGCCGGCGGCTACGAGTTCGTCTACACCCCGCACCTGGCCAAGTCCACGCTGTTCGAGACGTCCGGGCACCTCCAGTGGTACGCCGAGGGCATGTACCCGCCCATGGAGATGGAGGGCGCCACCTACTACCCCAAGCCCATGAACTGCCCGATGCACATGCTCATCTACCGGTCCCAGCAACGGTCGTACCGCGACCTGCCGCTGCGCCTGTTCGAGCTCGGCACCGTGTACCGCTTCGAGCGCTCGGGCGTGCTCCACGGCCTGCTCCGGGCGCGCGGCTTCACCCAGGACGACTCGCACATCTTCTGTACCCCCGATCAGCTGGAGTCGGAGCTGGCCAGCCTGCTGGCCTTCGTCATCCGCCTCCTGCGCACCTTCGGCTTCGAGGACTTCGAAGCCGAGCTGGCCACCCGTCCCGAGAAGTACGTGGGCGACCCGGCCGAGTGGGACATCGCCACCGAGGCCCTCCGCCTGGCGCTGGAGTCGGCCGAGGTGCCGTACGTGGTGGCCGAGGGGGAGGGCGCCTTCTACGCCCCCAAGATCGACGTCCACATCCGCGACGCCATCGGCCGGCGCTGGCAGATGTCCACCCTCCAGGTCGACTTCCAGCTTGCGCCCCGCTTCGACCTCGAGTTCACCGGCGCCGACAACGCCCGCCACCGGCCCTACATCATCCACCGGGCCCTCTTCGGGTCCGTCGAGCGCTTCTTCGGCGTGCTGGTGGAGCACCATGCCGGCGCCTTCCCCGCGTGGCTGGCGCCCGTGCAGGCCCGAGTCCTCGGCGTCCGCAACGACCACGACGACACGGCCGCCGCAGTGGCCGCCCGCCTGAAGGCCGAGGGCCTCCGGGCCGACTGGGTGCAGGGCGACGAGCCGCTGGGCGCCCGCATCCGCAGGGCCAAGCTGGACAAGCTGCCCTATGTGCTGGTGGTGGGCGACGACGACGTGGCCGCCGGCACCGTCGGCGTCAACGCCCGGGGGGCCGACCGTCCCGAGCGGGGTGTGCCCGTCGACGACTTCGTGGCCCGTCTCAGGGCCGAGGTCGACACCCACGCGGCGGTGGGGTGAGTCTCGACCGGCTGTGGGCGGGATGGCGGTCCGAGTATGTGGGATCCACCGGTGAGCCGCGTCCTCCCGACGACGGCTGCGTGCTGTGCCGGGTCGTGGCCGGGCCCGAGGCGGTGGTGTGGCGGGGCGAGCGGGTCGCCGTCATCCTCAACGCCTACCCGTACACGACCGGTCACGTGATGGCGCTGCCCCTGCGGCATGTCGCCGACATCGAGGCCCTCGACGGCGACGAGGCGGTCGAGCTGTGGGCGGCGGCCACCGCTGCGGTGCGGGCGATCAAGGCGGCCTATGACCCGCACGGGATGAACGTGGGCGCCAATCTCGGCCGGGCCGGCGGCGCCGGCGTGCTCGGCCACCTTCACCTGCACGTCGTGCCCCGCTGGGAGGGCGACACCAACTTCATGACGTCGGTGGCCGAGACGAGGGTGTTGCCCGAGTCCCTCGACTCGACCTTCAGGCGGCTGCAGGAAGCGTGGCCCTCGTAGCGGTGCCCCCGCCCCGGGCGTCCCATCGGCGCCGGGCCCTTTGCGGTGGATCACCACGCTCCGTGAGAAAATCCCGAATCTGCACTGAAGTTGGGGCGGTTCCGCGCCGACACACTCCCCAAGACCATTCCCACGAAACGGCAAAGCCGGGGAAACCCGGTGACGCAAAGCCACGGACCTGACGGAGCTTTCGGCTCCAAGGCAGACGGGCTACCGAATGGGGGCTTGCGCCTCCAGTGGGCTGACCGGCGGAAACGCCTGGGGAGGCAAGCGCCATGGCGGACGTGCGCAAAGTTCTGGGGTCGATGGTCGTGGCCGTGCTGGCGGTGTCGATGCTGTTCGCCCAGCCGGCGAGCGCCGACGACGTCGGGGACGAGGGCGCCTTCCTGACCAGCCTCAACGACCTGCGGGCGTCCAAGGGCCTCGGCGCCCTCGCCTCCAACGGCGACCTGACGGCGGTGGCCCGTGCGTGGTCCGCCCGAATGGCTGCCGCCGGCACCATCTCCCACAACCCGGCGCTGGCCGACCAGAGCCCGTCCACCTGGGTGGGCCTCGGCGAGAACGTCGGCGTCGGCACGGACGTCGCCACCCTGCACGACGCCTTCGTCGCCAGCGCCGCCCACTACAAGAACATGGTGGGCGCATCGTTCACCTCCGTCGGCATCGGCGTGGTCCGCGACGGAGGCGGCCGGATCTTCGTGACGGCCGACTTCATGCAGACGCGAGCGCCCTCCGCTCCCGTGATCGTCCAGGCTGCCGCCCCGCCCACCCCGGCGCCTGCTCCTGCGCCTGTCGTCGCCCGCGCCCCGGTCCCCGCCCCGGCTCCGAAGCCCGCTTCGGCGCCGGCGCCTGCGCCGGCGGTCCCGGCTGCGGTCGAGCCCGTTGTCGCCCCCACCTCTGTCGTCCCCACCCCTGTCGCCCCGGTCCCCGCCCCCGTCGTCGGGCCGGTGGCTGCGCCGGTCGTCGTTCCCGTCACCTCGCCCGACAGCCGCACCGTGACGGTGACGATGGTGGCGTCGCCGTCATCCGACTCGCCCGGTACGACCCTCGTCCTTGTGGGCATCGGCCTGCTCCTGACCGTCGCCGCCTCGGCCCTCGTGGTTCCCCGCCGGGCGGCCAAGGCCCCCGCCTTCGCCAGCCGCTACTAGCCCGGTCCTTTCAGTAGCTCCGGCGTTCGGGCGGTTATGGCAGAGGTGCTTGCTCTAGGCCGTGCCGATGCGGCAAGGCAGGACGGCAATGGTCCGCAGTGGCATTCGGGCCGCGC